>BBEG01000022.1 GCA_001312645.1 Rhodococcus sp. JCM 9791
CCGCTGCGGCCGCGGCAGCCTCGCCCTGCCATGTGCTGAACGCGCGGTCGACATGGCGGTCGACCTGGTCGGTTGCTCTGCCGAATGTGATGTTGGAGGCTTCGACGCTGTCGGCTGTGGATGCCAGCGCCGCGAGGTCGAGTGTTCGGATCTGCGAGAGCGTCGACATCTACGACACTGTGCTTTCAGAGACTCCTGTGCGCTCGAAGCTGCTTCCCACTGCCTCGACCTGCCGCCTGAATTCGTCCTCTGCGGTCTCGTAGTTCCTCGCGCCGGCGGATGTTGCTTCGGCCATGCGGTGCAAGCAGATGGACATGGCGTGGTAGGCGGTGTGCAGTGGAGCTTCGGCGCGCGTGAGAGCGCCACCGACCGCTGACGACGTCATCGTTGTGGCCGCCGCAGCGAGCGGAGCTCCGGGCTCCAGCTCGCCGATGAGTTCGGCCTCCGACGTCAATGCCGACGCCAGGGCTCTCAGCGCGTCGATGTCCACTTGCAACCACGTCATCCGCAACCAGCTCCTGATCTTGAAACAGTCCCATCAGGATTGGACGCAGCAGAGGTCCGATCGGTTCCCTCGGACGTCAGGCGAATCTGACGGCGGTCCCCACCACGGCGTTGCGCACGCCGGTGAGCCGGGTCGCCGTCGCCACCCGCGCGACCGTCCGCGACGTCCGAACCAGGCGCTGTGTGCGACGACGTCGTGCCCGGTCGTAGCGGCCGAGAGCCTCGATGACCGGATGCTCGGTCAGCAACGTCGCGAGTGTGACACCGTCCACCATCGCTTCGCACGCGCCTCGACCGAGGTTGGGAGTCATCGCGTGCGCTGCGTCGCCGATCAGTGCTGTGGTTCCGCGCACGTACGACGGCAGAGCCGGCGACTCGTACAGATCGTGGTGCAGGACTTCGGCGGGGTCGAGCCGGTCGAGGACGTCGCGCACGCTGCGGTGCCAGTCGCCGAAGCGTGCGCGGAGCTCGTGGACCGTGCCTGCTCCACCCGCGGGCGTGCGGACGGCTGCGAACCAGTTGGTCAGGTCGCCGTCGCGCGGGGTGATGCCGAAGAGTGCGCCCGGGCCCCATGTCTCGCTCATCGCGGTGGTGGCTCCGGGCACCAGCCGCGCCAGGCTGCGTAGCCGGAGTGCACGGGGCGATACGAAGGTCCGAAGATCTGGTCTCGGACCGCGCTGCCTATGCCGTCGGCGCCGATCACGACGTCGTAGCCCGTGAGGTCGGTGAGTTCGGGAGCGGCGGTCCCGAACCGGAGGGTATCGGAGGGAAGGGCTCCGACGAGGAGCTCGAGCAGAACAGGACGTGACAGCAGGATCGCCGGCGCCCGGATGTCGCTGAAGCGTCCGAGCACTTTCCCGTCCCACCTCATGAGTGCGCCGGATTCCTGCAGCACACCGAGGCGCTGCGCCTGTCCGCCCAGGCCGGCGAGTTCGAGCGCCTCGACGGCTTCGGGCCACAGTCCCAGTGCGGTGCCGGTGGTGGGCGGTGCTGCGGCCCGTTCGAAGACGTCGACGTGCCAGCCGCGGGTGGCGAGGGCGTTCGCGGTGGTGAGCCCGCCGATTCCTCCGCCGAGCACCGCGGCTTTCCCTGCGTATCCGGTGGCCATGCCTGCAAGATACTACTGATGTAGTGCGGTGTCACTACATTCGTAGTGTCGGTCGTAGGATCGTGAGGTGACCGACAAACGCACCACAGTGCTCGACGCCGCGATCGAACTGCTCGGGACAGAAGGCCTGCGCGCACTCACGCACCGGCGCGTCGACTCGATCGCCGACGTTCCGGCGGGGTCGACGTCGAATTACTTCCGCACGCGTCAGGCGTTGGTCGAAGGAGTTCTCGATCGCCTTCTCGAACGCGACCGGGTCGACGTGGCGGCTCTTGCCGGCGCCGCATCGGCAGCACCGCGCGACGAACGTGAGCTCGAAGATCTGCTGTGCGGATACGTGCTGTTCGCGACCGACAGTGACACGGTGCGGACCCGGGCGCGCTTCGCGATGTTCGTCGAGGCCATGTCCGTTCCGGAACTTCGCACTGCGGTGGAGATCAGACGCGGCGAGCTGAGGGCGTGGGGCGCGGCGATGCTGGCAGATCTCGGAGCAGATGGCCCGGGTGAATCCGACGCCGGTGCGCGGCTTCTCGTCGATTATCTCGACGGGGTGATCCTGCATCGGCTGACGTCCGGAAGCGATCCGGATCCGAGGGAGGGGATTCGCCGCATCCTCGACGCCGTGCTGCGTCCGCAGCACGCGCAGTGACGCCCCCGCTACGGGCCTGTTACCGGCATATTTCCGCTGTTCACGTGCAAAGTAGGGCAGCCTTGCTTGCGTAACCCCCGGTGGCCTGGCATATCGTTTGTTGCGAGGCGGTGGGCCCACGATGTCCCACCGATCGTCAGGTTCGATCCCGCGCTGCCGAAAAAGGCACCCGCACCGTCGCGGATGGGCGGATACTGACGAGGACAAGGTATCGGCGCACCCGGGTCGGTACCCATCTACAGCAGTAGATGGCCATCAGTGTTGCTGGTCGTCAGTTGCCATCACCGCAACGAAGGCTAGGTATGACTCATCTTCCCGGGCCTCGAGGGCTCTACCACCCGGCAAACGAGCACGACTCCTGTGGCGTCGCGTTCGTCGTGGACATGCACGGTCGACGCAGCCGCGACATCGTCGAGAAGGCGATCACCGCGCTGGTCAATCTCGAACACCGCGGTGCTGCGGGCGCAGAACAGAACACCGGCGACGGCGCCGGAATTCTCATCCAGGTCCCCGACGCGTACTTCCGCGCGGTCGTGGACTTCGACCTGCCCGCCGCCGGCGCCTACGCCACCGGCATGGCGTTCCTGCCCCAGGGCACGGATGCAGCCGACGCGGCGCAGGAAGCGGTGGATCGGATCGTCGAAGAAGAGGGCCTCGAGGTCCTCGGCTGGCGCGAGGTGCCGATCGACACCTCCGATCTCGGCTCGATGGCCAAGGACGCCATGCCGACGTTCCGCCAGATCTTCATCGCGTCGGGCGCGCGGGCCCTCACCGGCCTGGACCTCGAGCGACGTGCGTACGTGGTGCGCAAGCGCACCGAGCACGAACTCGGCAACAGCGGCTCCGGCCAGGACGGCCCCGGCAGCGAGACCGTGTACTTCCCGAGCCTGTCGGCGTCGACGTTCGTCTACAAGGGCATGCTCACGACGCCGCAGCTCAAGGGCTTCTTCTGCGATCTGCAGGACGAGCGCGTCGAGTCGGCGCTGGGCCTCGTGCACTCGCGCTTCTCCACCAACACGTTCCCGTCGTGGCCGCTCGCGCACCCGTTCCGCCGTGTCGCGCACAACGGTGAGATCAACACCGTCATCGGGAACTCGAACTGGATGCGTGCCCGCGAGGCACTCATCGACACCGACGTCTTCGGTGGTCGCGGCAAGCTCGAGAAGATCTTCCCTGTCGTCACCCCGGACGCATCCGATACCGCTCGTTTCGACGAGGTGCTCGAGCTACTGCACCTCGGTGGCCGCAGCCTGCCGCACGCGGTGCTCATGATGATCCCCGAGGCGTGGGAGCGGAACGAGGCGATGGATCCCGCCCGTCGTGCGTTCTACGAGTACCACTCGGCACTCATGGAGCCGTGGGACGGACCGGCATCGGTGTGCTTCACCGATGGCACGGTCATCGGTGCCGTACTCGACCGCAACGGCCTGCGCCCGTCGCGCGCGTGGGTCACCGACGACGGTCTAGTCGTCATGGCCTCCGAGGTCGGCGTGCTCGACATCCCGGCCGAGAAGATCATCAGCAAGCGACGCCTCCAGCCGGGTCGTATGTTCCTCGTCGACACCGCAAAGGGGCGGATCGTCGAGGACGAGGAGATCAAGTCGGAGCTCGCTGCCGAGCATCCGTACGAGGAATGGGTCGAGAAGGGTGTGTCTCGTCTCGAGGACCTCCCGCCGTCCCGCTACACGTACATGTCGCACGAGCGCGTCGTGCTGCGCCAGCAGGTGTTCGGATACACACGCGAAGAAGTGGATCTGCTGATCAAGCCGATGGCAGCGACCGGTGGTGAGGCGCTCGGCTCGATGGGGACCGACACTCCCATCGCAGTGCTCTCGTCGCGTCCGAGGATGTTGTTCGACTTCTTCTCGCAGCTCTTCGCCCAGGTCACCAACCCGCCGCTCGACGCCATCCGCGAGGAGATCGTCACGAGCCTCGGTGGCATGCTCGGCCCCGAGGGCGACGTGCTGCGGCCGACCGCGGAGTCGTGCCGCCAGATCCTGCTGTCGGCGCCGGTCATCGACAACGACGACCTGCAGAAACTCATCCACGTCAACGACAAGAAGCAGTACCCGGGATTCAACAGCGTCATCGTGCGCGGTCTCTACCCGGTCGCGGAAGGTGCGCGGGGTCTGCACACCGCGCTCGAGAGCATCCGCGAACAGGTGTCGCAGGCGATCGACAAGGGCGCCCGCCTGATCGTGCTGTCCGACCGCGAGTCCGACGCGAAGCTTGCGCCCATCCCGTCGCTGCTGTTGACCTCAGCCGTGCACCACCACCTCGTGCGCGAGAAGACCCGCACCCAGGTGGGCCTGCTCGTCGAGGCCGGTGACGCTCGCGAGGTGCACCACATTGCCGCCCTGTGCGGTTTCGGTGCGGCCGTGGTGAATCCCTACATGGCGTTCGAGAGCATCGACGAGCTGTTGCAGAACGGCGACCTGCCCGAGGGCATCACCCTCGACAAGGCCATCGCCAACTACATCAAGGGCGCGTCGAAGGGCGTGCTCAAGGTGATGTCCAAGATGGGCATCTCCACACTCGCGTCCTACACCGGCGCGCAGCTGTTCCAGGTCATCGGCCTGTCGCAGGAGCTCGTCGACGAGTACTTCACCGGACTGCAGAGTCAGCTCGGCGGCGTCGGCCTCGAGGAGATCGCGGCGGATGTCGCTGCGCGGCACCGGATGGCGTTCCTCGATCGCCCGTCCGAGCATGCGCACCGAGAGCTCGAGGTGGGCGGCGAGTACCAGTGGCGCCGTGAAGGCGAGTACCACCTGTTCAATCCGGACACGGTGTTCAAGCTCCAGCACGCCACTCGCACAGGCCAGTACAAGATCTTCAAGGAGTACACGAAACTGGTCGACGATCAGTCGGAGCAGCTCGCGTCGCTGCGTGGACTCTTCGAGTTCAAGACGGGGCTGCGTCCGTCGATTCCGATCGAAGAGGTCGAGCCGGCCGCCGAGATCGTGAAGCGGTTCTCCACGGGCGCGATGAGTTACGGCTCGATCTCGGCCGAGGCACACGAAACCCTCGCGATCGCCATGAACCGGCTCGGTGGACGCTCCAACTCCGGTGAGGGCGGCGAGCATCCGTCGCGCTTCACTCCCGACGAGAACGGCGACTTCCGTCGCTCGGCGATCAAGCAGGTCGCGTCCGGACGTTTCGGTGTGTCGTCGCACTATCTGACGAACTGCACCGACATCCAGATCAAGATGGCGCAGGGTGCCAAGCCCGGTGAGGGTGGCCAGCTGCCGCCGCACAAGGTGTATCCGTGGGTCGCCGAGGTGCGTGGCTCGACGCCGGGCGTCGGCCTCATCTCACCTCCGCCGCACCACGACATCTACTCCATCGAAGATCTCGCGCAGCTGATCCACGACCTGAAGAACGCGAACCCGCAGGCTCGCATCCACGTCAAGCTCGTCTCCGAGCTCGGTGTGGGCACGGTCGCAGCCGGTGTCTCGAAGGCGCACGCCGACGTCGTGCTCATCTCGGGCCACGACGGTGGCACGGGTGCCTCGCCGCTGACGTCGCTCAAGCACGCCGGTGCACCGTGGGAGATCGGCCTCGCCGAGACTCAGCAGACCCTCATGCTCAACGGTCTGCGCGACCGCATCGTCGTGCAGGTCGACGGCCAGATGAAGACGGGTCGCGACGTGATGGTCGCGGCGCTGCTCGGTGGCGAAGAGTTCGGGTTCGCGACCGCACCGCTCGTCGTCTCGGGCTGCATCATGATGCGCGTGTGCCATCTCGACACATGCCCGGTGGGTGTGGCGACGCAGAACCCGGTGCTGCGCAAGCGGTTCACGGGTAAGCCGGAGTTCGTCGAGAACTTCATGCTGTACATCGCCGAGGAGGTGCGCGAGTATCTTGCCGAGCTCGGATTCCGCAGCCTCGCCGAGGCCATCGGTCAGGTCGACTTCCTCGACACCGTGAAGGCCGTCGACCACTATCGCGCATCGAAGCTCGATCTGTCGCCGCTGCTCGAGAAGGTGACATCGCCGATCTTCACCGAGCAGGACATGCATTGCACCAAGGAGCAGTACCACGCGCTCGACAAGGCGCTCGACAACGAGCTGATCGTCAAGGCGCAGGCCGCTCTGGAGTCGGGTACCCCGGTATCGATTGCCACGACCATCACCAACGTCAACCGCACGGTGGGCACGATGCTCGGACACGAGCTCACCAAGCGTTACGGCGCGGAGGGTCTGCCGGACAACACGATCGACATCACCCTGACCGGCTCGGCGGGTAACAGCTTCGGCGCGTACGTCCCTCAGGGCATCACGCTGAAACTACTCGGCGATGCCAACGACTTCGTAGGCAAGGGCCTGTCGGGTGGCCGTATCGTGGTGCGCCCGCCGGAGAAGGTGGCGGCCGGATTCGTCGCCGAGGACAACATCATTGCCGGCAACGTGATCCTGTTCGGCGCGACCGGTGGTGAAGCACTCATCCGCGGTGTCGCCGGTGAACGCTTCGCTGTGCGTAACTCCGGAGCCACGGCCGTCGTCGAAGGCGTCGGCGACCACGGCTGCGAGTACATGACCGGTGGCAAAGTCGTGATCCTGGGCAGGACCGGACGCAACTTCGGCGCAGGAATGTCGGGTGGTGTCGCGTTCGTGTACAACCCGGACAAGGAATTCGAAGACAACCTGAACACCGAGCTGGTCGATCTCGAAGACCTCGAAGGCGAGGACTTCGTCTGGCTCAAGGGTGCCGTCGAACGACATCGTGACGAAACGGGCTCCGAGGTCGCAGCCCGCATCCTGGCCGACTGGTCACAGCAGGTCGGGCACTTCGCGAAGGTGATGCCTCGCGATTACAAGAAGGTTCTCATGGCTATCAAGGACGCACCATTCGTGGTGGGAACGTGGACGAAGCGATCATGGAGGCGGCTCGTGGCTGATCCGAACGGCTTCCTGAAGCACGGTTCTCGCGAGACACCGGTACGTCGTCCGGTTCCGCTGCGACTGCTCGATTGGAAGGAGGTCTACGAGCCGTTCCCGCTCGAGACCCTCCAGGTCCAGGCGAGCCGCTGCATGGACTGCGGTATTCCCTTCTGCCACAACGGTTGCCCCCTCGGAACTTGATTCCCGAGTGGAACGATCTTGCCTACAAGGGCAAGTGGGACGACGGCATCGAACGGCTCCACGCCACGAACAACTTCCCGGAGTTCACGGGCCGGTTGTGCCCCGCTCCGTGTGAGGCGTCGTGCGTGCTGGGCATCAACCAGGACCCCGTCACCATCAAGCAGGTCGAGGTCGAGCTCGTCGAGAAGGCGTTCGACGAGGGCAAGGTCACCCCGATCCCGCCGTCGAAGCTCACCGGACGCAAAGTCGCGGTCGTGGGCTCGGGCCCGGCCGGACTTGCTGCAGCTCAGCAGCTCACCCGTGCCGGTCACAACGTCACGGTGTTCGAGCGTGCCGACCGCATCGGCGGTCTGCTCCGCTACGGCATCCCCGAATTCAAGATGGAGAAGCGCTTCATCGACCGGCGTCTCGCGCAGATGGAGGCCGAAGGCACCGTCTTCCGCACCGGCGTGAACGTGGGCGTCGACATCACCGCCGACCAGCTGCGTGAGCAGTTCGACGCGGTCGTCCTCGCCGGCGGTGCCACTGTTGCACGCGACCTGCCCATCCCGGGACGCGAACTCGACGGTATCCACCAGGCGATGGAGTTCCTGCCCATCGCCAACCGCGTCCAGCTCGGCGATCTGCCTGCACCCACGATCACGGCGACGGGAAAGAAGGTCGTCATCATCGGTGGCGGCGACACCGGTGCCGACTGCCTGGGAACGTCGCACCGGCAGGGCGCCGAAAGTATTCACCAGTTCGAGATCATGCCGCGCCCGCCGGAGCAGCGCGCCGACTCGACCCCGTGGCCGACCTACCCGCTCATGTACCGGGTGTCGTCCGCGCACGAGGAAGGCGGCGAGCGAGTCTTCTCGGTCAACACCGAGCAGTTCGTCGGCAAGGACGGCAAGGTCACCGCGCTGAAGGCACACGAAGTGCAGATGGTGGACGGCAAGTTCGAGAAGGTCGAGGGTAGCGACTTCGAGCTCGAGGCGGACCTCGTGCTGCTCGCGATGGGCTTCACCGGTGCCGAGAAGCCCGGACTGCTCACCGATCTGGGTGTGGACTTCGACCAGCGCGGCAACGTCGCCCGCTCGTCGGAGTGGAACACCAACGTCGACGGTGTATTCGTTGCCGGCGACATGGGTCGCGGTCAGTCTCTGATCGTGTGGGCCATCGCGGAAGGCCGCTCGTGCGCGGCCGCGGTCGATCAGTACCTCGAGGGAGCAACGGCGCTTCCCGTCCCGATCACCACGCGGACCGTGCCGCAGCGCTGATGCAGAACCAGCGTTGATGTAGAACAGCGCTGACGTACCCGTACTGGGCCGCCCACCGGACGCCGGTGGGCGGCCCGGTGTGTTCCGGCGTCGCCCCGGTGCCTGAGCAGTTATCGTTCTGCGCATGAGTGCATCACGGAGTGTCACGACACGGGCACTGACGGTGGTCGCGGTCGCGCCGGCGCTACCGCGATGGCCGTGCTGGCGGCACCGACGGCGGCGGCCGACCCCCTGAGCGAGTGCGTCCGTAACGGTGGGGGCACGGTCTCGGTGGACGGGGCCGCCCCGGTGGCACCGATTTTCGGCTTCGACGGTCTGCAACTGCTGGGTGTCGACGGCGGCAGCGGCAATTCCTGCATCACCAACGTCGGGCCGGGCGCTGTGCATGTCACTCACCCGGAGGGACGCGAACCGGGCCGCAACTACGTGGCGGATGCTCCGCTCGAGATGCGTGTCGATGGTGCCTCGGCAATATCGCGGTCACGAACCTCGGAACGGGCGCAGTGACGGTCGATCGCAACTCGGCTGCCCCACGACCCCAGGCTGCTTCGGGCCGACAGCCCGCCGCGAACACACCTGATGCGCTGCCACAGTTGACGCTCGACGCCGGTAGCGACGGGGTGTTCGTCACCAACATCGGAACGGGCTCGGTCGACGTGGTCGATTGGGATCACGCGACGGGTCCGCTGCCGGACGAGATTCCGGCTCCGCCCGGCATGGTCGTCACCGACCCGATCACCGGCAACGTCTACGTCACCAACTTGTTCGGTCCGGCAGTGACCGTGGTGGATCGAGCGGGAGGGCCGGTCTCGCGGGTCGTCGAGAAACCCGATCCGGTCACCTCCCTCGACCACGGCACCAGCAATGTGTTCGTCACCAACATCGGGGGCGGCGCCGTCACCGTCGTGCGCGGATAGCGTCACTTGCCCCGCGAAAATATCGACTGATATCACGCCGCGTTCACGGATGTGTCATATTCGTTATGGAGACTTGGGCGCGGCGTGATGTGACGAACGATGGGCGGGGGATTCCGATGGGGTTCGGTAGGGGATCGGCGTTGTTGGCGGCGGCAGCAGTCGTCGCAGGTGCTGTCGTGGCAGCTCCTGCCGCGCAGGCAGATCCGGGTGGTTGCCCGACGTTGAATGTGATCGCGGTACCCGGAACGTGGGAAACGTCGAGCACCCCGGATCCGGAGCGCGGTAACGGCATGCTGGCCCAGGTCACGTCCGGATTACCGGCAGGTGCCCGGGTCGACTACGTGCAGTACCCCGCCACCGCTTTCCCATGGGAAGCGACGTCTACGGCGCCTCCCGCAACCGGGCGGTCGACAATGCACGCAACCTGATCGCAGGGACCGCAGCGCATTGCCCCGGCACCGAGTTCGCGCTCGTCGGTTACAGCCAGGGTGCCGACGCCGCGGGTGATCTCGCCGCCGAGATCGGAACCGGACTCGGCGTGGTCCCGCCGCACCGACTTGCTGCAGTCGGCTGATCTCCGATCCGCGTCGCTCCGAAGCCGATGCGCTCATCGGACCTCCGGTGCCCGGCAACGGTGCCGGCGGATCCCGCGTCGGCGGATTCGGATTCGTGAGCCCCAACGTCCGCACCATCTGCGCCGTCGGAGACCTGTACTGCTCGACGCCCCGAGAGGACTACGTGACGCGCCTCGCGGGGTTCCTCGCGATCACCGCGGGGACGGGTCCCGATGCGGTCGAGCACTACCGCGACGAGGCCACCATCCTCTACAACGACATCATGGCCGCCGGTGGAGTACCGACACTGCAGTTGCAGATCAGCCCCGAGGCGAACGTCGAACGGGAGACGCAGATCCGCGAGTTCTACGGGTCGCAGATCCACCAGGACTACTCGAACTACGCGGTCGACGACCGCGGCACGACGGCAACGATCTGGCTCAACAACTGGCTTGCGTCGAAGGTGTGACGCGAGCACTGCCGCCGTTCAATCGAGATCGAAACGCGATCCCACTCGCACTACTCGGGGACCAAGCGGCTCAGCCACTTCCGGGCCTTCGCGCCCGGAGCGACGGTGACGATGGGCCGATTGTGGCGCACCGCGGAGACGATCGCATCGGCCACACGCTCTGGTTCGACGTGCAGTCTGCGGTAGATCGACTGCGCGCGCTCGCGGCGAGCGACGCGCTTCTCCCTGCTGGGAGCGACGTATTCGGTGTTCCGGGTCAGGTTCGTGTTCACCAGGTCCGGGCACACCACGGTCACACCGATGCCGTGTTCGATCAGCTCGGCGCGTAGACACTCCGACAGCATGAACACCGCCGCTTTGCTCGTCGAATAGGCAGTGAGGTTCCGTTGCGTCATGAATGCTGCTGCCGACGCCACATTCACGATGTGTCCGCCGGTGCCGCGTTCGATCATCTGCGTGGTGAACGCGCGGCACCCGTACACCGCGCCCCAGAAGTTGGTGTTCATGACGTCCTCGAAGAGCGACTGCGGCGTCTCGACGAACGCACCGATCACACCGAACCCTGCGTTGTTGACGAGCACGTCGGGAATTCCGTGTCGTGACCGGACGGTTGCCGCGAACTCGAGTACCTGCTTCTCATCCGCAACATCGAGTTCGTAGCGTGCGCACCGCCACCGAAGACGGCGGTCGAGCCACCGGCCGAGTCAGGATTGTCGATGAGGTTCACTGTGTCGAGCGCGCCGTCGAGATCTTTGTCGGCGACCACGACGATCGCGCCTTGGGCTGCGAAGGCGCGGGCTGCGGCGCGGCCGATTCCGCTCGCGCCGCCGGTGACCACGACCAGTGTTCCGGTGAGATCGTGGAGGCGGGCGCGGATAGCCGTACCGGCTCGCCATCTGCGGATCTGCGCGTACCGAGTGGGCATACCTTCCATCCAACACGACAGAACCGGGTGTGTCCGGCTTCCCTGCTCACACCACAGTGATCGAGCGGGTGTGCCATCCACTGGCGCCATCAGGGATCGGCTCGACACGCATTTCGGTCTGGACCTCGCCGTCCCGATCGGTGGCCCGTACCTGAAGTCTGTGCGTGCCGGGGGACGCCTGCCACCTCCAGTACCACTGTCGCCAGGTGTCGATGGAGTACTCCTCGGAGAGGGTTGCGTCGTCCCATGGTCCGTCGTCGGCTCGTACCTCGACCCGTGCGATACCGCGGTGCTGTGCCCATGCGGTGCCTGCGACCAGCACCTCGCCGGCGGAGACCCGCGCGAACGATGCCGGGGCATCGATCCGGGATGCTGTCTTGATGGGTGCCTGTTCGGCCCAACCGCGACGCGTCCAGTACGCCTGCGCCCGGTCGAACCGGGTTACTTCCCAGTCCACCACCCATTTGGTGGCCGAGACGAATCCGTACAGGCCGGGCACCACCTGTCGGGCCGGATAGCCGTGCTCGAACGGCAGCGGCTCACCGTTCATCGCCACCGCGAGCAGTGCGTCCCGGCCGTCCCGCAGGATTGCGATCGGCGTTCCCACGGTGAAGCCGTCGGCACTGGTCGACAACAGCATGTCGGCGTCGGGCGAGATGCCGGCCTCGTCGAGCAGGTCTTGATCGGATAGCGACCCAGGTGGCAGTGCCGGCGAGAGCGCCGCCGATCTCGTTGGACACGCAGGTCAAAGTGATGGTCCGTTCGATCGGTGTGCGGGCCAACAGATCGCTCCAGCTCAACATGATCTCTCGGTCGACCATGCCGTGTATCCGCAGAGTCCAGTCGTCGGTGCTGAGCATCGGAACCTGCAGTGCGGTGTCGATGCGGTAGAAGGCGTTGTTGCCGGTGACGAACGGCGTCGCCCCGGGGACCGCGATGTCGGTGCCCGGCGGGACGGCCGGAGCCCGGTTCCTCGCCGAGACGAGCGGGGCGACGAATGCCATGCGGTTGCTGATGGCTCCCGCGATCGTGCCTGCCAGGTTGCGACCTGCCACGCCCGCGGCTACTGCGACGGTCGCAGCGGCACCTGCCAGTACAAGGAAATGTCGGCGGGGCACTCCTGCGCCGGTGTGAGCTGCATCGTCGATCTCGTCGGCGCGACGTGTGAGGAGCGTCAGGGCCAGGACGCCGGCGGCGACACCCGTGAGCGTCGGGACTGCATCGACGACGGTCGCCCCGGGACGGGTCGTGGCCGCGTACATCCCGACGATGCCGAGGGTCACGAGTACGAGACTGCCGTAGGGGCGCCGCGGCCGTTCGACGACTCCGGCAAGCGCGGCGAGTATCGCGATCAGGATGCTCATCCCGATGAACAGCGCCGCCTTGTCGTTGGTGCCGAAGGCGGTGATCGCGATCTCTCGTGCCCACGAGGGGCTTCGATCGACAGTCGTGGATCCTACCGCGAAGAACGGAGACGCCGACGATCCGAACGGCACCGCCACAAGTTCGCCGACACCGAGCGTGACCGCAGCTGCCAGCACTCCGGAGAGCACACGCGCCAGGAGGCGGGGCCGCGCACGCGGGCGACGATCACCTGATTCATCGGACCCCTCGTGCGCACGTTCCTCATTCGTCGTCATGCCGTCTTCCTTCCACCATGTCGGGGAGGACTTCGGCACCGATCATGAATCGGATGGGTGCGCCGGGTGCGGCAGCGGACGACGCCGCTTTCCGATATCAGCCGAGATACACGAAGTGCGACGGACCGCCACCCGGCTGCGAGGAACCGGTGACCGCCGGGAAGTTGAACGGGAGTTCGGTGAGCTTGTGCGGATTCCCGTTCCCGTCGGCCTGCCAGCACTCGAGGAGCACGCCGTGGAACTGCGTGCACGCGATGCGTGTCGAGAGGCCGTACGGCGAGGTGAGCCTGTTCTCGGCGACCAGCGGATTCCAGAATTCGCCGTCGGCCGGAACGAGGAATGCGGGATTCTCGACTACGCTGACCGCGCCGTTGTCGGAGGGCCATTCCTCCGCAGCGGCGGTGCCTGCGGCGCCGAGTGCCGCTGCACCGGTGAGGGCAACGATCGAAACCATTCGAGTGAGGGTTCGCATGATCCTCAGCGTAGGTGCCCACGCTCGCTGCCGCGCCAGGATTCACACACGCAATGTGTCGCGCACGTGCCCTGTCTCGTTGATCGATGCGACCCGACGTCTGCCGGTGCGGGAGACGAGAATGCGCGTGATCGATGCGTACTCGATCGGGAATGCCAGCGGTAGTTCGAGCCCGAGGAGGTCCTGCAGCACGATGTTGATGACACCGCCGTGCGCGAAGATCACTGCGGTGTCCTCGTGTGGGCACGAGGACACGACCTGGTCGACGGAGGTCAGCACGCGGGTGCGGAAAAGTTCCGCATCGACGAAATCGGGCAGGTGGCCTGCGAGGATGCGCTTGTAGGCATCGGATCCGAGTTCTTGTGCGGTTTCGAACGGAATGTAGTGATCGAGGTCGTAGTCGTACTCTGCGAGGCCCTTGATCTGCTCGACCGGCAGCTCCTGCTGGTCGGCGAGCGGCTGTGCTGTCTGGAGTGCGCGGAGTTGCGGACTCGAGAACAACCGCGAGATTCGGTAGGGCGCCAGTGCTTCCCGCAGCCGTCCGGCCTGAACCAGGCCCTGTTCGGTGAGGGACGGATCAGCGCGCCCCAGGTTCACACGGGCGTACTCCGGCTGGGCATGGCGGATCAGGAGAAGCTGCACGGTGTCCACCATGCCAGGTGAGCCCACGCACGGGGGAACGCCCCCGTTTCACGTGAAACAGTGGGTCTTCAGCGGCCACCTTGTGTGTACTGCACCTGGTCGTCCTCTCGGGACAGTCGCCTCGGGCGTTCTGTGATCGCCGTGGTCGTCGGTGCCTGGATCTCGGCGAGCAAGTGTGATGGGAAATAGATCGCCGCCGTCACACCGGCATTGGTATCCGAATCGAACGTGGGGCGGAGCCGGACGCTCATACCGTTACGAGCGGCGAGCCGCCCCACCACGAACAGTCCCATCTGTCGGGGTGCGTTGACATCGGCCTCGTCGCCGTCGGAGAGACGGGTGTTGATCTGGTCGAGCGCATCGCGTGGGATACCGATTCCGACGTCGGCGATCTCGAGGAGGAGTCCGCCGCCCTCCGCATTCGAGAACTCGAGCCGCACAGGGCTGTTCGGAGGTGATGCCCGCAGGGCATTGTCGACGAGTTCGGCGATCAGGTGCACGACGTCTTCGATGGCATTCCCGAGGAGATATCCGTGCGGGGTGCGCCCGATGTGGACCCGCTGGTAGTTCTCGACCTGGGAGACCGCACCGCGCAATACGTCCGTGAGCGGTGCCGGGGCGTTGCGAGTTCGGGGGCGGGTGCCCGCCAGCACGAGCAACGACTCGCCTGTGCGACGCATTCGTGTGGCGAGGTGGTCGAGGGAGAACAGGCTTTGCAGGCGGGCGGGGTCCTTCTCCTGGTATTCGAGCGAGTCGATGAGTGAGAGCTGTTGCTCGACCAGGGTCTTGTTTCGTCGCGCAAGTGTCTCGAACATGACATTCACTTGCTGCCGCAGGTGCGCCTGTTCGCCGGCGAGCCGAAGCGATTGGCCCTTCATCGAATCCACGGCTCGCGCCACTTCGCCGATTTCCTCGTCGGTGTCGACGCCGATCGGAGCGAGCTGAACATGGTTCACGTCGGCGCCGTCCTTCACCGCGGCGATCGCGGCGGGCAGATCGGTCTCCGACGCCGTGAGGGTGTCGTTGCGGAGGCGGCGGAGTGGGACGCCCAGCGACCGCGCCACGAGAAGCGCGATGACGAGCGCGAGGACGAGCATCGCACCGACCAGGATCGAGTCGCGAATGGCTGCGGACTGCGCATCGGCGGTAAGGCGGTCGAGTGTCGACGTGATCTGCTGGCCGGCGTAGACGATGGCATCGGCATACGGCTGCGAGGCCGACACCATCGCACCGCGAAGTTGTTCTCCGAATGCGGCGGTCGGCGAGTAGTTCTGGATCAGTGACCGACGCGACTCGACGTCGGCGAGCATTCCTTCGATCTGACCGGTGTCCAGTCGTGACCCGAGGAGAAGCCCCAGTGTCGATGCTTCCCGGTTGATCGCGTTCTCGGCAATCATCTGTCCGACCTCGGCGTCGGTGGCAAACAATCTCAGTGTTTCCAGCTCGTCCTGCAGATTGAGCTGCGCGTCCCACACGGTGAGCAGATTGTTGGCGTCGACGAGTGCTTCGTTGTCTTCGAGAAGGTCGAAGATGTCGCGAAAGATGTCCTTGCATCGCACAAGGAAGTCGATCGTGAGCCGACCACGTTCCGCCGTGCTGACGCCGGGGTTCATCACTGTTTGGTTGAGGATCGCGCCGTCGGCGAGGAGCGCGTCGAGTTCTTCTGCGATGGCAGGCTCGAGGTCGTTCGCGTCGGCGGTCTCGATCACGTTCTGCATTGTCGAGGTGACATCGTCCGATGTGGCCAACGAGGGTGCGATGCCGAGGCTGGTCACAGTCGCCATGCTGACCAGGGCGGTGGAGTACTCGAGCAGGGCCGGTGCGACGGCGATCTGGTGGGCCAGGGTGTCGTACCTGTTTGCTTCTTCGAGCTGGGTGGTGATGCGGAGAGCGCCGAGGACCACTGCGGCGAGCAACGGAACGGCCAGGACGACACCGAGTTTGTATTTCAGCCGCCAGTTGCCGAGCTGAAGGACACGGTTACGGCGGATTCTCACGCTCGGATTGCCCCTTCGAAAGGATGATGACGATTCCCGCGCAGAGCGCGCTGGAATACGTTCTACTCCTCCCGGGTGATCTTGTACATATCCCATCCCAATGTTCGGGTAAAGAGCGATGTGATATGCGCGACCTGAGGGTAATCGCGCATCAAATGTTCTGTATGTCCTATTAGTGAGGTTTTACGAACGGGAATGCCAGTGATTCACGAATGCTGCCACCGAGGATCAGCATCACGATCCGATCGACACCCATGCCGAGGCCACCCGTCGGGGGCATCGCGTGCTCGAGTGCGCGCAGGAAGTCGTCGTCGAGTTCCATCGCTTCCTCGTCGCCGCCTGCTGCAAGGAGCGACTGTTCGGTGAGTCGCGCCCGTTGATCGATCGGATCGGTCAATTCGCTGTAGGCGGTGCCGAGTTCGATACCCCACGCGACCAGGTCCCACTTCGCCGCGACACCTCGTTTCCGCGGATGAGGCCTGGTCAGTGGTGAGACGGACGTGGGGAAATCGGTGTAGAACGTGGGAAACTCGGTGCGGGATTCGACGAGATGCTCGTAGAGTTCCTGTGCCGTGGCGCCCGCCTCCCAGGCCGGGTCGTAGGCGATCGAGCGTTCGTCGCACATCCGGCGCAGTACCTCGACCGGAGTCTCGGCGTCGACGAACGTGCCGAGAGCCTCGGACAGCGCGTCGTGGAACGTCTTCACCGGCCACTCGCCCGAAATATCGATTTCCACCGGTGTTCCGTCGCTCCCCGGTCGCACTATGATCTCGCGGCCGTGCGCGGCAACGGCCGCCTGCTGGATCAGCGTGCGCGCGAGCGTGAGCATCTTCTCGTAATCGCTGTGGGCCTCGTACGCCTCGAGAATCGTGAACTCCGGGTTGTGCTTGAAATCGGCACCCTCGTTGCGGAATACGCGCCCGATCTCGAACACCTTCTCCATCCCGGCCACGCACAGGCGCTTGAGATACAGCTCGGGTGCGATACGCAGGTACAGGTCTGTGTCGTACGCATTGATGTGGGTCGTGAAGGGCGCGGCATTGGCCCCGCCGTGTACGGACTGCAGGATCGGCGTCTCTACTTCGAGATAGCCGCGGGTCTGCAACTGGTCGCGCAACGACCGGACCACCGCGCTGCGCGCCGCGATCAGGCGACGGGCATCGAGATCGATCGCCAGATCCACATACCGTCGACGTACCTTGGCCTCCGGGTCGACCAGCCCGCGCCACTTGTCCGGCAGCGGATGCAAGCATTTGCCATTGATCCGCCAGGAGTCGGCCAGCAGCGAGATCTCGCCGGTACGGCTACGCCCCATTTCGCCGGAGACCTCCACGAGGTCGCCGAGGTCGAACAGGAAGCGGCGCCCGGCAACACGTTCGCGGTCGACGAGAACCTGGAGATCGCCGGACCAGTCGCGTATCACCGCGAAAAGCACTCCGCCGAAATCGCGGATCCGCAGGATGCGGCCAGCGACCTGCGCCGAGGTCCCTCGGTTCGCTGTTCGTGCTTCGGCATTGGTGTGTGACGGCGGGTCGGCACTCGGATACGGGTCGACGCCGTACTCGATGATCCGCTCCAGCGTGTTCATCCGCAGGCGGTCCTGTTCGGGGCGTCGATGCAGGACAGGTGAGTTCGCCGGACGAGATGCGGCAGAATCGATCTGCGACGCGCTGCCGTCCTCGTGCACTGCTCCGGATTCGATGAGTTCTTCCGGGACCTGGGAGTGGGTCCCGGTGTGCTTCCGGATGTTTCGGCGCCCGAAGCTCGGGACGGTGAGAAATCCTTCAGCTACCGCGGAGGCCAATGCGACGCGCGGGATCTCGCGGTTGTCGCGGAAGCAGAGGAAACGCGGAATCCACTCCGGGTGGTACTTGACGTTGGATCGGTAGAGCGCCTCGAGCTGCCACCATCGGGAGAAGAACAGTAGGATCGATCGCCACAACCGCATGATCGGACCGGCTCCGATGCGCGCGCCTTCTTCGAACGCCGAGCGGAACACTGCGAAGTTCAGGGAGATCCGTGTGATACCGAAAAGTGGTGCATGTGTGGCAAGTTCGGTCACCATGAATTCGATGACACCGTTGGGTGCCTGCGGATCGCGACGCATGAGGTCGAGCGAGACACCGTTCTCACCCCACGGTGCGAGCGACAGCATCGCGACAGGCAACCCGTCGACGACAGCCTCGACGAGCAGGCAGTTCGCGTCGAGCGGATCACCCAGTCGTCCGAGTGCCATCGAGAAGCCGCGTTCGTTGTCGGTGTCGCGCCAGGCGTCGGCGAGACGGATGACGTTGGCCATCTCGACGGTACCGACATCGTAGTGTCGTCGAATCCGCACGGAGACACCATGTTTACGCGCCCTGTTGACTGCCTGCCGAACGGGCTTCATATCGTGTCCGGCGAGCGAGAAGTTCTGGGTGTGCAGGACGGCTTCGTCGCCGAGCTGAAGTACCGACAGCCCCGCGCGGTGATACGCCTGCGCGCCGTCCTCGCTCGCACCCATTACGGACGGTGTCCATCCGTACGCGCGAGTGAGTTCGAGCCATTCGTCGATCGCGTGTGGCCACGCTTCGCGGTCGCCGATCGGGTCGCCGGAGGCCAGGCACACGCCGATCTCGACACGATAGGTCACCGCGGCCTTGCCGCTCGGTGCGAACACGACCGCCTTGTCGCGTCGGGTCGCGAAGTATCCGAGAGAGTCGTCGCCGTGTCGCTCGAGGAGTCCCCGAATGGCTGATTCGTCGTTGCCGGTGAGGGCATTCGACGAGCGCTGTGAACGGAACAGCACGAGCAGGGCGGCGAGCAGGGCGAGCGCGCCCAGCAATCCGAGGGCGGTGCTGACGAGCCAATGAGTGTGGCCGGGGAACTGGTCGTTGTCGATGAAAGTCAGGGCGGTGACGCGATTGACTGCCCACAACAAGCGGTCGGACGGCGGCAACGATCCGGGGAACAGTTCGACGAGACCCCATCCGAGCAGGGTGGCTGCGACAAGACCGCCCACGAGCACCGCCAGCGACAGCGGAATCGACCCCGGCCGCACACGCGTGGTGAACTCACCGAATGCGAGCAGGAGCACACCGATGGCCACGAGGTGCACGATCAGTGCCACGAAATGACCCAGATCGCGATCCATGACCGCGAGCATCAGGTTCGTGATCGCGAACCCGCCGAGATAGATGGTGAGGATCCACCAGGCGATGCGCTTGCGGCCGGCGATCGCGGCGGCGAGCACCGCGACGACGAGCGCGAACGACAGACTCGTGTCGGGGGCATCGAAGTAGTACTCGTCGACGTAATTGCGTGGCGTGTGAATCCAATAGCGCAGGGTCGGGGACAGTGACCAGAGCGTCACCATTACCGCGTACACAGCGAGCAGAACCCCCGCGATGTGCGGGACGGCGGTCACACGACCCCCGAAATGTGAGGGTGCTGTGCGGCGCGCAGGTGCTGTGGGAGACGGGCCCGTCACCGGAGACGGTGGATCCGGCCTCGCGGTGAGATCCGCAGACATGCTCCTGACCGTAGCGCTGTCGGGCCCGCCTCGCGAACAGGACGGGTCAGGTTTTCGCGAGCGTGTCGGTGTCGGTCCGGGTGTCGGGCTCGTTGCGGGAGAGCGCGCTCGGCCACCAGATCTTTCGGCCGATGTCGATCGTCAGTGCCGGGACCACCAGCGACCGCACCAGCAACGCGTCGAGTAGTACGCCGAATGCCACGATGAACGCGAGCTGCGCCAGGAACAGCAGCGGTATCACCGCCAACGCCGAGAACGTTGCGGCGAGGACGATTCCCGCCGACGTGATCACCCCGCCGGTGACGGTGAGCGCACGCAGCGTGCCGATGCGCGTCCCCACCTTCTTCGTTTCCTCGCGTACTCGTGTCATGAGGAAGATGTTGTAGTCGACGCCGAGCGCAACCAGGAACACGAATGCGAACAGTGGCACCACGGGTCGCGCCCGGGAAGCCGAATACATGGTTGAACAGCAGCGAAGACACACCGAGCGTGGCCGCGAACGACACGATGACGGTGAGCATCAGCAGGACCGGTGCGACGATCGCCCTCAGGAGCACGATGAGCACCAGCAGCACCACGAGCGCGACCACCGGAATGATCAACGTGCGGTCGCGGGTAGCGGTGTCCTTGGTGTCGAGATCGACCGCGGTGGGTCCACCGACCAGCGCATCGGCACCGGGCACCGGGTGCACGGCGTCGCGGAGACGTTCGACGGTCTGCTCGGCGTCGAGTGAGTCGGCCGGATCGGAGAGAGTGGCCTGCACGGCGATCCGCCCGTCGACGATCGTCGGGGTGCCGTCGGGCCGGGTGACCGGTTCGACGGTGGTGACGCCTTCGATCCGGGCGCGTCGGTGACGGCGTCGAGCGACGATTCGTTCGCGATGATCACCGTGGGGGAGCCACTACCGGCATCGAAGTGCTCGCCGAGGACCTGCTGACCGGACTTCGAATCGGTCTGGAGCAGGAACAGATCGGAGGAGGCGACACCGCTGGCCTTGAACTGCGGCAGCAACAGGGCGAACGCGACGAGGACGAGGCTGCACACGATCCAGATCGGGCGAGGCGTCGCTCCCACCCGACCGGCGATCCGGCTCCAGAAGCGGTGGGTCTGTTCGAGGTCCTCATGGTCGAAGCCGGGCTCGTACTTCGGCCTCGTGGGCCAGAACGCGACCCGACCGAGCAGGACAAGTGCGGCGGGCAGGAATGTCATGGACGCGACGAACGACGCTGCGATACCGATCGCGGCGACGGGGCCGAGCCCGCGGTTGGAGTTCAGGTCGGACAGCAGGAGGCACAGCACGCCGAGGATGACGGTGCCCGCGGAGGCCGCGATGGGTTCGAGCGATGCGCGCCAGGCGACGCGCATCGCGGCGTACTTGTCTTCCTGGAAACGCAGTTCCTCCGGAAGCGGGAGACGAGCAGCAGCGCGTAGTCGGTGGCCGCGCCGAAAACGAGAATGAACATGATGCCCTGGCTCTGCCCGTTGAGCGCGATCGTGCCGGCGTCGGCGAGCAGGTAGACGAGCAGGCTGGCGAGCGCGAGCGCGAACACGGCGGAGACGATGACGACGAACGGCAGGATCGGGCTGCGGTAGACGACTATCAGGATGAGCAGCACCACGCCGCCTGCGACGAGCAACAGCAGACCGTCGATTCCGGCGAACGCGGCCGACAGGTCGGCGGCCTGACCTGCAGGGCCGGTGACATGTACGGTGAGTCCCTCGGGTGCCCCTTCGAGTGCGGTGCGCAGTTCGGAGACGGCGTCCTTGACCTCGACGTTGCTGTCGATCGGCACGATCATCTGCGCGGCTTGCCCGTCCTCGGAAGGAATGGGCGGTGGCCCCGCCGATTCGGTGGCGAGGAATGCGAGGTCGTTCGGGGTGATCCCGCCGTCGCGCTCGGCGACGACGATCGCCGGGATGGCATCGCTGTCCCTGAACTCGGCGTAGATCTCGTCGGCACGGGTGGATTCTGCTGACGCGGGGAGGAAGGAGCTCGCGTCGGTCGAGGCGACCTCGCTGAGTTTGCCGGCGAAGGGCCCGCCGCCGCCCGCGATCCCGAGCCACACCAGAAGCAGGACCGCGGGTATCAGCCAACGCAAACGCGAACGGCGTGGACTCGGTGTCGTCGTGGTGCTCAAGCGTCCTCCTGGTCTGGCAAGCACGAAACCTGCAGGCACCATGTTGCCCCATCGGTGTCTGTGTCCTGAGATTCGGAGTACTACCCGTTTCGGATGGGTGCACGCGCGCACAGGAGGAATTCGTTGACAAGCAGTCTCTGGTCAGGCGGTGGCTGCTCCTGCAGAGTCACTGATCGAGCGAGTGACGCCGGCAACCTTCAACGCGGCCGTCGCGTATTAAAGATTGAGATACTAAACTTTGATTGCATCGGGCTGGATGAAGGGATTTGCACAGTGGCCGAGCTGTGTCGCGCGTATTGGGAGTCGAATCCCGGCTCCGGTCTGGTTGCGCGCGATCGCCGCGGCGGTCACTACGACCGCTACCTTCCCGACCTGGTGACGGACCGACCACTGATCGTGCCTCCAGACCTTGCTGCGCGCGCCGCGTCCGCAGAGCGTGACATCCGACAACTCGGGACAGGTCCCGGTTCGGGCGGACTGCAGTCGATCGCTCGATTTCTGCTGCGGTCTGAGGCGATTGCCAGCTCGATGATCGAGGGGATCGCCCCCTCACCTCAGCAGGTCGCCCTGGCCGAATTGGCGCAGGACGAGGACATCCGCGGGTTCAGCGACCAGGCGCGCCTCGTGGCCAACAACATCTCGGTCCTCCGGCACGCGTCGAGCAGTCTGGTCGACACCGACGCCGTCACCGTGGATGACGTGGTCGCGCTGCACGCAGCGCTACTGCCCGACGAACGGCATCACGGCCTCCGGCAGGTTCAGAACTGGATCGGAGGCTCGAATTGGCATCCGCTCGAAGCCGATTTCGTCCACCCTTCGCCCGAGGATGTCGGACCGCTGATGACCGACCTTGTCGACTATCTCAACGGATCCCTGCACGGACCGCTGATTCAAGCCGGGATCGTGCACGCCCAGTTCGAAACGATCCATCCGTTCACCGACGGCAACGGCAGGGTCGGGCGCGCGTTGATCCACACCGTTCTTGCCCGGCGCGGTCTGGCACCGGAGGCGGTGCTCCCGATCAGTCTCGTGCTGTCGACTCTCAGCGACCGCTACGTCGGCGGGTTGAGCGCCTACCGGTACGTCGGCAACCCTGTCGACCCCGACGCCGTCGCTGGCGTGAACGACTGGCTCTCGACGTTCATCGAGTCTGCTGTCATCGCATCGGAGCACGCGCAACGCCTGGCACGAGACATCGACGAGCTGGCGCTCGAGTGGGCTGGCCGCCTTGCCAGCAACCGCGAGGAGCAAGGACTTCGAGGGGAGCCCCGCGCAGGATCCGCGACAGCACGCATCCTTCCGGTGCTCGCCGAGGCACCGATCATGACTGCGCGCACCGTGCAGCGCATCCTCGGGGTGTCGTTCCCCGCAGCGCGAGCCGCGCTCGACGAACTTGCGGACGCCGGAGTCCTGTTCCGAAAAAGCGTCGAACGCGGCACCACAGGGTACGTCGCGCGCGACGTCCTCGACCTGATCGGGCTCACCGAACGCCGGCTCGCAAGTACGCGTTTCGATACGAGAGTCTCTGCGCCGAGCCCTCGCGCGCCCGCCGTTCCGCCACCGCGGCGGCGCTGACCGGTTGCTATCGACAGTGGCGGACCCGATTGTGGACCTACACCAAATGCCGCCTACCGACAGGCCGGCAAGTCGCATAGTTTTTGCAAAGTAATGCGCATGATTACGGCGTGGATGCAGCAGATGTCCGTGCACATCAACGCGGGCAAGCCGATGACAACCGAGTTCAAACGACGGCACTCTCAACGGGTGCGCCTCTGCGTCAAGGGTGTGGGCCGTTGTCATCGCTCCGAGTGGTGCCGGAGGCATCTCTCCGGCTCGGCCGTTCCCGCCGGTACCGGTGCCTGGCAAGGGCGCCGGCGACGAAATGATCCATGTGGTGTCGGTGGTTGATCCGCGGGCGCCGGTCCGGGTCGATGTGAGGTGGCGCGATCCATTCGACGCGGCCCGGATGCGCAGCATCGGGCGGTGCGACGCGGGTTTTCCAGCCGCCGGGACCGTCGTGAACGAGGGCATGGCAGCTGTCGCAGGCGAGATCCTCGTTGGTGATGTCGGTGGCGCCGCCGTACTTCCACTCGGTTACGTGGTGCACGGCTGTGAGGGAGGCAGGAGCATCGCAACCGGGGCGCGTGCACCCGCGAGACGCTGCAATGAGGGCGAGTCGCTGATCTACCGAGGCAAGACGCCGGGCGCGACCGAGGTGAAGTGGGCGGCCGTTGTGGTCGAATAGGGCGAGTACCGGGTGGGCGTTCTGCGCCATGCGCATTGCATCCTTGACGGGCACGATTCCGCCGGTGGCGGTGGTCGCCACGCCGGACGCCTTCTCGAGTTGGTGCACCGACATCGTGATGATCGCCGTCACCGGTAGACCGCGATGACTGCCCAGCACACCGGACGCGAGCATCTGCCGCAATGCAAAGGTGAGAGCGTCATGGTTGCGTTGCACCGCTGTGCGGGTGTCGCGGTCGGCGGCCTTCGCCATCGCCGTACGGTCCAGATTCGGGGAATCGACATCCCCAGAGGGTGATTCAGGGTCGCCGGGGTTGTTCATGCCGGGGCGGGCGAGTTTGGCGAGCACCGGTTCGAGGAGGGCCCGCGTCTCCGGGTCCAGCAGTCCGGAGATCGGGGTCATGAGGTCGGTGCCCTGCTTGCCGAGCCGCAGGCCGCGGCGACGCTTACGTTCGCGCTCGTCGGGGGCGTTGCCGTCGGGATTGAGGTGGGCGAGCAGGTGGATGCCAATCTTGGTGACGTCTTCAGGAGTGGTGGAGCGGGCCGCGTCGGCGAGGATCTGCTCTGCGGCATCGATTTCGTCGGAGGTGGTACCGCTCGGGAGCTGCCGCATGGTTCTGGCGATTGCGGCAACGTGGTCGGGGCCGATGGCGCCTTCGCGGCCGGCCGACGCGGTGGCGGGCAGGGTAGCGTCCATCGGCTCACCGCTGAGGGTGTGCCAGGTGCCGGTCTTGGTGGCGCCCTTCACGCGTTTCGCGGCGTCGGCTCCCGAGATGCGGAGCGTCGAGACGAGGAAGTCGTTGATGGAGCGGCAGGCGAGGTTTGCCGGGATGGACCGTTCGACGGATTCGACGACGAACCGGTGCCCGACGGCGGCGGCCTTCCTCAGGGAGACCTCCATCCGTTGCAGTGCTTCGACGACATCGGCTTCGGATAGGCCCGTCAGCGGTTCGGCGAGCAGACCTTCGACGGCGGCGTCGAGGGTGGCCAGGTGGTGTCCCACTTGGCCGAGCCCGTTGCCGCCATCGTCCGAAAGCATGTTCGAAGTGTAGTCGGACCCTCCGACAAGAAATGGAAGTCCACAAAGAAGTGGAAGTCCGGGCGATGCTTCCGAATCTGGAGAACACACATTTGGGTCCTCTCCTCACGAGACTGCGGCTGATCGGACGGCCTGAAATTCAATGGTTGTGCCGGAGTCGACGCGGTTAGGGTGTGCTGTGACCGAAATCGGAGACGGTCCGAACCGGCTGTCGCCCCCCGCGACCCTGATCACACGGCTGAGGTCCGCCGGGTGCGTTTTCGCCGAGGACGAGGCCCGGCTACTCGCAACTGCTGCACACACCCCGTCGGATCTGGAAGCGCTCGTGCAGCAGCGGATCGACGGCCGCCCCCTCGAACACGTGCTGGGCTGGGTGGAATTCTGTGGTGTGCGGATCGCGGTCGATCCCGGGGTGTTCGTTCCCCGCCGTCGTACGGAATTCCTTGTTCGCTGCGCCGCCGACGTGGTGGTGCCGGGGGCGCTCGTCGTCGACATGTGCTGTGGATGCGGGGCGGTGGGGGCTGTGCTTACGGACTCCGTGCCCGGCATCCGGCTGCATGCCGCCGATATCGACCCGAGGCGGTCCGCTGCGCGCGCCGCAACGTCGCACCATGTGACGGCGACGTGCACTGTGGCGACCTCTATGCGGCGCTGCCCGACTCGATGCGAGGCCGGTCGATGTGGTCGTCGCCAACGCCCCCTACGTGCCGACGGCTGCGATCGGCACCATGCCGCCCGAGGCACGGATACACGAGCCACGTGTCGCGCTGGATGGCGGCGACGACGGACTCGACGTGCATCGACGGTTGGCGGTGTCCGCAACGGAGTGGCTCGCGCCAGGGGGACATCTGCTGGTGGAAGCCAGCTCCGGGCAGGCCACAGACGCGACGAAAATTCTCGTCGCGGCCGGTCTGGCACCGGTGATCCGCCGGTCGGAGGAGTTCGACGCCACTGTGGTCATCGGCACCCGGCCGTGACCCGTCGGCGGCGTGCTCAGCCCAGCGGCAACTGCGCGAAGATGGCGGTCGGCTGGGGCGATCCGCCGGAGGGCTCCACGCTGAATCCCAAAGCGGTGGCATCCGAAATACCTTCGAGGACAGCGGTGGTCGACGGAGCGACGTCGTCGGGCGTCATGGTGCCCGCAGCGGTTGCGCCGTCCGGCCCGATCAGCCACATCTGGTAGACCGTGCCGTCGGTCGGCGGCGCGACGTTGTTCATCACCAGCACGCCGGCATCGACGTCCTTCGAATACACGACAGTAGCCGTGCCTCCACCCTCGATGGAACCAGAGGTCGTACGCACGTCGTCGGCTGCCAGGACCTGGCGGATGTGGGAGGCAACTCATCTCGGAGTTGCGTTGCAATACCGATGCCGCCGATCGCGATCACTACGGCGGCCGCGGCGGCGAGCAGGAAGTAGCGTCGCCGGTTCCGGCGTGCCGCGAGGGAGATCGGGGCGTCGGCCACGTGAGGATCGGGCGTCGTGATGGCGTCGAGGAGATGTTGCCGCACGTGCGCCGGTGGGTCGACGGCAGTCGCGTCCGACACCGCCGCCATGGATTCGCGGATCTCGCGGACCTCTCGCAGGAATGCCGCAGCGACGTCTGAGTCGACTTCCGCCAGGCGGGCTTCGATCGCGCGACGTTCGTCGTCGGAAACCGCATCCAAGGCGTATACAGCGGCGAGATCGAGCAGGTTGTCTTCGTCGTCGAAGCCGGATCGTGTGCTACTCGTCATCGCTGTTCACCCCCAGGCAGTTCTTCAGGCGGAGCAGGCCGTCCCTGATCCTGGATTTGATGGTCGGCAGCGTCGCGGACAGGCGTTCCGATACTTCCCGGTAGGTGAGGCCGCCGTAATACGCGAGTTCGACGGACTGGCGTTGTAGTTCGGTCAGCGTGCCCAGACACTCGATCACCTGTCGTGTGTCGTCTCGGCGGAGTGCTTCGTCGCTGACGCTGTCGAACTCGGTGGCCGTGGTCAGGGCGCCGTAGCGGGACTCCCGTTCGGCCCCGGACTGCTCGGCGCGCACCCGGTCGACGGCCCGGCGATGTGCCAGAGTGATCAGCCACGCGAGTGCGGACCTGCGTGCGATCGAACCCCGACGCGGTGCGCCACACCTGCAGGTAGACCTCCTGCAGCGTTTCCTCGCTGTAGCCGGGGTCGCGGAGTACCCGCAGCACCATGCCGTACGCCCTCGACCGCGTCAGGTCGTAGAACTCTGCGAAGGCAGCCGAATCCTCGGCCGCGACCCGAACGAGCAACGCCTCGAGTGTGTCGGTGCCGCCGCCGACGCCGGTCATGGGCTGTGTCCGCTCATCGGACGGAATCCTAGTCGGGCGAATCGGGCCGCTCAACCTGCCCCGGCAGAGATGGAGCCCGATGTCACGCCGAGGCGCCCGTGGGCACGCCGATCATCTCCCGAAACAGGGCGGGGTGGCCGCGGAAGGAAGTACGAGGTGCGCTCCTGATACTCCGGATAACCGGGCCGCTTGGACATCGATTGCTCGAGCAGCCGCGCGCCCGTCGCGTAGACCAGGAAGTAGGTCATGATCGCGGGTGAGGCCACAGTGATCGCTCCGGGCCATACGCTCGCCGCGATCAGCCATACTCCCCACCACACGGTGGCATCGCCGAAATAGTTGGGATGCCGCGTCCACGCCCACAACCCCCGGTCCATGATCCGGCCACGATTCGCCGGGTCCGACTTGAACCGTCGCAGTTGCAGGTCGCCGATCGCCTCGAACATCAGACCGGTGACCCACGCGGCGAGACCCGTCCAGAGCACTACCCAGCCGAAGCCGCGCGTCGGTCCGAGTACCGCCGAGACCTGGATCGGCAACGACACGAACCATTGCGCCGCGCCCTGGGTCACGAAGACCTTGCGGATGATCGTGGCGATCGAGTGGTCACCGGCGCGTTCGAGCATGTCCGTGTAGCGGGGGTCCTCACCTTTGCCCAGGGACTTGCGGTACATGTGCCACGTCAGCCGCAGACCCCACACCGTGACCAGTGCGAGCAGGAGGAACCGACGCGAGGCGTCACCGCTGCCGAGCACCGCTGCAGCTGCGGCCACCGCCACGAAGCCGAGACCCCACGAGACGTCCACGACGTTGTAGCGTCCGATACGGTGCCCGACGGTGAAGGTGATCGCCTGGATCAGCGTGAGCAGGACCAGGGCGGTCGCGGTGATGAGGAAGAACTCCGACCATGTGCTCATCGCTCGTTCTCCTTCCGGAACACGATCTGCTGGACGTCGAGATATCCCGACCGGAATCCGGCTTCCGAATAGGCCAGATAGAACTCCCACATGCGCCGGAACGTGGCGTCGAAGCCGATGTCCCCGACCCGGTCTCCGTGCGCCACGAAACGTTCGCGCCACAGCCTCAAGGTTTCCGCGTAGTGCTCGCCGAACCGCAACCGGTCGATGGTGCGCAGCGATGTCAGCGCGCGGGTGGTCACGTCGATCGATTCGGTCGACGGCAGCATCCCGCCGGGGAAGATGTACTTGTGGATCCACGTATAGGTGTCGCGGGTTTCCGTCATCCGATCATGCGGCATCGTGATGGCTTGCAGTGCAACGAGACCGCCGGGTCGTAGGAGCCGGTCGAGGCTACGGAAGTAGGTGGGCCAGTAGTCGTAGCCGACCGCCTCGACCATCTCCACCGACACGATCGCGTCGTATTCTCCGTCGACCGCGCGGTAGTCGAGGAGATCGATCTGCACCCGTTCGGACAACTTGGCCGCCGCGACACGCTCCCGTGCCAAGGTGCGCTGCTCCTCCGAGAGCGTCACCGAACGCACGACGGCACCGCGCTGCGCGGCGCGTACGCACAGTTCTCCCCAGCCGGTGCCGATTTCGAGCAAGCGCGTTCCCGGGCCCACGTTCGCGGCGTCGAGCAGGCGATCGATCTTACGGTCCTGAGCTGTCGCCAGCGCATCCCAGTGGGCGGGGAGCTCGTCGAACAGTGCGCTCGAATAGGTCATCGATCGGTCCAGGAACGTGTTGAACAACGCGTTCGACAGGTCGTAGTGACGAGAGATGTTGGATTGGCTATTCTGCTCGGTATTCCGTTCGGCCGCAGGCTGTTTTGTGACGAACAACCGCCGCAGGCGCTGAAGTCGAAGCGGGATCAGCGTGCCGATCTCGGCGGCGAACGGGGTGAGCACCGCGACCGGATCCGACGCGGTCCAATCACCCGCCATGTAGGCCTCACCGAAGCCGATGAGCCCGTCGTGGCCCAGTCTCCGGGCGAAGTTGTCGGGCCGGCGGATGATCATCCGGGGCAGAATCCGACAATCGGTGCCGGTGGTGCTTCCCGTCTCGCCGCCGGCTCCGAGCACGGTTCCGTCCGGGTATTCCACCCGCACGTCGAGACGGGCGGCGGCACGTCGGAACAATCGGTCGGCGACCACTGCCGCGACACGGGCGCGGAGTCCTCCGGGGACTCGTGCCACGTCGGGCCATCTCTGCGCGTCGACGCTCACCCGCGGGGCGGACAACTCGAGTTCGGGTGTGCTCATCGGGAAATCTCCTGGGGAAGTCTTGGGGAGGGGGCCGGATCCGGGTGCGGGACGAGTGGCAGCCTGCGCAACCACAGTTCGACGCCGTGCCTCCGGATACGAGCCGAAATCATCTGGGACGCGAGTGGGTGCGAGATCTGGGCGCGCACGACGGCGCCGATGGTGGCGGGCCTGCCGGACCCGCGCATCGTGGCGGTGAACGGCGGTTGTCCCTCGCGATGCAGGGCGACCTCGACATCGAGAAAGGGGCCTGGCTCCGCGACCCGCAGGGTGTAGCTGCCGGTGACCTCATTGAACGGGGAGACGTAGAAGACCTTGTCGGTCTCCGCGTAGCCCGAGGCATCCGGCCTCAGCAGATAACAGTGCCGGCCGCCATAGGTGTTGTGGACCTCTGCTACGACGCACACGAGCTCCCCGCCGGGATCGCGACACCAGAACAGCGTCAGCGGATCGAAGACGTGACCGAGTACCCGCGCGTTGAGCAGCGCGGTGACACGCCCGCCGCGAAGGTCGATACCTTCACTTGTGAGATACGCGTCGAGCCCTTCTCGGAGCGTCGTATCCGGGCGGGGGTCGTCGAAGTGATCGGCTGGGTCGAACCGAGCGAACGGGCGTAACCACCATGGCAGGACCGGCAGGTCGTCGAGGTCGATGTACCAGCTATAGCTTCGGTATTCGAATGCGTGCCGGATCGGTGCGCGCCGAACGTGTCCGATTCTGGTGCGGTAGATCCACGCCGTGGTCACGGGGACACCTCCGCCCTGATGGAGGAAGGCGCACCCCATTCGACGCCGAGCCGCCGAGCGGCCTCGACACCCGACCGGGCGCCGTCTTCGTGGAATCCCCATCCGTGGTACGCGCCGGCGAATGCGATTCTGCTGTCGCCGATCTCGGGCAGACATTCCTGTGCTGCGACCGATTCCGGGGTGTAGAGCGGATGTTCGTATGTCATCTCGGCGAGAACCGTGCTCGGATCGACGAGATGTGCGCCGCCGAGCGTCACGAGGAATCGCCGATCCGTCACATCGGTCAAGCGCATCAGCCGGGTCATATCGTAGGTCACGATCACCTCGCCGGAACCGCCACCCGCCGGGGTCAGGTAGTTCCACGAGGCTCGCGCACGTTCGGCGCGCGGGAGCAGCGAGATATCGGTATGCAATTGCACACGGTTCGTCGAATACGGCATCGCGCCGAGTATTCGGCGCTCCGTCTGCGTCGGCCGGGCAAGCATCGAGAGGGCCTGTGCGGGGTGCACGGCGATGACCGCGGCGTCGAACCAGCGCACATCTCCGTCGCCGTCGACCACGCACACACCGTCGTCGGTCCGTTCCACACTGTGTACCGGTGTATCCACGAGGACCTCGTCGAGCCGGCTCGCGAGAGCATCGACGTAGGTGCCGGATCCACCGGTCACTGTCCGCCACGTGGGGGAGCCGAAGACGGTGAGCATGCCGTGGTGGTCGAGAAATCGGAACAGGTACCGAGCAGGATAGCGGCCGGCAAAGGCCGGATCGCACGACCACACCGCAGCGACGAGAGGCGTCATGAAGTGCTCGATGAAGAACGGGGAGAATTTGTTCCGTGCGAGAAACGCCTCGAGCGGTTCGTCCGTCCCATGATCCCCGGCCTCGAGCAGCGCTCGCGCGGCGCGGTGGAAACGCAGGACCTCGCCGAGCATCCGCAGGTAGCGCGGTCGGGTGAGGGAACGCCAGGTGGGAAAGAGCCCCGAAACACCTTTTGCCCCGGCATATTCGAGTCCGGTGTCGTCGGATCGGATCGACATGGACATGTCGGATTCCTGCGTGACGACATCGAGTTCGTCGAACAGGCGCAGCAGCGTGGGATAGGTCCGGTCGTTGTGGACGATGAACCCTGTGTCCACCGACACCGGCGTTCCGTCTTCCAAGGTGAGGTGGTGGGTGTGAGCATGTCCGCCGAGGCGTGAGTCCGCCTCGAACAGGGTCACGCGGTCGTGCTGCGACAGCACGTGGGCAGCTGTGAGCCCCGCGATGCCGCTGCGACCACGGCGATGGAACGGGATGCTTCACGCGTCATGGTTACCTCCGGTGTGGCTGGTCTCGGGTGTCAAGGAATCGATGAGGAAGTCGGCGGTGACGGAATGCCACCAGCAGGGGCGGGTCAGCATGAAATGCCCCGCGCCGGGCAGCGGACGCCACGTCGCGTCGACTCCGCGTCGCGATGCCTCAGCGGTTTGGGCTTCGGCCGAAGCGGGGTCCGTCCAGCGTCTCCGG
>BBEG01000023.1 GCA_001312645.1 Rhodococcus sp. JCM 9791
GGCTGCGCCGACCGCAGATGCGCCGGACCGGGTCGCGGACCGCCATGGAGGAAGCCGAAGATCGGCCGAGTGCCACCGCGACGACCGGACCGATTCCGGTCATCGACGCCACCGGCGCCCTGCCCATCATCGAGGGCACCGGACCGCTTCCGACAACACCGATCTCCACCACCGCACCGATACCGGAACAAAAGACGAGAGTCACGCAGCGATTTCGTCGGCTGCGTGACTCTCGTCGGATGTAGAAGAAGTTCTAGGCGCTACCCTGGCGGGCCTTCTCGTCGGCCTCCATCGCGTCGCGCAGGCTCTTGGGACGCATATCGGTCCAGTTCTGCTCGACGTACTCGACGCATGCGGCGCGCGACTCTTCGCCGAATACCACCCGCCACCCCTGCGGGACCTCGGCGAAGGTCGGCCACAGCGAGTACTGCTCCTCGTCGTTCACGAGAACGTAGAAGCGGCCGTCTTCGTCGTCAAATGGATTCGTGCTCATCTCGCCTCACTTGTTGCGTAGGTGTGCTGGTTCGGTATTCTACCAAGCTCGCCGATCCCCGCGTGCTCCACAGATTGCTCAGCTCGCTCCACCGATTGCTCCCGCAGTCGGCGTTCGAGGAACGACGAGAGCACCTCTCCGGCCCGAACAGCCGCGTTCGACAATAGCGACGCAGTCAAACCGTGAGTCTTCTCCGTTCCTCCCAGCAGGTATATGTCGGCCGCGACTTCGGCCGGCAACTCCAGACGATAGTCGCGTGCCACTGGCGGCACCGGGGTGTCCCACGCAAGGTCTCCGAGCAACGAGCCGAGCGATGTCGGCTCGAAGCCGGTCGCGAGGACCACGGCGTCGCACTTCAGTGTGTCGGACAGGCCGTCCAGGTTGTTACGAATCTCCACGTCGATGCCCGCGGAGGTCTCCCCGGTTGCGAGCACTTCGGACGCACGACGCATGAACAGGCGGCGCGGCCCGCGCACCCGTTCGCGGTATTCGGCTGCGTACAGAGCTTCGATCAGTTCGGGCGCCACGACCGCATAGTTCGTGCTCTTGTGCAGCGCGAGGAGGCGCTCGCGTTCCTCGAGCGGGGCCGCATGCAGTTCGTCGACCACGTCGGGGTCGAAGATCCGGTTGGCGTAAGGGCTGTCGTCGGCGGGGCTGTAACCGAACCGTCCGAAGACGTTGTGGACCTCGGCCTGCGGATAGTTGGTATGCAGGTACTGCACCACCTCGGCAGCGCTCTGGCCGGCGCCGACAACGACGAACCGTTGGTGGATCGGAGACGGCATCTCCTCGAGGTGGAACAGGAAGTCGTGGTTGTGGAAGCAGCGTGACGACTCTTTCGCCCAGGCGGGAACGCGAGCCCGCAGGCCCACACCCATCACGACTGTCCGAGCATGCACGACACGTCCGTCCGCAGTGCGGATCGCGAACAGGTCCGCGATCCCCCGCGCGTTGCACAACGGCTCGACGGACACGATGTCGGTGCCGTACCGGACCTCGGTACCGACCCGTCGAGCAGCCCAATGCAGATAGTCCTGGAACTCGAGCCGGGTGGGGAAGAACGTCTGATGATTGACAAAATCGACGAGCCGATCGTGCTCGTGGAGGTAGGAGAAGAAGCTGTAACTGCTGGTCGGATTGCGGAAGGTGACCAGATCCTTGGGAAACGCAATCTGCATCGTCGAGCCTTCGAGAAGCATCCCGGGATGCCACGCGAAGTCGGCACGACGTTCGAGGAAACACGCGTCGACCTCGTTGCCGGGAGAGGTTTCGTTGTGTTCCTCGATCGCGATGGCCAACGCCAGATTCGCGGGTCCGAAACCGATGCCGACGAGGTCGAAGACTTCCCTGTGCGGGTCGCCCTGCACCTCCGATTGACCGGTGAATGTGCTGGATCGGTCGATCATCACTCAACTTCCGTAGTCGGGGGCAGGATGCCCGCAGCCGGCTCGCCTCAACACCCCTGAACAAAGCTCAGGCTAACCTTGGTTCGGCGAGCGTACCAAGCGAAGTCCCCTCTGCGGGGACCCTCGCTCGGCCACGTCCACGACCATTGCCGAAATGCCCGGAAAAGCACGAGCGCGGCGGAACCCCACGGGGATTCCGCCGCGCTCGCCACGCGGTCTGCCGTCGCTCTTCCAGTCGACCGGCTTCTAGTCGGCCAGGAAGTCCGACAGCAGTTTGTTCACGGCTTCCGGACGCTCGAGGTATCCGTAGTGGCCGGCATCCGGGATCTCCTCGTATCGGGCATTCGGGATCGCATCGGCGACCTCACGCGACAGATACGACGGAATCATCCGATCGTCGGCGAACCCGACCGACAAGCAGGGAACCCGCACCGCCCGGTAGGCGACACGGCGGTCGAACTCGCGGTCCATGCCCAGCTGAGCCCGCACACCGGGCGACACGCGACCCCCGCTGAACTCGAATACATCGAGCCAGTCGCGGGCAGTGTTCTCGTCGGCGAGCGACGCAGGCGACAGGTTCATCACCGCGGTGAGCGCGGCCTTGTACTTCGGCGGCAGTTCCACCCCGCTGTCGTACAGCTGACGCTCACCCTCGGTCAGCGTGATCTGGAAGCGGTCCATCCGGGCATGCGCCGCGAGGAACACGGCCTTCCGCACCAGATCCGGCCGGGCAAGGGCAAGTTCCTGCGCGACGCGCGAACCCATCGATGTTCCGACGATGTGTGCCGGGCCTCCGAGGAGCTCGATCAGACCCGCGGTGTCCTTGACCATGTCCTCGATGGTGATCCCGCCGAGACTCTCGCCCGACGGTGCGATACCGCGATTGTCGAACGTCGCGACCCGGTATCCCTCCTTCACCAGCGCAGGAACCTGATGCAGATCCCACACCCGGCCCGGACTACCGGTCCCCATGATCAGGACGACCAGGTCGCCGGAACTTGACCTGGTAGTTCAGCGGGATTCCATTGATCGTGGCGATGGGCATGAAAACCTTCCTCGACGAATAGCGAACAGCGCCGCACGTCGACACGGCGGCGCAACCCCCGGTACACCGTACCGTGGCGGCCTGTCGGTCTGCCCGGTCCACGCACCTGACTCGATCCAGCGGAAGGCGGGTGGCGTCGAGGTGTCCGATTCTCATAGAGTCAGGTAGAGCGCCTGCTCACAGCAGTCACCTTGGGAGGACAATCATGGCCGCGGAACCCACGGCGAAAGACATCGTCGACGAGGATCTCGAACCCCTCGCCGACGAAACCGCACGCCAGGCGCAGCGCGTCGTCGCCGCATACGCCGAGGATGCGGACGAGTGCCGCATGCTCCTGGCGATGCTCGGCATCGGCCCGCTCGAAAAGAACTGAACCGACGACCCGTAGGCGGAGAGGACACGATGTGACGACCGGCGAGGCGGAACCACGCCAAGATTCCGACACGTTCACCGAATCGGACTTCGTGGTCGTCGCGAACCGCCTCCCGGTCGACCTCGAACGGCTACCGGACGGCACGACCCGATGGAAGCGCAGTCCCGGTGGTCTCGTCACCGCACTCGAGCCGATCCTGCGCAGCAATCGCGGCGCATGGGTCGGCTGGGCGGGTGTCGCGGACGCGGAAATCGATCCCATCGTCGATGGAGACATGGTCCTGCATCCCGTGCCGCTCAGCGCCGACGAGATCGCCGATTACTACGAGGCTTCTCCAACGCGACCCTGTGGCCGCTCTACCACGACGTCATCGTGCGCCCGGAATACCGGCGCGAGTGGTGGAACTCCTACGTCGAGGTGAATCGGCGATTCGCCGAAGCAACGGCGAAGGCCTCCGCGCACGGCGCGACGGTGTGGATCCAGGACTACCAACTCCAGCTGGTCCCGAAGATGCTCCGCATGCTGCGGCCCGATCTCACCATCGGGTTCTTCCTCCACATCCCGTTCCCGCCGGTCGAGCTGTTCATGCAGATGCCGTGGCGTACCGAGATCGTCGAAGGTCTTCTCGGCGCCGATCTGATCGGCTTCCACCTCGCCGGCGGTGCCACAAACTTCCTCTACCTCGCCCGACGCCTCGCCGGACACCAGACGTCCCGAGGGACGGTCGGTGTGCGTTCCAAGCTCGGTGTGGTGCAGGTCGGATTCCGCACCGTGCGGGTGGGAGCGTTCCCGATCTCGATCGCGTCCGGAGCATTGGATGAGCAGTCCCGAAGCAAGGCAATCCGTGCCCGCGCCAAGGCCATCCGCAAGGAACTCGGCAACCCGGCGAAAATCCTGCTGGGCGTCGACCGGCTCGATTACACCAAGGCATCGACATCCGGCTCGATGCCCTTCGAGAACTCATCGCCGAAGGCGCGTCGACCCCGCCGATACGGTCATGGTGCAGCTCGCGACACCGAGCCGTGAACGCGTCGAGTCGTACGTACAGATGCGCGGCGAGATCGAGATGGTCGTCAGTCGCATCAACGGCGAATACGCCGAAGTCGGCCGCCCCGTCGTGCACTACATCCACCGCCCGGTCCCCCGCGAAGACCTGATCGCGTTCTTCGTCGCAGCCGACGCGATGCTCGTCACTCCCCTGCGAGACGGAATGAACCTCGTCGCCAAGGAATACGTCGCCTGCCGGAGCGACCTGGCGGAGCGCTTGTGCTCAGCGAATTCACCGGTGCCGCTGAGGAGTTGAAGCAGGCGTACCAGTGCAACCCACATGACCTCGAAGACGTCAAAGACAAGCTCGAGGCCGCACTGACACAGACCCGAGAGGAGGGCCGCAAGCGGATGCGAGCCCTCCGTCGCCAGGTACTCACCCACGACGTGGATCGATGGGCTCGCGCATTCCTCGATGCGCTCGCTCACGACGGCGCGGCCGGTCCCGCGCTGGTCGCCCCCGCGGAGGCCGGCGAGCAGAACTGACCGCGGTCCATATCTAGATGGGCGTCAACCGGTTCACGAGCCAGCGCCCGTCCTGGTTTTCGAGTTCCACGCGTACCCGGCTCCCGCTGCTCACGGCTTCCGGGTTCTCGGAACTGGTGGTGATCTGGTTCAGGAACAGCAGCGTCACTGCGTGATCGGCGTCGGCCGACACCACAGACGATCCCTGCACACTCACCTGGACACTGATCGACTTCTCCTTCGCGCCGGGTGCGATGATGTTCTGCATCAAGCTCATGTACTCGTCGCGGAAGTCGCCGGTGAGTCCTTCGCCCGCAGCTGCGGTTTGCTCGTCGACGTTCTCGAAGTCGTAGGCGAGCATCGCAACGGCCTGTTCCTCCGCCGCCGCCACTGCCTCTGTCCTGGCCGATTCGGCGGCGGCGTCCTGGATCTTGCCGTACCCCAGCCATCCCACGAGGACCGCGAACACCAGAACGACCACACCGAGGCACCTGCGATCAGCGCCAGCCGCGACGTCGACGACTCGGTATCGTTCCCGGACGGTGTATTGCTCCGAGCATCCGTCTTGTCCGCGATATCCGTCTTGTTCTCCGTATCCGTGTCGACAGCTGTCACGGGTTCTTCCTTCCGGTCATCGCTCACGGCACGAACTCCACCTTCGACGCCAGCAAGCGGCCCTCCTCGTCGCAGGTCGTCACGCGGAGGCGGAAATCGCGGGGCTCCGGTTCGGACTGTTCTGCGTTGCTCACCATCGCGCGGGACGCGACCAGCGACGCCGTGCACGAACCGTCCTCGTTCTGAATGCCCGCCTCGAGCACTTCACCCGTGGTGGTGACGCCCGCCTGCTGCACGACCTCGACGAACGGCCCTTCACGACCTTCGAACTCGGCCTTGAAGTCGCCGGTTGCGCCTTCCATCAGTCGCTTGACGTCGGCATCGGCAGTGTCGGCCTGAATGTTCGTCAGGTTCAACACGGTCTGGCGTGCAGCCTGCAGATGCTCTTCGCGACGGTCGTTGCGGTCGGCCGCGGACTGTTGTTCGAACAGCAACCATGCCCCGGCGGCGATGAGCGCGACGACCAGTACCGATGCGGCCACGGTGACGAGTTTCGCCCACCGCGGTGCCGCAGCGGCATCCGGACGCTCGTCGACCTCACTGTCCGTGCTCTGCTCACCCGTGCTCGACGTGGCTTTACTCAGCGCGACCTTGCTCGCGTCGACGCTGTCTGATTCGGGGTTCTCGTTCTGCTCCGCCATCAGCTGTTGTGCCTTCATGTAGGTTTCCAAACTCGTCCCATCTCCGAGGTCGGTGTGCCGGAACACAGTGCCGTCCGGTCCAATGTACGTGCCCGTTTCCGGATCGATCGGCGCGCAGTCACGCCTGCGGGCGCCGCATCGGCACCGTCCTCGGTATACGACGCCGGCGTCGGCATGTCGTTCTCCGACTCGACGGGCGTGGGAGCACCGCGCCACGGGTTGTCCGAATAGCCCGGCGTGTAGCCCGTCCGGCACATCTCCGGGGTCGGCGCCCGCCGACCGGGGTACTCCATGCACGGTACATTCCGCGCACCGCGTACTGCATTCGGATCCGATTGCGGCAGTTGACAGAAGATGTTGTCGGGTGTCTCCACCATCGAGGTGTCCGCGGGGCTCCGCCACTGATCGGGCGGCACGAAACCGGACAGGCATGGCGGCGGGTCGTGCAACTGCAGATGGAAGTCGACCAGCGCGCCGTCTTCTGCCGGTCCGCCACCCGCAGCTGTGATCAGAGCGGTCGTCATCGGCGGGTACAGCACCAAGATCTGTTCGATACCCGCGTTGTAGATGACCCCGACTTCACCGACGCTCACCAGGTTGGCGAGCAACAGCGGCAACGTCGGACGCAGATCCTGTAGAAGGGTTTCCGCCTCCGCAGCGGCCGCAGGTCCCTTCTCCATGAGTGCACGAAGATCCGGATCACTCTCGCGGAGCTGATCGGTGAAAGTCACCATGTCGCGGGTCCAGGATCGGATCGAATCACTGGTGACCACCTGCGTGTCCAGCAGCGGCCCGAGTTCGTCCAGGAGCCTGCGGGTTTCACCCGAATTCGCTGACGCCTCCTGCACGAAAAGTCGTGTGGAGTCGATCAACTGCTGCAGTTCCGGACCCGTCCCGTTGAACGCATCGAATGCCTCGTCGACGACGGTCTGCAACCGTGTGTCGGAGATACTGGCGAGCAGGACATCCGCCTGATCGAGTAGTGCACCGACCTCCTGGGGCACCGTTGTTCGATCGAGGGGAATCACATCGCCGTCGCCGAGATGCTCGTCCGAAGACGCATTCTCGCGCGGCACGAGATCCACGTACTGTTCACCGACCGCAGACACACTGCGCACAGCAGCGTCGACATCCGCGGGGATTTTCTGGCCGGAATCTATGGACAGCACCGCGTCGACGCCCACCGGCGACAATGTCACGTTCGTGACGGTGCCGACGGTGTTCCCGCGGTAGGTCACGTTCGAATGCGGATAGAGACCACCGGTCGATGCCAATTCGACGGTGACCTCGTACTGACCGATCCCCACCAACTGCGGCAGACGCACATACATCAGCGACATCACCACGAGCCCGATCACGGTGAGTACCGCGAAGATCGAGAGCTGGATACGGACGAACCTCGTGAGCATCATGGTGCCGGCACCTCCCACGGCAGACCCGGATCTTGATCTCGCCGAGACCCGGGATCGTCACTGTTCCTTCCGTTCCCTGCTGTGCCGGCGGAGGCGGCGCCAACGGTGCTTGGAAGGGATCGACCGCCTGCGCGGCGAGACCGGCGTCCGTACCGAGGATGCCTTCGGGACCCGCCAATCGCCCGGCCAGGGGCGTCCCCGTCAGGAAGTTCAGGTCGAGCCTCTCGAGAGTCAGGTCGATCGTCATCGCGAGATTGGCATAGTCACCGCGAATGATCTGGTCGATCCCCGCCTGCGGGAACGGATAGGTCAGCAGCACACCGAGCACCTCGGTCAATGCGCTCCCCGAATCGGCGAGCGCGCGCAGTGTCGGAGACAATGCCTCCAGGTTCGTCTTCAGATCGGCGCCGCTGTTCTCGACGAGCCGGCTGGCGACAGTACTCATCTCTCCCAGCGATGTCATGGCCGACGTGAGGTTCTGTCGCTGATCAGCGAGCACCTCGAGAGCCGGGGGCAGTTCCTCCACGCCCGGACGAGTGTTTCGTTCTGATTGTTGACCGTCGACGCGAGACGATCCATCCCCTCGAGCGCCGAGACGATGTCCTCGCGTTGGGTGTCGAGGGTGGAGACGAGCTCGTCGAGACGCGGCAGCAGATCGCGAATCGAATCCTCCCGGCCGACGAAGGCCGCATTGAGTTCGGTGGTGATGTCGTTGATCTGTGCAAGGCCACCGCCATTGAGCACGACCGACAGCGAGGACAGTGTCTGCTCCGTCGTGGGATACGCACCCGCACGCTCGATCGGGATGATGTCGCCCGGTTCGAGCCGGCCTTCAGGAGGCTCTGTGGTCGGTGCCGCAAGTTCGAGATGCTGCGATCCCAGCAACGAAGTCTGACCGATACGGGCGGTCGCGTTGGCCGGCAACGCGACATCACCTTCGAGCGACACCGTCACCAGCGCGTGCCAGTTCTCGACCTCGATGTTCTCGATCGAACCAACTGTGACGTCGTCGATCCGCACCGGCGAATTCTGCGTCAGCGTCGTGACATTCGGCATTCGTATCTGAACCTGGTATGCGTCGTCGCCACGACCCGCAGCCCCTGGCATCGGGACGGAATTGAGCCCGTCCCACTCGCACCCGGACAGCGTGGCGGCCGCGACCACCGTCGTTGCCGCTGCGACGAACCGCGCGGTTCTGCTCCGCATCCTCATCGTCCGCCTCCCGGCTGCAGTAGCGACCCCAGGTCGCCCGGAACGCTGATGTCGGGCATCCCCTGGATCAACCCGTCCAGCGGCGATGCCGGCATCGCGGGCTGCTCCGGAGCGGTTCCGCGCCCGGCCGACGCTTCTTCGAGACCTGGCTCGGAGTACTCGATCTGGTCGGGGAACGCCTGGACACCGGCCAGCGGATTGGACAGGACCGGAAGGTAATTGGCCTGGATCGACGACAGGACCGGACCGAGTTGCTGTCGGCACAGTTCCTCACTGCGCTCGGAGGTCGCGTTCGCCGCGGCACCCACAGATCCACACATCCACTCGATCGGGTTGGCAGCGTTGTTGATCGCGAGAGCACCGGTGAGCGAACCCTGGGCCGGCTTGTAGATGTTGTAGAAGTTCGACAGCGCAGTCGGGCCGGAATGCAGCACGCGTTCGATCTCGGGACGCTTACGGGCGAGCACCTCTGTCGCGTCGGCCAACCGCTGCACCGATTCGGTCAGGCCCGCGCGATTGTCCTGCACGAACCGCTGGACATCTCCGACCGCCACATTGAGATCGGTGAGCGAGACACCCAATTGATCGGAACTTTCGGCCAGTACATTCGACACGGATGCCAAGCGGCCGCCGAACTGCACGATCTGCTCGTTGCTCTGCGAGAGCACCGACACGAAGGTCTGCAGGTTGCGGACGGTGCCGAACAGATCGGTTCGACCTTCCGACAGCGTCTTCATCGTGTCGGAGAGTTCCCGAAGTGTGCTGTTGATCGTCGCTCCATTGCCGTCGAGATTCTCCGCAGCGGTGTCGATGAACCGTCCGAGGGAGCCCTGCGGGTCGAGTTCCTCCGGCCCGAGCGCCTCCGATAGGCGCATCAGCTCTTCCTTGATCTCGTCCCATTCGACAGGAGATGCCGTGCGCTCCATCGGAATCGTCGCGTCGTCAGCGATCTCCTCTCCGCCGGAGTAGACCGGTGTGAGCTGGACGAATCGCGCCGAGACGAGACTCTGGGCGATGATCACAGCCTTGGCGTCGGCGGGGACGTCGACCGAATCGTCGACCTGCATGGTTACGCGCACCGACTGATCGCCGGCGTCGATGTCGGTGATCTTTCCGACCGACACCCCGAGCACCCGCACGTCGTCGCCCTCGTACAGGCCACTGGTGGAGAGGAATTCGGCATGGATCGTACGTTTACCCAGGCCGGAGAACACCGCGAGTCCGACGGCGACCAGTGCGACGACCACGAGGCCGGCAATCGCGGGCAGCAGCCATTTCGGGCGCCCGCCGGCCGCACTCTCAGTGGGTGTGGTGTGCGCGTTCATTCGCCATCCCTCGTGATCGACGGCGGATCCTTCGGAATTATGTCCTGCAGATCCTGCGGCAGCAGGTCGGGTGCCAGTTGACTGTCCACGATGGCCTTCCACACGCGCCGGGAGGATGTTCGACACGTAGGCATTGAAGAACGGCCCGCTCGCGACGGATTCGCCGAGGGCACTGATATAGGGACCGAGCCCGTCGAGCGCACCGGCGATGTTCTCCTTGTTGGCCTGCAGGTTCTCGGTGACCCTGTTGAGCACTTCGAGCGTCGGGCCATCTGGGCCTGGTTGTCCTGGACGAGGCCGGTCAGCTCCCGCGACACCGCCCCGATGTTCGCGATGAGTTCGGTGATGGCGTCGCGTCGCAGGCTCAGCTCACCGAAGAGGGAGTTCGCGTCGACGATCAGTTCGTTGACCTGGTCGCTGCGCTCGGCCAGGATGCCGGTGACGTCCTCGGCGCGTTCGAGCAGTTGCGACAACGATTCGTCGCGCGCGTTGATCGACTGCGACAGACGGGTCATGCCCTCGAGTGCGCCGCGGATCTCGGGCGGTGTGTCCTGCAACGAATCCGACAGCGCTTCGAGCGATTCGTTGATCTGTTCGGTATCGAGTTCCGACGTGGTCGTCGTGAGGTCGCCGAGAGCATCGGTCAGGGAATACGGCGAGTTGGTGCGGTCGAGGGCGATCACCGATCCCGGTCGCATCACGCCCTGCCCGCCCGGCCGGACGGCGAGGGACTTCGCACCGAGCACGGTGTTGGTCTTGATATCGGCGCCGGTACCGTCGCCGAGCCCGATCCCGTCACGGATGGAGAAGGTCACGAGCACGGCATCACCGTCGAGGGCGACGTCGGTCACGGATCCGACGTCGACTCCGGAGAGGGTGACGTCGTCGCCAGGAATGAGACCGCCGGCGTCTGCGAACCGCGCCGAGTAGGTCAGTCCACCGGAAAGGAACTGCAGTTGGTCATATTGCAGGCCCGCCACCACGATCGCGACCGACACCGCAAGACCGACCGCGCCGATCCGGAGTGTGTCTGGTTCTCGGATTCCACTCATTCGAGTTTCGCGCACCTTCCGGTCGTCTGTGCGGCGGACGTGAATCGGATCGTTGTTCCGTCCGGACCCGATACCTTGAAGGTGTTGGCACACAAGAAGAATTGGAAGAAGTTTCCGTACGCACCGACTCGGATGAGTTTCCTGTAGTCCGATGGCAGTCGTTCGAGGGTGGTGTTGATGTCGTCCTCCCCCAGGTCCAATTGCGTCATGGTGCGGTTGGTTTCGGCGATCACCGATTGCAGATCCGGGCGCGTGTTCTGCAGCAGTGAGGCGAGATCTGCAGTTCCTGCGGCGATCTGCGGAATGGCGGCGCCGATCGGGTCGCGGTCCTCGGCGAGCCCACCGACCAGGGCGTGCAACTGATCGATCGTCTCGGTGAACTCGCGATCGTGGTCGTCGATGGTCCCGAGGACACCATTGAGATTATCGATGACGTCGCCGATCAACTGATCGCGGTCGGCAATCGAATTGGTGAACGAGTTCGTGGAGCCGAGAAGCGAGACCAATGTGTCGCCCTGCCCCTGGAAGACCTGCAACAACGCACCGGAGAGGTCGTTGATCTGCTGGGAATCGAGCCCTTTGAGCAGCGGCTTGAATCCGCCGAGCAGAAGGTCGAGGTCGAGAGCAGGTTCGGTCTGTTCGACGGGGATGCTGCCGCCGGCGGCGAGGATGTCGAGGCTGCCCGGGCCTTCGAGAAGCTCGAGGTAGCGGTCGCCGACCAAATTCTCGTAGCGCACCGTCGCGCGGGTGCCGGCGAACAGCATGTGCTGGGAGTCGACATCGAAATCGACTTCGGCGTGGTTGCCGTCCCCGATGTCGATACCCGTCACCGAACCGACCTGGACGCCTGCGATACGCACCTTGTCGCCGGCTTCGAGCCCTGATGCGTCGGTGAATGTGGCGTGGTAGTCCTCGGTTCCGGTGAAGCGGGCCTGACTGAACACCACCGCGAGGCCCACGAACACGAGGACCATGACGAGAGCGAAGATCGAGAACTTGACCGTGGCATCCTTCATGGTCACTGCCCTGCCGGAAGGTAGTCGCCGAACAGGAATCCGAAGATCGTCGGGTACCGGATCCAGGCCTCGGTCGCCGGTTTGTACGGAACGGTCGCGGTGTCGGTCACCACGAACGAAGCATTACCGTCGCGCACCGGATCGAAATTCGGCAGACCGTGGCAGTTGGGGCCACCCGACGCACCGACCACCGGAAGGTCCTCCTCGTGGTTGTAGGGGGTCGCTCCGCCCATGAAACTGGTGCTGAGCATGAGGGCCGGGTACTTCCCGGTGCCCGCCATCGGCTCGAACGCGACGCGTGCATCGTTGAGACCCACGATGAAGCACGTGAGTTCGGGCGAGTACTCAGCGAGCAGTGTGGTCGTGTCGGTCAGGACATCGAGTGCGGTGGTGAGCTGGCCTTCGTTCTCCCCCAGCACATCCCGTCCGGTGTTGGCCAGCCCGGTGAGATTCATCAGCAGCAGATCGAGTTGTTCCTGCTCGTCGACGATCGTGTTACCCACATCCGTTGCGTTCCCGATGGTGGTCATGAGATCGGGCGCGACATCGGCATACAGCTGCGCGACGGTCGCTCCGACCTCGAGATCGTATTCCAGCTGTGGCAGCGACGGGTTCATCTCGACGAGGTAATCGTCCGCCTCGACCAGAGTCGCGCCCAGTTCGTCACCGCGCCCGTTGAGCGCTTCGGACAGTGCTCCGAGAGTCGCATTGAGTTTCTCCGGCTGAATCTGTGCCAGCACGTCGGAGAGGTGTTCGAAGACGGTGTTGAATTCGACGGTGACGCTGTCTGCCGCGATCACCGCGCCTCCTGCAACGGCGTGGACGACGGGTCGTCGGGGACGATGATGTTGACGAACTTCGCGCCGAACACCGTGGTGGATTCGATTGCCACCTGCGCGTTCGAGGGAATCAGTTCCATCTGTCCTGGTTGCATCGCGAGCTCGAGGACGGCTCCGCTCGGGCTGTGCCCGATCGACGCGACCCGACCCACCTCGACGCCGCGCAATTTCACCTTGGCATCGGTTTCCATCACCAGACCGGATCGGGCCGAGGTGACGGTGATCGGTGTCGTCGACGTGAATCCCCCGACGAACAATGTCAGCGACACGGCGATGATCGCCGCCAGTCCGCCGACCAATCCGAGGGCAGCAAGTTTCTTCTTCCACGAAGGGGTATCCATGCGCGCCCTATCCCGACAGGTTGAAGTTGCCGGAGGTGCCGTACACCGCAAGGGAAATCAGGAGGGTCACCGTCACGACGGCGATCAACGAGGCCCGCACCGCGTTGCCGACCGCGACGCCGACGCCGACCGGACCTCCACTCGCGTTGAATCCGTAGTAGGTGTGGATGAGCATCACCGCAACCGCCATCACGATGGCCTGCACGAACGACCACAGGATGTCGGTGGGGATGAGGAATGTCGAGAAGTAGTGGTCGTACACGCCGGCCGACTGTCCGTAGAGGACGACGGTCGCGAACCGGCTGGCGATGAACGACGCGATGACCGCGAGCGAGTACAGCGGGATGATCGAGATCATCCCGGCCATCACGCGTGTCGAGACGAGGTAGGGGATCGACGGGATCGCCATGGTCTCCAGGGCGTCGATCTCTTCGGAGACACGCATCGCACCGAGCTGCGCGGTGGAGCCTGCTCCGATCGTCGCAGCGAGACCGATCCCGGCGATGGTGGGGGCGGCGATGCGCACGTTGATGAATGCAGCGAAGAAACCGGTGAGCGCTTCGACTCCGATGTTGCCGAGCGAGCTGAATCCCTGCACGGCGATGATGCCGCCCGTGAACAGGGTCAGGAAGCCGACGATCACCACGGTGCCGCCGATCACCGCGAGCGCGCCTGTGCCCATGCTGATCTCCGCGATCAGCCGCACGGTTTCCTTCGGGTAGTGCATCACCGCGCGCGGCATGGTGCCGAGGGCGCGGGCGAAGAACAGTGCTTGCTCGCCGAGTTTGTCGATCGATTTCGACGTCTTGCCCAGTCGCCGCGCGGTCCTGGGGAACCGACCTGTCATCAGTGCCATCGTGTGTCCCCCCTCATCCGCCGGTCAGCTTGATGCCGACAGCGGTGACAAGAAGGTTGACGACGAAGAGCGCCATGAAGGCGAACACCACCGTCTGGTTGACGGCGTCGCCGACGCTCTTCGCGCCGCCACGCACGTTCAGACCGAGGTATGAGGCAACGAGTCCGGCGATCATGCCGAACAGGCCTGCCTTGACCTGGGAGATCATGAGTTCCCCGAATCCGGTGAGCAGCGTGATGCCGTTGACGAAGGCGCCCGGGTTCACGCCCTGGAAGAAGACCGAGAAACCGAAACCGCCGAGGATGCCGATGGTGCAGACGAGTCCGTTGAGCAGTAGCGCGACCACGGTGGACGCGAGCACCCGCGGTACGACGAGGCGCTGGATCGGATTGATACCGAGCACCTTCATCGCGTCGATTTCCTCGCGAATGGTACGCGCGGCCAGGTCGGCGCAGATCGCGGTCGCTCCGGCGCCGGCGACGATGAGCACGGTGACCATGGGACCGACCTGGGTGACAGCGCCAGTGCGGCACCCGCGCCGCTGAGGTCGGCCGCGCCGATCTCTCTCAGCAGGATGTTCAGCGTGAAGCTGACGAGCACGGTGAACGGAACAGCGACGAGGATGGTCGGCATCAGGGAGACCCTGGCGACGAACCACGCCTGGTCGATGAATTCGCGTCGCTGGAACGGACGGACGAAGGCGGCACGCGCGGTCTCGCCCGTCATGGCGAACAATCCGCCGACAGCCCGCAGGGGGACTTCGAAGAGGTCTACCACCGCGTCCCCCCTTCGTTCGATGATTCACCCGCACCACGCCACAGCAGCAGTAATGCTGTGACCCGCGTCATATTAACTAGAACGTGTTCACGTGTCAAAGATGCATCGCTTCCACGGTTGGAATATCGGTCCTGCTGACGAAAAAACATGAGCGTATTCAAAGAACCCGAGCAGACATAAGCCGGTTTACACTGGGGCTTTGATGGGAATCCGAACTCCCGGGAGACTTTTCCGCATTGTTGGCACCATGCGGTCGAGGCATCGAAATCGGCCTTGATCCGGCAACAAAACTAGAACAGATTCCTATTCGGTTTCGGCATCGAAAGAGCCGTTCTTCCCGCAGCCGGAGCCGGGGGTGCCGGCACCCCCGCGGCACACGGACTGCACAGTAACCGACACTGTCGGTTGCAGTAAACCCGATCCGGACGAGCGTCCGAATCGGACCTCCTACGAAGCTTAGAGGCGAACTACAGCTCGAGGGCGGCAGATGCCGAGAACGTCCTGCCCGGATCCCGATCGGAGAAGTACCCACCGAGCTCGGATGCGAGCGCGGCAGGGGTCCACTGCCCAACTGCGTCGAAGCGCTGCTCGACGGTCGGCGCTGCCATCAACGCAACCATCGGGCCGTAGACGATGAAGACCTGGCCGTTGACCTTCTCTGCCGCGGGAGACGCCAGGTAGGAGACGAGCGATGCGACATGGTCGGGTGAAAGGGGGTCGATCTCCCCGTCGGGTGCATCTCCGAACACCGCTTCCGTCATCGCGGTGCGAGCACGAGGCAGATCGCATTGGCACGGACGCCGTACCGCGACAGACCACGTGCCGCCGACACGGTGAGTGAGGTGATCCCCGCCTTCGCGGCACCGTAGTTGGCCTGCCCTTCGGGGCCGAGAAGCCCGGCTTCGGACGAGGTGTTCACGATCCGCGCGTACACGGGACCGCCTATCTCCTTCGACTTCCCGCGCCAGAAGGCCGCGGCGTTGCGGCACAGAAGGAAGTGTCCGCGCAGATGCACCGAGACGACGGTGTCCCATTCCTCGTCGGACATGTTCGGAAGCATCCGGTCGCGGACGACACCTGCGTTGTTGACCACGATGTCGAGCCCGCCGAACCGATCCACAGCGGTGGCGACCATTGCGTCGGCGGTCTCTCGTTCGGCGACGCTGCCGGCCACGAACTCGGCGTCGACCCCCAGCGACCGGATCTGCGCGAGGGTGTCGTCCACCGCGTCACCGGGAGCGAGATCGTTGACGATCACCCTCGCGCCCGCACGGGCGAGACCGAGCGCCTCGGCGCGCCCGAGTCCCGCGCCGCACCGGTGACGACCGCAACCTTGCCTTCGAGCGACACATCCTCGTCGCGACCGTTGCCGACAGCACTCATTCACGCACTCCCTTGCGAAGTCGGGCGGGACATCCGACATACCCTCACCCGTGGCCTACCCCGGAGATCCGAAGCCGACCAGGAATCTAGAACTTGTTCCTGTTTATGACAAGACCCCCGGCAGACTCCCGTGGGCCCGTCGCTAGCGAACCTCGGACAGCGCCGCACGCGGGCACTGCGCGATCGCGTCGCGAACGAGATCCTCACTCCCCGCGGGAGTGGGATGCACGACGATCAGTTCGTCGTCGTCGTTCAGATCGAAGACCTCGGGTGCGATACCCACGCACACGCCATTGGCCTCACAGCGGTCGAAGTCGACCTCGACATCCATTTCCGGACCTCATTCCCTCGCCGTACGAGTCGTTCGAACTCACACTAGAACGCGTTACAATTCTGTGCAATGATTCGTCGGATCCTATGACGACGAAGGAGCGTTCGTGGACATCAACTACACCCCCGAACAGCAACGGCTACGCGAGGAATTGCGCGAGTACTTCGCAGACCTGATGACGGAAGACGACGAGAGGCCTCGCCGCCACCACCGGTGAGTACGGCTCGGGCAACGTGTACCGCGAGGTCGTCCAGCAGATGGGCAAGGACGGGTGGCTCACCCTCGGCTGGCCGGAAGAGTTCGGCGGCCAGAACCGCCCCGCAATGGATCAGCTGATCTTCAGCGACGAGGCCGCCATCGCCGGCGCGCCCGTTCCATTCCTGACCATCGACTCGGTCGCGCCGACGATCATGCACTACGGCACCGACGAACAGAAGGCATACTTCCTCCCGCGCATCTCTGCCGGTGAACTCCACTTCTCCATCGGATACTCCGAACCGGAGGCAGGCACCGATCTCGCGTCGCTGCGCACCAGCGCCGTCCGCGACGGCGACGAGTGGGTGATCAACGGCCAGAAGATGTGGACGAGCCTGATCGCCTACGCCGACTACGTGTGGCTCGCCGTCCGCACCGCCCCTGATGCCAAGAAGCACAAGGGAATCAGCATCCTCATCGTCCCCACCGACGCCGAGGGCTTCTCCTACACACCGGTGCACACCATGGCCGGCCCCGACACCAGCGCCACCTACTACCAGGACGTCCGGGTTCCGGCCTCTGCACTCGTCGGCGAGGAGAACGGCGGCTGGGCACTGATCACCAATCAGCTCAATCACGAACGGGTCGCGCTGACCTCCGCCGGTCCCATCCTCAGCGCACTGCGCGCAGTTCGGACCTGGGCCCAGGAGACGCGGCTTCCCGACGGACGGCGCGTCATCGACCAGGAATGGGTCCAGATCAACCTGGCCCGCGTGTACGCCAAGCCGAGTACCTCCAACTCATGAACTGGGACATCGCCTCCGGTACCGGCCCCCTCGGACCCGCACCGGCTTCGGCCAACAAGGTCTTCGGAACGGAATTCGCCACGGAGGGGTACCGCCTGCTCATGGAGATCCTCGGCCCCGCGGCGACGGTGCGGCAGAACTCGCCCGGCGCACTGCTGCGCGGACGCATCGAGCGGATGCATCGCAGTTCGCTGATTCTCACCTTCGGGGGCGGCACCAACGAAGTGCAGCGCGACATCATCGCCATGACCGCACTCGGCCTACCGCCTTCCAAGCGCTAGAAAGGACATCCACCGTGGATTTCACTCTCACAGAAGCGCAGCAGGACCTCTCGGAACTCACGCGCAGCATCGTCACCGATATTGTCACCAACGAACATCAGCGCAGCCTCGATGCCGCTGACGACCGCACGGATCATGCCCTGTGGGATGCACTTGCATCGTCGGGCGTGCTCGGCGCGGCCCTACCGGATTCGGTCGGCGGCGACGGCTTCGGCCCTCTCGAACAGGCCAGCATCCTCATCGAACTCGGTCGCGGCGCCGCGACAGTGCCCTACCTCACGTCGATCGTCGGATCAGCTTCCGCAATAGCGGAATTCGGGACAGAGTCACAGCGCAAAGAGTGGGGTGAACCCGCCGCGGCCGGCGAGAAGATCCTGACGGCCGCGCTGGCAGAAGAGGTCAACGACGATCCGCTGCACCCCACCACGTCGGCCACCGTGTCCGGTTCCGACCATGTGCTGAACGGCACCAAGATCGTCGTCGACGCCGCACCCGTCGCCGACGGCTTCCTCGTGCCCGCCGCGACGGATGACGGTGTCGCAGTGTTCCTGGTCCGCGCCGACGATCCCGGTGTGAGAGTCACGCCGCAACAGACCACCGGTCTCGGATCCACCGGCATGGTCACGCTGGACGGAGTCGTCCTCGGGCCGGATCGCATCCTCGGTTCCGACGGTGCGGCCGTTGCGACCTTGCTGCGCGACCGCATGCTCCTCGGGTCGGCCGCCTACCAGTGCGGAGCCCTTGACCGAAGCCTCGAACTCACCGCCGAATACGCACGCGAGCGAGTCCAGTTCGATCGCCCGATCGGCAGTTTCCAGGCCGTCGCGCAACGCCTGGCCGACGCGTACATCGACGTCAGAGGTGTTCGCCTGACACTGTGCAGGCGGCCTTCCGCATCGCCCAGGGCGACCCCCACGTGGAAGACCTGCGCACCGCCGCATTCTGGGCGGCTGATGCGGGACATCGGGTAGCGCACACCGTCGTGCACGTCCACGGCGGTGTGGGGCTCGACGAGGACCATCCCGTTCACCGGTACTTCCTCGTTGCGAAGCATCACGAATTCCTGCTGGGATCTGCCACGACGCAGTTGCGTGCACTCGGCCGGGAACTCGCCGACGCTCCTGCCTGACGTTCGGAGGCTGTCACGATGACCGATACCGTTGCCACTCTGCTCCGGCGCCTCGACACGGTCGACGACCGCGGCATGCGGTTCGAGGACTCCTTCGTCCCGTGGCGCAGCCACGTCGCACTCTCGCACGATCGGGCGGCGCTGCTGCGCGACATTCTCGACGTCGCGTCCGCGGCACCTCGGCGTACTACTCGACAACGTGCCGGAGTTCTCGCTCCTGCTCGGGGCTGCGGCATTCTCAGGATCCGTGGTGGCAGGACTGAACACCACCCGGCGAGGTGAGGCACTCGCCCGCGACATTCTGCTCGCAGACTGTCAGGTGGTGTTCACCGAGACCGCGCACCTCGGATTGCTCGACGGGCTCGATCTCCCCGGGGTGCGGGTGATCGACATCGATTCCGACGAGTGGCGCACAACGATCGCCCCGTACGCGGGCTCCGAGCAGATCGTCGATGCCACCGAACCGGACGACCTCTTCATGCTGATCTTCACCTCCGGCACCAGCGGCGACCCGAAGGCGGTGCGGTGCACGCACGCGAAGATCTCCGGACCGGGAGCATGCTGGCAGAGAGGTTCGGATTGAGCTCGGCCGACACCGTCTATCTCTCGATGCCGATGTTCCATTCGAACGCAATGATGGCCGGGTGGGGTGTCGCCTTGGCCGCCGAGAGCTCGATCGCACTGCGTCGCCGGTTCTCGCGTCGGGATTTCTTACCGACCTCCGCAAGTTCTCGGTGACCTACGCGAACTACGTGGGTAAGCCGTTGTCGTACATCGTGGCGACACCCGAACAATCCGACGACGCAGACAATCCGCTGCGGATCATGTACGGCAACGAGGGCAGCGCGCCCGCGGTCGCCGAGTTCGCCCGCCGCTTCGATGCTGTCGTGGTGGACGGCTTCGGGTCCACCGAAGGTGGTGTGTCGATCGCCGCGACACCCGGTGCACCGCCCGGAGCGCTGGGCCGGCTTCCCGGTAATGTCGTGATCCTCCATCCCGAGACCGGGTCGGAGTGTCCGGCAGCGGAATTCGATATGGATGGCCGTATCGTCAACGCCGACGAGGCCACGGGGGAGCTCGTCAACAACGAAGGTGCCGGCGCGTTCTCCGGCTACTACAAGAATCCGCAGGCCGATTCGGAGCGGCTCCGAGACGGCAGATACCACAGCGGCGACCTCGCATATCGGGATGCCGACGGCTTCGTGTATTTCGCCGGCCGCAGTTCCGGATGGCTACGTGTGGACGGCGAGAACCTTGGTGCAGCTCCGATCGAACGCGCGCTGGTGCGCTATCCGGGTTTCGCGCAGGTGACGGTCTACGGTGTGCCCGACCGGTATGTGGGCGACAGGGTGATGGCCGCGGTCGTTCCCACCGTGGACGCCGAGTTCGATCCGATCGCCTTCACCGAATTCCTCGATGCTCAGGCCGATCTCGGACCCAAGCAGCTCCCGACATTCATCAGGGTGGCGCGAAGCCTCCCCCGTACCGCAACGTTCAAAATACTCACACGCTCGCTCGCCGCCGAGCGGTGGCATTGCGCAGATCCCGTGTGGGTCCGCGAACGCGGACAGAACGAATTCCAGTTGTTGACAGGCGAACTCGCACACAACCTGGACAAGTCCCCCACCGCCTGAACATAGGACACCTTATCCGGCGCAACCCATGCCGATACCCTTGTCGCTCCACATACCCTGCGGTATGGTCTGGCGGAACCCGTAGTTCGGGAGCCTGATCCGTGGGGGGAGGCGAATACACCGATGGTTTCGAATTCCCGAACCACAGTGTCTCGAAATGTTGCATCCGCACTCGGCGGCTTCTACTCGCTGTCGCTCGACGCCTTCACCGGACTGTTCCGCGCGCCGTTCCAGTGGCGCGAATTCGTCACTCAGTTCTGGTTCATCGCGAGAGTGTCCCTCGTTCCCACCGTGCTGATGTCGATCCCGTTCACCGTGCTCGTGGTGTTCACCCTCAACTCGCTGCTTCTCGAGATCGGGGCCGGCGACCTGAGCGGGGCAGGCGCGGGCCTCGGCGCAATCACGCAGATCGGGCCCCTCGTCACCGTCCTCGTGGTCGCCGGTGCGGGCGCCACCGCGATCGCCGCCGATCTAGGCTCCCGCACCATCCGCGACGAGATCGCCGCGCTCGAAGTCCTCGGGATCGATCCCGCCGCACGACTCGTACTCCCCCGAGCGCTCGCGTCGATGGCTGTCGCCGTCACCCTCAACGGTGCAGTGTGCGCAATCGGGCTCACCGGCGGGTTCTTCTTCTCGGTGATGCTGCAGAACGTCGACCCCGGCGCCTACGCCGCGGGCGTCACCCTGCTCGTAGGGCCCGGAGAACTCCTGCTCTCCCAACTCAAGGCCGCCGTGTTCGGTCTCCTTGCCGGACTCATCGCGTGCTATCGCGGACTCTCGGTCACCGGCGGCCCGAAGAGTGTCGGTGAGGCCGTCAACGAGACCGTCGTGTTCGCGTTCATCGCACTGTTCCTCGCCAACATGCTGCTCACCACGGTCGGGATCGCGGTGATGGGCCGATGAGCCTCGTCGGGTTCACGGCGAGCCGCGGGGTGCTCGCGGGAAGGCGTGCAGTCCGATCGGTGTCGCGGGGAATCGACACCATCGGTCGCCAGGTCATGTTCTTCGTCGGCGCTCTCGTATCGACCGGCCGCGCCGCACGTCATTACCCGCGCGAGACCCTGCGTGTGGTCTCCGAGATCGGCCTCGGCACAGGCGTCCTCGCGATGATCGGCGGAAGCGTCGCGATCATGGGCTTCCTGACGCTGTTCGCAGGCGCCACCGTCGCAGTCCAAGGCTTCACCTCACTCGGCAATATCGGTGTCGAGGCACTCACCGGATTCCTGTCCGCGTACGTCAACGTCCGAGTGGTCGCGCCCGTGGTCGCGGGTGTGGGATTGGCCGCGACCATCGCGCGGGCACCACCGCGCAGCTCGGTGCGATGCGGATCAGTGAGGAGATCGACGCACTGGAGGTCATGGCCATCCGCTCGATTCCGTATCTGGTGGGCACCCGCATCCTCGCCGGCCTCATCGCGGTCGTCCCCCTGTATGCGCTGTCGGTGCTCGCGTCGTTCCTGTCGAGCCGCATCGCGACCGTCGTCATGCTCGGCCAGTCACCGGGCGTCTACGACCACTACTTCGCCACATTCCTGCGTCCCGCCGACGTGCTGTGGTCGTTCCTCCAGGCCATCACGATGGCCGTCGTCGTGATGACCGTGCACAGCTACTACGGGTACACCGCCACCGGCGGCCCCGCCGGCGTCGGCGTTGCAACAGGGCGCGCCGTGCGTATGTCGCTGATCGGCGTGGTGACCGTGACGCTGCTGATCTCCCTGGCCCTCTACGGAAGCAGCCGGCAGCTGCACCTGGCGGGGTGATCCGATGCCCGCCGGTCAGTCCCCCACATGGCTCCCGAAGATCGTGACGGCCGCACTGGTCGTCGTGATCGCCGCCGTCCTGCTTCTCGTCTACCACAGCTTCCGTGGCTCGTTCGCGCCCGGAATCACCGTCACCGTCGAGACCGACAGGGCCGGTTTGATGCTCGACCGTGGATCGATGGTCAAAGCGCACGGGGTGCAGGTCGGCACTGTCGCCTCTGTCGTGCACACTCAGTCCGGAGCTGTCGTCGAACTGAGCCTGAACCCGGACGATGCCGCACGGATCCCGGTCGGGGTGGGAGCCGACATTCGTGCCACCACAGTCTTCGGCGCCAAGTACGTCACCCTCACCGACCCGCCGATACCGGGACCGACGGGACTGTCCGACGGCACCGTCCTGCTCGCCTCGAACGTCACGGTGGAGACGAACACCGTCTTCGAGTCGTTGTCCGGCGTACTGCAGGCCGTCGATCCCGCAAAACTCAACAGCACCCTCGGTGCACTGTCCTCCGCACTTCGTGGACGCGGTGATGCCCTCGGCGGAGCGATCGAGGATGCCGACGTGCTCCTGTCGCAGATCGAACCTCGCTCGACGTCATCGACCGCGACCTGGCCGCGACCGAGGCCTCCGCCGACGTCTACGCCGGCGCCACCGACGATCTGGTCGATGCGCTCGACAACCTCGCCGTCACCGGCGGCACGATCGTCGACCGCGCCGACGACCTCGACCAGGTGCTCCTCGCAACCACGGGCATGAGCGACGCAGGGCTCCGCGTGGTCGGCCCGCATACCGAGGAGATCGTCGAGATCCTCGACCTGCTGCGACCGACCGCATCGCTCCTCGACGAATACGCTCCTGTGCTGCCCTGCTTCTTCCAAGGCGCCGACCGCGCCCGCCAACTCGCCGAACCTGCATCCGGAGGCAACGGAGCGACCATGATGCTCAACTCCTCGCTCCTGCTCGGTGTCGATCCGTACGAGTATCCGCGGAATCTGCCGGTCGTCGAAGCAACCGGCGGGCCTCACTGCGGACTGCTGCCGATCGTCACACCTGAGCAGACGCCTGCCCCCTACCTCGTCGCGCGCACCGGCGCGAATCCGTTCGAAAGGGGCAACACATCGCCGGTGTTCGTGCCGGAGTCACTGTTCGAACTGCTCTCCGGAGCTCCGTCATGACCAGGACGGTATTCGCGGCGGGCATCTACTCGACGGTGATGCTGCTGATCCTCGGCGGACTCTTCGTCGTGTTCGGTCAGGTGCGTTTCGCCGAAACCACCGAATTCCGAGCACTGTTCGACGATGTGTCCGGCTGAAGGAAGGCCAGTTCGTACGGGTGTCCGGTGTCGAGGTGGGGAAGGTGTCGTCGGTCGAGTACACCGACGGCAATCGCATCGAGGTCACGTTCGACGTCGAGTCCTCGTACACACCTACCCGTGCGACGATCGCCACCGTTCGTTATCTGAACCTGGTGGGCGACCGGTACATGGAACTGTCCGACGGTCCCGGCGACGCCACCCCGATGGCCCCCGGCGAGACGATGGGAACCGACCGCACCGAACCCGCACTCGACCTCGACGTGCTCATCGGCAGCTTCAAGCCCCTGTTCCGGGCCCTCGAACCCGAGCAGGTCAACCAATTGTCCGCCGACCTGATCACCGTACTGCAGGGTCAGGGCGGATCCGTGGAATCGATTCTCGTGCACGCGGCGTCGCTCGCCTCGAGCATCGCCGACCGTGATGCTCTCGTCGGCCAGGTGATCGCGAACCTCGAATCAGTGCTGGCAAACCTTGCCACCCACCGCGACACGTTCGACACCGCTCTCGACCGCGCGCACCAACTCGCGTCCGGTCTCGCTCAGGACAGCACGCTGCTCGCCGACTCCGTCACCCATATCGATGCTGCCGGCGCAGAGGTGGCCGCGCTCCTCGCCGAGCTCGCGCGCCACTCGCGGGGACGATCCGCGAAACAGGGAACTTGGCAACACTACTCGACTCTCGCAGCGACACCATCGAGCAACTGACCACCGAACTTCCCGAGGCATATGCCTCGCTCACCCGACTCGGCGCGTACGGCGGATTCTTCAACTACTACCTGTGCGGCATGCTCATCAAGGTCAGCGATCCGTCCGGCAACACCATCACCTCTCCTCTGTTCGGGCAGACCACGGGCAGGTGCGCTCCGCAATGATCCAATTTCGTGAGATGAACCAGGTTCGTGTCGGCGTCGCCGGCTCCGTCGCGGTCATCGTGCTGGTCTTGTGCGCATTGAACATCCAGTCGCTCCCGTTCGTCGACGACGGCAGCACCTACCGTGCTCGGTTCGTCGACGCCGGCGGACTGAACACCGGCGACGCCGTGCAGGTGTCCGGCAAGGACGCCGGTCGGGTCACCGACATCGAGATCGACCACGATGCCGTCGCCGTCACCTTCACCGTCACCGACGACGTCGTCCTCGGCACCGACACCACCGTAGAGATTGCCACGGCCACTGCCCTCGGCGCGCGGAACCTGCGCGTACGTCCCGCCGGGCCCGGAGCCCTCGACCCGGACACCACCATCGACGTCGACCACACCACCGCTCCGTATCAGCTCACCGATGCCCTCGGCGATCTCACCGAGACCGCGGCAGAACTCGATGCCGAACAACTGCGCACCTCCATGAACGTCCTGTCCGATACCCTGCGCGACACCCCCGACGACGTCGCCGCCGCCCTCGACGGGGTCATGCGGCTGTCCGACACGGTGGCCTCCCGCGACGATTCCCTGCGTGAATTGCTCCGGCATGCCGAAGAAGTCACCACAGTGCTTGCCGAGCGCAGTACCGCAATCGATTCGCTGATCGTCGACGCGGATCGCATTCTCGCCGAACTCGATCGCCGTCGCAGCTCTCTCGACACCCTGTTCGCCAACGTGCAGGCATTGTCGGTCGAGATCGGAAACCTCATCGTCGACAACGAAGCCCAACTGGCTCCGACACTGCAGAAGGTCAACTCGGTGCTCGACATCCTCACGCGCAACCGCGACGACATCGCCCTGGCGATCCAGCGGCTCAGCCCGTACGCAACCGAACTCGGTGAAGCGGTGGCATCGGGCCCGTTCTTCAACTCGTACATCCAGAACCTACTGCCTGCGCAGATCATCGAACCCGCGCTCACCGCCGCACTCGAAGGCGCGGGTATCGCCCCGGTCGGAGGTGGCCGATGACCCGCGCGCGCCCCCTTCTCACCTGGCTCGTTCCCCTCGTCGTGCTGGCGATCGTCGCGGTGCTGTCGTTCACGGTGGCGCCGTGGCGTTCGTCGGTCGAGTACGCCGCCGAGTTCGATACGAGTCGCGGCCTGTACGTCGGGGACGACGTGCGGGTGATGGGCGTCGAGGTCGGGCGGGTCACCGATATCGAGCCGCGCGGCAACCACGTTCTCGTGACCTTCACCTCCGATAGGCCCATACCCGTAGACGCTCAGGCCGCCATCATCGCTCCGACACTGGTCTCGGCACGGTTCGTGCAGCTCACGCCCGCGTACACGGGTGGGCCGGAGCTCTCCCCCGGAGCCGTAGTTCCGCTCGAGCGCACGGCTGTGCCCGTCGAATGGGATGAGATCACCGAACAACTGACCCGGTTGACCACCGAACTCGGGCCGACCGTCGACGACCCGCAGGGCCCTCTCGGAGAGGTCCTCGACACCGCTGCCGCCAACGTCGAGGGGCAGGGTCCGGCGATGCGCGAGTCTCTCGAGCAGTTGTCCGCTGCGCTGCGCACCATCTCGGACGGACGTAAGGACATGTTCGGCACCATCGGGAATCTCCAGGTGTTCGTGGAGGCACTGTCGCTCAGCCGCGACCAGATCGTCTCTCTTCACACTCATCTCGCATCCGTGACGCAGACTCTCGACGACAACCGCGACGACATGGGTGCTGCGCTCGCCACCCTCGACACGGTGCTCGTCGACGTCGAACGCTTCGTGCGTGACAACCGCGGGAACATCGACACGACGCTCGATCGCACCGCCGCGCTCACCGAGACGCTCGCAGCGCAGCGCGACGGCATCGCACAGGTCTTGCATGTCGCGCCGACCGCATTGTCGAACCTACAGAGCATCTACCAGCCCGCCCACAACACCGTGGTGTCCGCACTGGCACTGTCGAACTTCGCCAATCCGGCCCAGTTCGTGTGCTCGGCCCTTGCCGCCGCGGAGCAGGTCGATGCCCATACCGGCTCCGAACTGTGCGTGCAGTACCTCGGCCCGATCCTGCCGCTGCTCACGATGGAATACCCGCCCGTACGCATCAATCCCACTCGCGGGGTGGGGGCGCTGCCCGATCAGCTGGTGTACACCGAACCCGATCTCGCGCCGCAGGCAGGCATCGCTCCACCACCTGCGCCGGTGGTCGCTCCACTCGATTTGACCGAACTCCTGCTCCCGGGGGCACCGTGACGTCACGACTGTCGAAGATCACGCTCGCGCTGATGTGCACCGCATTGGTGTCGGGGTGCGAGTGGCGCGGCCTGAATTCCCTCGAACTGCCCGGTACCCACGGCCGTGGCGACGGCGCGTACGAGGTCATCATCGAGATGCCCGATGTCACGACACTCGAACGCAATTCGCGTGTACGGACCGGCGATGTCACGATCGGGCGGGTCGCCGATCTGCAGCTCGCCGACGGGCACGCGGTGGTGACGGTGGTGATCGACGAAGGCACCGAGCTCCCCGTCAATGCGATTGCGAAGATCGGACAGACCAGCCTGCTCGGTTCCGCGCACGTCGAGCTCGGCGCGCCGACCACCGAGGCGCCGCGAGGCCGACTCGAGGACGGAGACGTCATTCCGCTCGACCGGGCGGGATTGTTCCCCACGACCGAGCAGACCCTGTCGTCGCTGTCGCTGGTACTCAGCGGCGGCGGTCTCGCGCAGGCGCAGGAGATCAGCCGCGAACTGAACACCGCACTCGACGGACGTCAGGAGTCGGCGCGGGCGCTGATCACCCGACTCGACTCCGTGCTGGCCGGGCTCGACGGTCAGAAGGAGCAGATCATCGGGGCGATCGAATCCGTCGACGCCCTTGCCGCGGAGGTATCCGAGCACAACCAGCGACTCGCAGCCGCCACCGATCAGCTCGCCCCCACTCTCGAGGTGTTGAACGAGCAGCGTGAGGATCTGACGCGTGCCGTCGACTCCCTGGGACAGTTCGGCCGTGTCGCCACGGAGGTGGTCGAAGCCGGCGGCGACAACGCCGTCGCGAATCTCCGAGACCTCGAGCCGGTCCTCGCGGCGCTCGCGGGCACGGGCGATTCGCTGACCGAGTCGCTGCGCTACCTGCTCACGTTCCCGTTCCCGATCGACACCTACAAGAACGCGGTCCGCGGTGACTACGCCAACGGCACCGTCATCCTCGACCTCACGCTCCCGACACTCGAGAACGCACTGCTACTCGGGACACCGTTCGAAGGAGCCTTGACCGGGGCGGGTCGTCCGGTTCCCGACCTCGTGTCGCTGTTGGTTCCGCCCACCGAGGAGGCCACCCGATGAATCCCACCGCAGCCCTGCGTGCCCGGCTGATCGTGTTCTTCACGATCGGTATCGCCGCGGTGCTGGCGGTGGCGCTGTGGGTCGTGAATCTGCCGCAGCTGCTCGGGGTCGGCAGGTACGAGGTGCGCGTCGAACTTGTCGATGCCGCAGGCCTGTATCCGTCGGCGAATGTCACCTATCGGGGATTCGAGATAGGGCGGGTGACCGATGTCGCGATGACCACCTCCGGGGCCGAGGCCGTCCTCTCGCTCGATTCCGGGGTCGCGGTGCCGATGGATGCACCGGCGCAGGTCCGCAGCATGTCGGCGGTGGGTGAGCAGTACCTCGAGTTCCTGCCCGGGAACGAGAAGGGGCCGTATCTGGGCGACGGCGCCGTCGTCGCCGCCGCGCAGGTGTCGCTTCCCGAGCCGATTGCCGGGGCGCTCGACCAACTCGACGAGACACTGCAGTCCGTCGGGAACGACCGGCTAGCAACTCTCCTCGACGAAACCTACACGGCTGTGGGCGAATCGGATGAAACCCTGCGAACCCTGATCGATGCTGCAGCGGCCGTCAGTGCCGACGGGGCCGACAGCGCCGACGCCATCGCGGCGCTGCTCGATCAGGCGGGCCCCCTGCTCGAAACGAACGTCACGGCATCGGAGTCGATCACGCAGTGGGCGAGCGCCCTCGCGGGAACCACCGAGCAACTGCGCGAATCCGATGCGGACATTCGTGCGCTGCTCGATGTCGCAGCGCCCGCCGCTGCGCAGGTGCAGGCGATGTTCGAGGAGATGGAGCCGACGATGCCGCTGCTGCTCGCGAACCTCATCACCGTCGAACAGGTTGCGGCCGTGTACCGTCCTTCGCTCGAGCAGATGCTGGTGTTGTTCCCGTCGATCATGGCGTCGACGCAGTCGGCGGCGCTCCCGAACGCCGACGATCCGGCGCAGAACACGTTCTTCGTCAACTCCTACAACGACCCGCCGCCGTGCATCGAGGCTTCCTTCCGCCCGAGCAGAGGCGCTCCCCGACCGAACTCGATGTGCCCGAGACGCCGTCGGATCTGTACTGCAAGCTGCCGCCCGATTCGCCGATTGCGGTGCGGGGCGCCAGGAACATGCCGTGCATCGAGTACCCGGGCCGACGAGCCGCGACCGTGCAACTGTGCCGCGACGGCGGAGGTTCGGCGACGAACCTCGGGGAACTCATGACGCCGCCGGCGTGACCACCGGTGCGTGGTTCCGGTAGCCCCGGCGCTACCAGAACCACGCACGGGAGGAGGCTCAGGCGTTCGCGGCGTCGTTCAACCGTTCGAGGGTGCCGGTCGCGTCGAGGTATTCCTGCACCCACCGTTCGATGACCGCGGAGGTCTTCTCGACCTTGGTGAACTGGCCGACGACCTGACCCACCGGGTTGAACGCGACATCGACGGACTCGTCAGGGTACTTGTGGGTGGCGGCAACAGCCATGCCGGAGACCATGTACTGCAAGGGCATACCGAGCGGCTTCGGGTTCTCCTCCTGCTCCCACGCCTCGGTCCAGTCGTTGCGCAGCATGCGGCAGGGCTTGCCGGTGAACGAACGGCTGCGCACGGTGTCGCGGCTACCTGCGTTGATGTAGGCATCCTGCTGGACCGCCGTGTTCTCGGCTTCCTCGACCATGAGCCACTGAGAACCCGACCAGACGCCCTGCGTACCCAGCGCCAGCGCAGCGGCGATCTGTTCGCCACTGCCGATGCCACCGGCAGCCAGTACCGGAACGGGCGCAACCTCCTTGACGACCTGCGGCCACAGAACGATCGAGCCGACCTCGCCGCAGTGTCCGCCGCCCTCGCCACCCTGGGCGATGATGATGTCGACTCCGGCATCCGCGTGCTTACGGGCCTGGTACGGGGAACCGCACAGCGCCGCAACCTTGCGACCCGAGTCGTGGATGTGCGCGATCATGTCGCAGGCGGAGTGCCGAGCGCGTTGGCGATGAGCGTGACCTTCGGATGCTGCAGCGCCACCTCGACCTGCGGCGTGGCGGTGGCCTCTGTCCAGCCGAGCAATTGCAACGCGTTATCGTCGTCGCCCTTGGATACAGGGACACCGTGGTCGCTGAGGATTCCACGGGCGAAGTCGAGGGTCTCCTGCGGCACCATCGACTGCAGCATCTTCGTCAGCTCGTCGGCGGACAGGTTGGAATCCATGCCCTCGTACTTGCCCGGAATCACGATGTCGACGCCGTAAGTCCGGTCGCCGATGTGCTCATCGATCCAGTTCAGCTCGATTTCGAGCTCTTCGGGCGTGAAGCCACAGCGCCGAGGACGCCGAAGCCACCCGCCTTGGCGACAGCGACGACGACGTCGCGGCAGTGGGTGAATGCGAAGATCGGGAACTCGATGCCGAGCTGGTCGCATAGGGGTGTGTGCATTCGGCACTCCTCGAGAATAGACGGTGAACAACTGAAACAAGTTCCACCATAGGGCCAGCGTGCCCGAATGAACATGCTCCGCAACACCGAATTGACCAGTATTAGAACATAAATTCGGGTGATGCTTGAACATCGAATGTTTGTTCTATAGAATTCGGTCATGGGTGGGGAACTCTGGAAACTCGACAACAAGCAACTGATGGCCGAGACACTCGCCGTCTCCGCCGAAATCCACACCGCGCAGGTGCACCGCGTGGATCTGATGATCGCGATGTACGAACGCGACACCGTCAAAGAACACGGCTACCGCAGCCCCGCCCACTGGCTGTGC
>BBEG01000024.1 GCA_001312645.1 Rhodococcus sp. JCM 9791
CTCGGAGGCACGTGCTCCGGGCCGTCGACCGGACGGCCCTCCTGCAGATCGACTCCGTCTCCGTGGCTGTTCGCGCGCACTACATGCCGGTGTTCAGCCGGATCGGTGCCTACGACCGCGATGTCCTCGATGTCGCGGCATGGCGCCACAGTGCGCGAGCGCCCCGAGCTCTCGTCGAGTACTGGGCACACGAAGCAGCGCTGATCCCCGTCGAGGACTGGCCGCTGATGCGGTGGCGGATGCAGCGCTACTCCGGGGGCCGATGGGCAGGCGAACGTCGCGTTCTCGAACGCAACCCCACCCTCGGCAGAGACATCCTCGACGTGATCACCGCGGTCGGGGCTGCGTCGGCGGGCGAGATCGAGAAGCATCTGCAGGTCGAACCATCGGGCGGCCGCGGACCCTGGTGGGGACGCAGCGACGTCAAGGTGGTCTGCGAGCAGCTCTTCGCAGTGGGCGAGCTGTCGGTGGACCGCCGGGTCGCGTTCAGCCGCTACTACGACCTTGCTGAACGGGTACTGCCGGCCGATGTGCTCGCCACACGAATCGACGAGGAGGATGCCATCCGGGAGCTCCTTCGCGGATCTGCGCGGGCGCTCGGCATTGCGACAGTCGCCGACCTGCGCGACTACTATCGGCTGTCTGCCAGCCAGACCCGCCCTGCCGTTGCAGATCTCGTCGACGAGGGCACCCTGGTCCCCGTCATGGTCCGAGGTTGGAACGAGCCCGCCTACCTGCACTCGGAAATGCCCGTGCCGCGTCGCGCACGCGGTACGGCGCTCTTGTGCCCGTTCGACCCACTGGTTTTCCACCGGCCCCGTACCGAGCGGATCTTCGGCTTCCGGTACCGCCTCGAGATCTACACACCGGAGCACAAACGTGTGCACGGGTACTACGTCTACCCGTTCCTCCTGGGCGGGGAACTTGTTGCGCGCGTAGATCTCAAGGCAGACAGAGCAGGAGATGCGCTGTGTGTTCCGGGCGCTTTCGTCGAGGAAGGGGCAGATGTCGGCGCCGTGGCAGAGGCACTCGCGGCCGAGTTGCGGGCGATGGCGAACTGGCTCGGTCTCTCCGATGTCGTGGTCGGGGAGCGCGGCGACCTGGCCGCGAAACTCGCTGCTCAGTTGTGAGGCGGATCGTCCGCTTGTCGCTCGACCGGGCGCGCCCGCGTATTTCCCGTCACCGTGAGTGGAAGCGATGACACCAGCGCGCGCGTGTTCTACGTTCGGCGGACAGGTGTATCGACGAGAAGAGTAGGGCACATGGATCTCGGATTGAGCGGTAAGCGGGCGATCGTGACAGGCGGTAGCCGGGGCATCGGGCGAGCGGTGGCCAGAGGTCTTGCACTGGAAGGTGTGGATGTCGCGCTTGCGGCTCGCAGCGCGGATGCGCTCTCCGCGGCTGCGACGGAGCTGTCGCAGGAGACCGGACGTCGAGTGATCGGTGTCCCCACCGACACCGGCGACGAGGAATCCGTGCGCGCGCTCGTGCAGACGGTGGTCGACGAACTCGGAGGTGTCGACATCTTGGTGAACTCTGCTGCGACGCCATGGAGTTCGGGGAAACCGCGCGATTTCGCGTCGACCACCGATGATCTGGTCCGCGAGGAGGTCGAGATCAAAGTCCTGGGTTATCTGCGCACAGCGCGGGAGGTGGCACCGCACGGGATCAACGTCACCGTAGTGCATCCAGGTCTCACCCGGACCGAGCGTCTGACCGATCGGCTCACGGCGCAGTCGGAGACCGAAGGGACCTCGGTGGCCGACCTCGAAGAACGTCTTGTGACGAACTCGATCGGGTGGATCGTGGACGCGTCCGAGGTTGCCGACGTCGTGACCGGAGAACGTAGCGCGCAAGCCCGGTCCTTCAGGGCCGGGTTAGCGCATCAATCATGTCGGTGGTCGTGGCTATGGTCTCGCTGTGCAGCTTCGATACCAGTACCGCGTCTATCCGACGCCCGGGCAGCAGGACATGCTGGCCCGGTCGTTCGGATGTGCACGGGTGGTGTTCAACGATGCGCTGCGCGCACGGCAGGACGCGTACGTGTCTGGGGTGAAGCTCTCGGACACCGACGTGCAGAAACAGGTGGTCACCGAGGCGAAGAAGACCCCACAACGGGCGTGGCTGGCCGAAGTAGCGTCGGTAGCGCTGGTGCAGTCGGTGCGCGACTCGGCAGTGGCCTACCGCAACTGGTTCGACTCGATGTCGGGGAAGCGCAAGGGCCGCAAGGTCGGCCCGCCGCGGTTCAAGTCCCGCAAAGACAACCGGCAGGCGATCCGGCTCACCCGCAACGGGTTTTCACTTCGCCCGAACCGGAAGCTGTATATCGCGAAGGTGGGTGAACTGGAGGTGGCGTGGTCGCGGGAGTTGCCGTCGACGCCGTCGAGCGTGTCCATCATCAAGGACCCGGCGGGTCGGTACTTCGCCAGTTTTGTGGTCGAGACGACCGACGATCCGTTGCCGGAGTGCGATGCGGAGGTGGGGATCGACCTGGGTTTGACGACGTTCGCGGTGCTCTCGGACGGGAAGGTCATCGAGTCCCCGAAGTTTTTCCGCCGCGCCGAACGCACACTCCGCAAGGCGCAGCAGAGTCTGTCCCGCAAGCAGAAGGGATCGAAGAACAGGGTCAAGGCGCGCATCCGTGTCGCCAAGGCCCACGCCAAGGTGGCCGACGCCCGCAACGACTGGGCACACAAGCAGTCCATGGCGATCATCCGCGAGAACCAAGCGGTGTTCGTCGAGGACTTGTGTGTCACCGGGCTGGCGCGGACGCGGTTGGCGAAGTCGGTGCACGACGCCGGGTGGGCGATGTTCACCCGGCTGCTCGAGGAGAAGGCCACCCGGTACGGGCGCACCTTCGTCAAGGTGGACCGCTTCTACCCGTCGAGTCAGCTGTGCTCGGCGTGCGGGAAGAAGGACGGCCCGAAACCGCTCTCGATTCGGGAGTGGCAGTGCACGGCGTGCGGGGTGGTCCACGACCGCGATCTCAACGCCGCCAAGAACATCCACGCGGCCGGACGGGCCGAGTGGTTAAACGCTTGCGGAGGGACCGTAAATCCTGCCGCTTAGCGGGAGGTAGGTCCCTGTGAAACAGGAACCCACCGGAGTGGCGCGTAGCGCTGCAGGAGGAATCCCGGTCGTTCACGGCCGGGAGGACGTCAAGTTCCTTGCTTCCCCTCAGGGGTGTCGCGATCACGGGGCCGGTACTGGGCAAGACTCTGCAGTGCATGGCGGGCGACGAGCACCGAAGGAACCGTGCGCTGGTCTCGCCGCCCTTTCGTCGCAGGCAGGTGGCGGAGTACATCTCACCGTTGTTGAAGCCACTCGCGCATGAACTGATCGATCGGTTCGCCGACCGCGGGAGCGTCGACCTCGTCGCCGAGTTCACAACCCGGTACCCGGTTCTGCTGATCAGCAGGTTGTTGGGACTGCCGATCGCAGACGAATCGGTGGTGTACCGCTGGGCACACGACCTCTTCTTCTTTCCTCTCGATCCCACTGCGGCGATGCGGGCGTCCGAGGAGTTCACGGGCTTCGTCACGCCGATCATCGCCGAGCGCAGGCGCAGGCCCGGCGACGACCTGATCTCGGTTCTGTTGACCGAAGATATCGAAGGCGAAACTCTCGACGACGACGAGGTCTTGTCCTTCCTGCGCCTGCTGTTCCCGGCGGGCGCCGACACCACGATGCTGGCCCTCGGCAATACCCTCTCCGCGCTACTCACGCACCCCGACCAGATGGAGATCCTGCGTTCGGATCTCGATGCTCACGCGGTGTGGGCGATCTGGGAAGGTTTGCGCTGGGAGCCGCCAGTCGGACTGCTGCCGCGCGTGTGTCCCGAGGCGACCGTGTGGAACGGGATCGACCTTCCGGCGGCGACTCCGATGATCTTCTCGATCAACGCCGCCCTGCGCGACCCCGCGGTGTTTCCGGATCCGGATGGATTCGACATCACCCGTCGAAAGCAGGCCCAACTCGCTTTCGGACAGGGCCCGCACAGTTGCGCCGGCAACTGGCTCGCACTTGCGGAACTCGAGACCGCGCTGGTCGCGCTGCTGGAACGCTTGCCCGAGTTGCGGTTCCGAGATGGCACTGCAGGCCGGGCGGGAGTCACCAGTCAGGTGGGTGTCGCGCTGCGTGGTCCCAATGAGCTTGCCGTGGAGTGGGATCTGTGATCCGGAGTCGAATCACCAACCCTTGATCGCAGTCCCGTCCCACAATGGATCGGACAACAGTTCCGGCGCAGGACCGACGAAGGCGCGTGCGGCGTCGGTGTCGTCGGTGAGAGTGAAGCGCAGCCACGCGGTGAGGTAACCGCGGAATCCTCCACCGTCAGTGGGCCAGTTGTGCCCCACCCCCAGCAGGCGGGCACGGGCCGCGGGCACCGGGCTCGCGGCGTAATAGGCGGCCTGTGGAACAGCCGTCGAGACCGGATCCTCGGCCCCCGTCAGGTAGAACACGGGACTTGTCAGTCGAGTCACATCGACCGCGTCGACGGGTCGAGTCGCCCACCAGGGATCCGGCAGGTCGAGGACAGCGGTGGACGTGATGAGTCCGTCGGAGTCGGTGCTGGCGTTGATCGCACCTCCCGACCCCTGCGAATGCCCGACGGCAGCGACGCGAGTGATGTCGATGCGATCGTGGAAAACGCTCTCCGGGTTGTCGTTCTGCGCAAGGATGTAGCGCGCTGCCGCCAGAATCTCGGTTCCGTCGCCGGTGACGCTGCTGTCGGCGACCACGACGACGAAGCCCCAGGACGCCAGGTGGCGAAGCAACTCTTCGTATTGTTCGTACGTCGCGTAACTTCCGTTGCCGAAGGTGACCACCGGAAGGCGTTCGTCGTAGGTAACGATGTCGGAGGGATAGAACATCTGATATCCGGGCACCGCCACCGAGGCGACGGTGTGGATACCGGTGTCCGCGTAGAGGTCGCTGACCGAGTGCCGTTCCGGAGCACCGGGAGCCGCCGGGGACCCCGCCGTGGGAACTGATGCGATGGCAGGCGTCGAGAATCCGGACGCCACCGCGATGATCACCGCGAGAATTGCTGTCCGAATGTGGCCGGTGGGCGGCAGTGGTCGTCGAAACGTCACGGCCCAACCCTAGTCGGAGTTCTCGGCCGGCCAACTCACCACGACGGTCGAAGATCGGAGAACATGTTCCCATGACATCGACGCCTCTGCCCGGACACCCGGCACCAGAACCTCGCGCCGGTACCTGCCGTGGATTGTCGCGGTGGCTGCTGTGGTGGTGATCGTGGATCAGCTCACCAAGTGGTGGGCGGAATCGACCTTGAGTGACGGTCGGGCAATACCGGTAATCGGTGAGTTCCTCCAGTGGAGACTCATCTACAACCGGGTGCCGCATTCGGGATCGGTGGGCAGTTCACGTGGATTCTCACCGTGATCGCCGCTGCCGCCGTCGTCGGACTCTGCATCTTTGCCACCCGCGTGTTCAACCCTTTCTGGGCGCTCGGCGTGGCAGTACTCCTCGGGGGAGCGATCAGTCATCTCGGCGACCGCGTATTCCGCACGCCCGGCTTCGCGCGAGGCCACGTGGTGGACTTCATCGACTACAACGGATTCTTCGTGGGTAACGTGGCCGACATCGCCCTCGTCGGAGGGGCAGGCCTGCTGATCGTTCTGACGCTGGTGGGCGTCGATGCACGGCCTCGGGCTGATGCGGCCGACCACACCGGCGACGGACCCCACGCGTGACCGTCGGTCGCGATGTTCACCGACGTCGCGGCGAGCATCCAGTACCTGCAGCCCGGTCTGCGACGCTGACGGAGGCTGCTGCGAGCAGCGGTGTCGGTTGGTGATCAGTGGGACTACTGAAGGACATCGCCGATTCCGAGCCCGAGGGCGGCGGTCGCAACACTGACGATGAGCATCCCGCCGCTGTGGGCGAGCGCAGCACGCCAGCGTCCCGCGTGGAGTAGTCGTGGAATTACCCCTGAGCAGGCCGATATCCAGGACAGCGTAGATCTCATCCCGCGTGGGATGACCGAGTGCGTAGCCCGTGGGCAACCCGAGGAACAGACACGCTGTTGCATTGACCACGACAGTGCCCAACGGTGACCACCTGTTGTGGCGGTTGACTGCAGTGTCCACGAGAAACTGCGCCATGCCACCGAGTCCACCGGCAAGCGCGGTGAGAGCGAGGATCATTCGATCTCCTCCGCCCGGGTCGCCGGGGAGGCCAGGTGTCACACGCTCGACGTAGTCGGGAATCCCGCAGTCGGTCGGGCGGGCCTGCGCGCCGCGACTTCTTCGTCAGTGGCGTCATCCCCAGTTCGGTAAGAACTCACGTATTTGCGGCGTCTCGGGGAATGATGAAGGGCGCTCCAGATCGTGGGAGCGCCCTCTACCTGTTGAAACGCTGGAGCCGATGACGGGAATCGAACCCGCGTATTCAGCTTGGGAAGGTATTTCGGGGTTGAAACGTGTGTTCGAGCGGACTGCGCGGACCTCGCGGACGCCAGCTGAACACCGCAGCTCAAAGGCATGATCTCGTACGGTTCTGTCCGCCTTCGGTACGGTGCCGGTTCGCCGCCGGACGCCTGGGGTCGCGGCGTCTGCGCGGCGTCTCTCGTCGCTCCCTGAGACGCGAGGAGACCGGGTAACGTCGTCTCCGTTCGGGCCGAGGAGCGCCTGCGGCGCGGGACTGAACGAACGGACTCCCGGGAACGGGGCTCATGGGCTGGTGGCCCACACGACACCGCGCGGAGCGCGACCGAGTGACCAGAACCAGACTCAGGAGCAACGATGACCATTTCCCGGAGTTTCGACATTTCCCAGCCCATCGGCTATATCAACGGCATCGCGTTATGCCCATCTTCGGCGCGGAGCGCGGTTACAACACTGAAGGCGACGTCCTCGTCAACGCCACCGCGGACGGCGTGGATCTCAATGCGATCTGGCGGGAGCAGATGGCCGCTCTCGCGATCTTCAACGAGGAACGCACCGCCCTGGCGCGACTGATGAGTTACCCGACGACTCAGGCCGCGGATGCCGTGCCGCAGTCGCTGGCCGGCAGTTCCTTCGAGCGAGCGTCTGAGTTCGGCGTCCCGCAGAGCAACCGTGTGCCGAGTGACGTGCTCAAGCTTGGTTACACCTTCGAGGACCACGACCTCGCCAGTCGCTACACGTGGAAGTTCCTCCGCGACAGCACCGCGGATCAGGTCGCCGCGATCTTCGCGGACGTGCTCGCCGCAGACAACAAGCTCGTCAACACAACGATCCTCAATCGCCTGTTCGACCCGCGCCGGAAGTCAACGAGTTCGGTGCGACGTGCTACGGGCTGTACACCGGCGACGACGGCATCACCCCGCTTCCCTACCTCGGCAAGTCCTTCCCTTCGTCCACGACGCACTACCTCGCATCGGGCGCGTCCGTGATCGACAGCTCGGACGTCGAAACAGCGATCAAGGCCGTAACCACGAAGGGCTACGGGCGCCAGCCGGGCTCGAAGTTGCTGCTGCTCGTCAACCCGGAGGAAGGCGAACTGGTCCAGTCCTGGCGCGCAGGACAGGAGTCCCGGCCCAAGGAAGGCTCAGAGGCCGCTGGCCCCATCGCCAAGCACGATTTCATCCCCTCGGCGTCTGCTCCGGCCTATCTCATGCCCGAAAACATCGTCGGCGAGGTTGCTCCGGGCCAGTACGGCGGTCTGCCGGTCGTCGGCAGCTACGGCCCAGTGTGGGTGATCGAGTCTGAGTACATCCCGGCTGGCTATTTCACGGTTGTAGCCACCAGCGGCGCGGATTCCTCGAGCAACGTCATCGGTGTTCGCCAACATAAGAACCCGGCCTACCAGGGTCTGCGGATCATCCCTGGCGACCAGGCCCGCTACCCGCTTATCGACTCGTATGCGTCACGGTCCTTCGGGGTCGGCGTCCGCCATCGCGGCGCAGCCTTCGTCACCCAGATCACGACGAACTTCGAGTACACCCCGCCGTCGTTCGATTGGTGAGCAGAACTGCCCCTCAAGGAGGTGAGCTATGAATTTCGCATCCAAGGGCGCACACCAAGCCGAAGCAACGAAGGCGCGGCAGGTCCAAGCACGGGAACGTGCAAAAGCTCAGCGTCGCAATACCCGCGGACAATTCGCGCCGAGCCGCGCCGCACAGACTCCCGCGTCTCGCCCATGGCCGCAGGGTAGCGGAAGGACCGCACGTTGACTTGTCCGTGCCCTTCCGAGCGTCGTACGGATCGGTTGACTTGTCCCGGTCCGTGACGACGAAGTGACGTCCGCTCGGCGCCAGTAGTCCGCAGAACGACGTCGCCAACAACACCCCCGAGCGAGGTTTCCGGTTCACCGCTCGGGGGTGTTGTTGCACCTGCTGGTTGTGAACGAGTCATACGAGATATAGGGCCGTGTGTCCTATGCTACGCACGTGACACCTGAACTCATGCAAGCCCTCAGCGCAGTTGCCCAGGCAATATGGTCGATGCTTTACAAAATGCCTGCGGCGGCATGGGCCGCGCTCGCTGGTTGGGCGACTGCTGTAATCGCATTAGTTACGGTGATCGTTGCTGGTGTATATGCGCGCAAACAAGTTGAGGAAATGCGGCAGAGCGTGAAGAACAAGCTCAACCCAATGTTGTGATTTTTGTCGAGCCGAATCGATCTTCTTGGAAAAGGCTAGATCTGGTAGTCAAGAACTTTGGAGTGACACCAGCATACAACGTGGTCATGGCTTTCGATCCTCCTCTGTGTATCAGTCCAAATCCTAACAAAGCGAACAGCTCGATTTCCCTATTGCGCTACCCGGAACGAATCTACATCCTCGCTCCAGGTCAGGAATGGCGCACGGTTTGGGATAATGCGGAGTGGCGATTCTTATGCGCGGGGATCGAGATGACTCATCGCGCATCTGTTAGTTATCAGGATAGTAAGGGTGAGAATTACAAAAACCCGGCAATCCTGGACTGGAATACATTTGCTCCGATGACGCGATTTCCAGCGAAGACCGTACACGACATTGCGGTTGAGTTGAAAAACCAAAACAAGCACTTGGATGATATGCGGGTTCGCCTCAAGAAAGTTGTTTCCCCCCACGGTGGCGTGTGGCTCGCTGGGGTCGTTTCAGACGAGGAGGAGGGCTATGAAGCAGTCCGAGAGGCTGTACGGCAGATGACTGGTGAGGGCGACGCAAGTTCTACCAGTACGACAGAAGGGTCAGAGAACGTTGGGTAGGGTAGATAGTATCGATTAATACGCACGGCCTCAACAGCTTTGAAGAAGATCGAAGTAGACGACTTCGGTACGTTTCCGGTACGCTTAGAGTCGCTCCGGTTCGCCGGAAGCGGAAGTTTGCCGGTGAGCGTTGAGAGACAACGACGCCCACATTACCAGGGACCTTGACGTCCAGAGATCCTCGCAAGTGTCTTGAAAAGAAGGCACGCACCAACGCGGCCTCTGGTGAGGATGGAAGTCCAATAGTCTGCCTGCCACCCTGGGGGACCTATTCGAGCGCGAAACGGCTAGCGCGAGGGTCTCCAAAATACTGACGCGGATACCAAACCGACAACATGTCGGGAGGTGTCCGCGCTTCGCGTTCTCCTCCCGCTGAAGCAGGAGGCCACAATGGGCAGGACCGTCCACAACCTCACGTCAGAAGTCGAGCGCGTGATGGAGATTCGCAACGCTCCCGCGTATGACCCCGACCTGCCGACGTTTGATCGGCCTGGTGTGGTTGCGCTTTGCACCGCTCGCGGGGTCACCGTCACCGAGCGCGCGGTGAAGTTCGCATCCATCGACGGTGACCTTGCCTCGCACAAGATCGCGGGCCGCCTGCGCTGGTCTGAGAACGATGTGCTCGCTTGGCTCCGCGGTACTCGTCGTGTTGGCACCAAGGGCGGTGCGGCATGAGCACTTGGAATCCAGACTTGCACGCTCAGGACTCGATTGGCCGCCGTCGGGGTGGACGACCTGAACCAGTAGGGGACTATGAGCGATCGGGCAGGTTTGCGGCGCACCCAGATGCCGCTCCGGACCCGAAGCGGGTTGCTGCACTGTGCGAATCGCTCGGGCTCCGCAAGGAGGGCGACACTCGGCCTGACCTGCGCGATGCGCGTCCTGCGAACCCGGTTGTGGATCAGTGGGAGGCCGCTGTGCGGCTCGCCGAAACCTTCTCACGGGGTCATCAGCGACTACAAAACCACGCGAGCCTGAATACCACGCTGGGTGAGTTCTTCCCGTACCAGGTTGCAGGACACCGAAGGACCGGTGGCGACGTACGCGGTGACGTCGCCGAGCAAGTGGCAAGTCCGCTGGAGACAACCGCGGCGCTCATCGGTGACGACCACACGGGCGCGCTCCACGTGAGGGTGTCAACTCGTGCGGAGGTTGCAGCAGTCGTGAGGGATCGGTTCGCGCTCTCCGATCCTACGGACACATGGTGCAGCTTTTGCCATGAGAAGTGCATCCCTCCCGAGGACTTGAAGTACCTTCTGCGGGGGCATTCGTTCTGGATCCTCGTGTCGCCCGCGTGTGAGCCGTGCCAAGACGAACTGGAGCTGAGCGCATCAAGCATCGGTGTCGAGTTGTGTTGGTTCGGCCCGTACGGCCACGCCTGACCTTTTGCACTCGTAAATCATTGCGCTAGAACGAGAAACGCCCTCTAGCCGCGCGATACGGTTAGAGGGCGTTCTTCTCAACTGCGCATTCCTGAGGTGCCAGCCTCAGTATCACCCAAACACTAAGGGGATCAACGTGTCTAATCCTACCGAACCCGCGTCCGCGAACGAGGCGAAACGCGTCGGCACACTCGGTAACCGTAAGCGATACAAGGACGCTGCGCTGGACTACTTGCGTCGCGGGTGGCTTTCGCCGCTTCCGCTGCCACCGGGTGTGAAATATCCGCCACCGTCGGGGTGGACGGGTGGCTCGGCACCGTACCCTGACCGTGCTCGGGTAAAGGGGTGGGTGACTGGCGAGCACTCTGATGGGAACCTTGCGCTGCGATTGAACGACAACGTGATTGCCATCGACGTTGACACCGGACATGAAAACAAGCAAGGTGCGGCGAACTTGACTGCATTCGAGCGGATGGTTGGAGCGACCTTCCCACGGACCTGGAGTTCGTCAGCCCGCGAGGACGGCAGCCGTCAGATGTTCTACCGAGTGCCTGAGGGATTGTTCTGGTTGAGTAGCTTCCGACCATCGGGCCGGACGGTAGGGAAGTCCGCAAGAGTAGCGATGTCCAGGTGATCCATCCTTGGCACAGGTACTCGGTTGTATGGCCGAGCATTCATCCAGACACTGGAACTCAGTATCGCTGGCGCGATCCAGTGGGAAACGTCTCCCTGAATCCGCCAAGCGTGGAGGACCTTACGGAGTTGCCGAACGCTCTAATCGAAGCTCTCGCCGTCCCGGAACCGCAGGTCTCTGAGCGGGGAAGCGAGACGGCCGCACGGGGCCTTCTCGACGCGCTCGACCGCGAGCGGTCGGAGGGGCCTATGTCTCAGCGTGTTTCGGAGCGGCTCGTGAACTCGGTGAACGACTTGTCGCGGGGCGGTCGCCACGACGCCACGACAGGCAACGTCTTGGAGTTGGTCCGGCTGGGTGAGCAAGGCGATGCGGGCGTGAGTCTCGCGCTGACCGTGTTGCGCTCCGCGTTCGTTGACGCAATCCGTGAGCGGGCGAGTGAAATTGACGCTGCGCGCGAGTTCGACGCAATGGTGAACTCAGCAGCTCGTCGGGTCGTTGGCGAACCAAGCGTGGAGGGAATCGACACCACCTCGAAGCTGTGGCGTAAGGGGCTTCAGGTCGCTACGAAGGCCCTGGCGCCAGGTGGGTTGTGGCACCCCGACACGCCATATCCCGGCATTGACCGTGGTCAGCTCCGCGAACGGGGGTTGGTGGACGAATCCGGCGAAGTCGCCGTTGCAGCGGAGCGGTCGAGTTGGGTGCCGGTCGATATGTTCGCCGCGCTCGAAGGCGACGAGGAGGACGCCCCGAGCGTCTTGTCGCGGTCGGACGGTGTGCGGTTGTTCTACGCCGGCAAGGTCCACTCCGTCCACGGCGAGAGCGAGTCGGGAAAGTCGTGGCTTGTGCAATGTGCTGCGGCGGAGTGTCTGAATGAAGGTAAGCCAGTCCTCTACCTGGACTTTGAAGCGGACGCGAGGAGCGTGGGGAAGCGACTTCTCTTGTTGGGCGTACCCGCGGAGGTCCTGCGTGATCCGGCGATGTTCGCGTACGTCCAGCCCGAGAGTTCGTTGGACGCTCCGCAGGACCGCGAGGCGTTCGAGGCGTCGTTGTCTCGGTCGTTCGGTCTCGCGGTGGTGGACGGCGTAACCGACTCGATGGGCATCTTCGGCTACTCGGTGAACGAGAACGATGACGTGGCGAAGTGGCAACGTCAGCTACCGAAGTTGCTTGCTCGGAAGACGGGCGCGGCGGTGGTGTGCGTCGATCACGTCACCAAGGGATCGGACGGGCGTGGGCGCTACGCCATCGGCGGGCAGCACAAGATGGCTGGACTCGACGGAGCCGCCTTTATCGTGGAGGTCACGGAACCCTTCGCGCAAGGACTCGCAGGCAACGCGACCGTCCGTGTCGGGAAGGACCGACCGGGCCGAATCCGTGGGTTGGGGGTCGGATGGAGGACCTCCGACCGAACCCAGCTCATCGCCGAATTTCAGCTCGACTCGACCGACGATCAGCGCACCGAGTGGACGTTGGAAGCCCCAGACGCAACGGCGAGTAGCGACGCCGCCCCGCGGACCGGACAATCGGCGGTCTGTGAGCGTATTGAGCAGGTCCTGAGGGACCATCCGTTCGAGTTCACCAAGAGCCAGCTTGTGAAAGAAGTCGGCGGCAAGCGTGATGTGGCCTTCAACGCAATCGACCAGTTGCAGAGAGAGTTTCGGATTAAGAGTATGGATACGGCGAAGCTCGAAGGGGAGCGTGAGGTCGTGCGTGAGCGATGGGGCATGTGCGAAGCACCCGGCCGTATAGCCGTATCTGACTTGCGAAAGTAGCAGAATTTCAAGGTCTTTCGCGGTTCGGCTCGGGAACGGGTTCGGGAACTGGTTCGAACCCAGGTTTCGTGGGGTATTGAACCAGTTCCCAGGCCGGGAACTACTTCGGAACTACTTGAGCCTGGGCGTCGATAAACTGCCTGGTCAAACCGGGTTTCGAAGTAGTTCCGACGCGGGGACTACTTGACACACCTGGTCCGCGGGGTCGCCGGGAACTCCGAAGGAGTTCCCGGCTACGACCCCCTAAGGAACTAGTTCGAAGGGAACTAGTTCGATCCGACCACGAAAAGACATGTAAGCAAGCAATCAAAGACGCACCGTCAGAGCTACTTTGACCACAAAGTAATCAGGAGGGTCCGCTTCCGGTCGGGTTGATAGCTCGGAATCGGTCGTTTCTGTCCGGTCGGCCCTCCCGCGTAGCGCGGGGCACATCATCGATTCATCAAATGTATTGGCGCACTAGTAGCGAACAGATCGGAGTGGGTATGTCCAGTTGGGGTGAGGAATCGCGGTATCGGGTCTACAGCCGTCGGGCGGACCAAGCCGCGGAGCTGAAGCTTGAGCGTGAACGTCGCCAACGGGAGCAGGCTGCGGCGAAGAGAGCGCGGACGTGGTGGAGCGAAGTGTGGGAGTCGATCCGGGTCGCAGACAAGGCCAACGCCCGCGACGACTTCCGCGTCCACCCCGCGACCTTCGGTGCGCTGGTCCCGTCTGGGGGTAGCGAACTTCCGTTGGACTGGTTCTGACAGCTGGCTCTGACCCCCGCGGGTCGTTCGGTTCGACGTCGTTCGCGGGGCCGGGCCTACTCGACACAGATTGCACACAGCTAGCGCCCAGTGTCACGGCCTATCGGCGTCGAGTCGGGGGTTCGGGCGAACGAAAGGTCTCAACGCCGCGGCGGGGCGATCAGCTATGTACCACGGTTTGTAGCGTCTCGCGTGAATTGTCGCTAGGTTCGGGGCGTAAGGCGTAAACGAAGGATTACGCCCCGAATGATGCAGGGAGAGAACGCATGTCGAGGATTCAAAGTCCAAGCGCGGAACGGAAACTGATGCTCGGATACGTTCGCGTGAGCACGGATGAACAGGCGCGGAGCGGTCTCGGGCTGGAAGCGCAGGAGGCCGCGCTCAAGGCAGAAGCCGAACGACGCGGGTGGGACCTGGTGATCTTCCGCGATGAAGGTGCGAGCGGAAAACAGGTCAACCCCGGCCTGCGGAAGGCGCTCGGTGAGCTTGCGGCGGGACTCGCGGACGGGCTGATCGTGGCGAGGATGGACCGGATCAGCCGGTCGCTCCTCCACGCGGTCGAGATTCTGGACCTGGCGAAGAACCAGGGGTGGGCGTTGGTCGTGCTGGACCTCGGGGTGGACCTCACGACTCCTGCGGGTCGTGCGTTGGCAGGGACGATGGCCGTCTTCGCGGAGTTCGAGCGTGAGCTGATCCGGGAACGGACTCGGGCCGCTGCGAGCGCGGCGAAGGCACGGGGCAAGAAGCTCGGGCGACCTCGGCAAGTCACTCAGGAAGTCGCGCGCCGCATCGTGGAGCTCCGCGACGCAGGCAAGAGCTACGACGCCATAGCGCGAGAGCTGGAGGGCGCGGGCGAGCTATCGCCCACCGGACGCCCGACCTGGCAGTCCTCAACGGTCCGCCGTATCTACAACTCCATCGAACTCGCGAAGGCGGCTGCGTGATGAGTGATTTCTGGTTCTGGATGGTCCTGGTCGTGATGCTGCTGACCTCGGGCGCATCGCGGCGATCTTCGGCAACGACAAGCGCAAGTGAGGGAATTGACATGGCGAACGTCCGAAAGCTCACCCGGCCTGATGGCTCCCGCTTCTACCAAGTCCGCTGGCGCACGCCGGATGGCAAGCACCGCACCAAGGGTGGGTTGAGGTTCCGAACCCTCAAGGAGGCTGAGGGATTCGCGACTGACATGGAGCACGCGCAACGGCGCGGGTCCACCTTCGATCCGAAGGCGGGTGAGGTCACGTTCCGCGTAGCGGCAGGGGAGTGGTTGGAGTCCCGCCACGACCTCAAGCCCCGGACCAAGGCGGGGTACGAGTACGCGCTCGCTCCCTTTGATAAGCATCGGGGCGACGCTCGAGACCTCTGTATCGACGCGACGTTCGGCGGGTACCCACTGAACAGAATCACCCGGCCCTACATCTCCGAATGGGTCCAGAAGATGACCGCAGCGGGTAAGAGGCCGTCCACGGTCCGACACGCCTACTTCCTGGTTCGGATGGTCTTGGAACAGGCTGTGGTCGATGGACGGCTAGCGAGCAACCCCGCGGAGTACGTGCGGTTGCCGAGCGAACGGAGCGCGGATGGTGGTACTCCGGGTGTCGTGGATGACCCCGACCAGTTCCTCACCGCGACTCAGGTTTCCGTGCTCGTGGACGCGACGCCGTGGCCCTACAACGTTATGGTTCATCTCGCGGCGTGGTCGGGACTTCGGGCGGCTGAACTCGCGGGCCTCCAGGTAGGTGACGTGGAGTTGCCGGCCAAGATGATCAACCCCAACGTCGCCCCAAAGCCAGGACTCCTACGGGTAGACCGAACGGTCATGGTGATCGACGGGGTGCTGAGCTACGACACTCCGAAGACCAAGGGTTCCCGTCGTCGCGTCCCGTTGACACCCGCGACCGTAGGAATACTGCGGGAGTACCTGGCAGCCCACCCCCGTGGCGATGAAGTGGGTGCACCGCTGTTCCCCGCGTCGGTCCTCGTCGCGGCGAAGCCGACCGGGAAGAAGGCGACGGACGAGCACGGGCGACGGATCGTGCCGAAGGCGGAAGAGGTGCTCGCGGCGCTCCCGGTGAAGGAGGCGGAAGCGCGGCTGACCCTCGACTGGAGCACCCCGCTTCGGCACCCGTCGTTCTACAAGTCGGTGTATCGGCCTGCGGTGCTCCGAGCGAACCGGCTCACGCCCGACGCGGGCCTACCGCCCACGCTGAAGTTCCACGCGCTCCGCCATACCTACGCGAGCTTGTGTGTCGCAGCGGGCCTCCAGCCGCTCGCGATTGCGCGGTTCATGGGCCATTCGAAGGTCACGACCACGCTCAGCGTCTACGCGCACCTCTTCGAGGACGACCACGCCGACGCGATGGCCGCGCTCGGAGCGATGGCTGGACCGCCCGAGCGCGGCGACAACGTTGTGCCAATTAGGCGGGAGGGTTAGTCAAGGGAAGGAATGTTCCCAGGTCGTTTCCGAGCCGAACGTGAATGAATTCAGGTCGGCGTCCGCGGTTGACCAACTTGAATTCAGGTCCATGATCGAATAACCTTGCCCAAATTCCTCGTCCTACTCGAACTTTGCGTCGTTTTCCGTTTGTCAGAAGGTCGAGGCAACCCCACCACTCATACATGTCGACGTCTTCGTCGCTAGCAGCATTTATGATCAGGTTGAATTTAGCTGACTCGCCAGGGGCAAGCTGAAAGTCGAATGGACTTGCTGGTGCGCCCCCCATTTCAACATAGGTTGCTCTGGGTTGTGTGGTGTGTAGGTCCACTTGTATTCGGCGAAACTCCATTGACGCGCCGCCGACACCTTTGATGACTACGGATCCAGGAGGCAGATACTGTTTCTTTGCCTTTACGCGAAAGGCGTTTACGACTACATGTGAGTTTTCCCGTGCCGTGATAGTTACATCGTAATTGCAGTGCAACGCTGGGAAGCCTCCCAGGTTTGCCGCCCAACTCCCCATTTCGATTGCGAATCCTGAGGGGGGTGGAGGGAGGTCATCATGGCTCTTAGGTATGAATTGTGGAAAAGTAATCCAGTCATAGTCCAGATTGGCAAAGATGACCCGAGGGTCGGTTTCGATATGTACGTAGACGGGTGACTGACGAGAGATTCGACGCCATATAGGTTTCCAGAACTTGAAAGAGAAAATGGCCGTGAGTATTACGGTTACAACAGCTCCGACTACGGAACCGAGTAGCCATTCGGGCGTCTGCGAAAACAGGAGGGGTCGCTAGTATCGATCAGGTCCTCGGTGCCGGGTGCATTCGTGCTGCTCGGCGGAGTATTCTGATATATTTGGATTCGCATTACAGGCTAGATCGGCGGATTTACGCGGTATAAGAAGGTAACAGATGCATCCGAACCGCCGTTTCGCTGATACTTGCTTGAATTTCTAACAAAGGCGGTCAATCTCTGATTCTCGCGACGTGATCCTCGCTGACTTTCCACTCAAAAGTGGTGTTTGCGCCAAATGCGGTACCCAGTTCTACGGGTATCCGCGGATAGTGGTCACTTTGTAGGCTGAACGTCCACGTAAGTTCACGAGATTTGGGGTCTGTGGCAGAGCACTCAAACGAAATTGTCTGTCCAACGGAGACGCGCGGAATAGTCGCTTGTCGGTCGTTGTTGTCCGTGATCTGTTCACCGAACGAGTCCCGGACATAGTTGATGGATGCGTAGAATGCATCAGGTCCGTTCGACGAGCTCCTGTAAAGGGACAAGAGGTTTTGAATTTGTCCGGCTACGCCAGCCAGTAGATGCCTTTCGAACGGAGCTACTGGACGGGCGTGAGCAATCGTATTTCTGATGCTGAGCATCGTCTTGAGGTGTGTTTCCGTGCGCTTCTTATCCTGCAGGATGGGCTGTACAGCATCCCAGTGTTTGAGGATTAGGGTTTGGAGGTGATAGGCCTCGGTGTAGTCGAGGAGGTCTTGACTAACGGCCACACCGTCCCGCCGCTTGTCCTCTTCGGTTCGCTTCGCTTCTAAAGCTGCGAGTTTGTCCGCGGTGAAGTCGCTCGTCCACTGATCGCCGATTCCCGTGCGGACAACTTCCCGAAGCGCTGTCTCCGCAGCAACGAGTTCGTTGTATGGGTCTATCTCCCGCGCGGCGGAAGAACCTCGTCCTTTTCAATCGGTGCTTCGACGCCGAGATACTGAGCGAGGCTGAATAAGTCTTCGTCATCCGCGGCGAGGAGGCATTCCGCCACAGTCGGGTCGGATTCATGTGTCGGCAACTGCCCAACGTTGAATGTCTTCATCGTTAGGTTGCCCTCTTCCCACCCGCGGATTTTTTCGATGGCTTCGCGCAGTTCCAGCACGAATCGCAGCCGTACGCCCTTATCCATGCTCCCTCTCGATCTGTCTGGGGCAGTAGTGAGTAGCTCAACGGTGATCTTTGCACATCCGTGCCGAGGCCTTCGCCCTCCTCTCGCGGCGTATCCGCGGCGTCTCCGGGAATGAAGAAGGGCGCTCCCGTGAATGGGAACGCCCTCTACCTGTTGAAATGATGGAGCCGATGACGGGAATCGAACCCGCGTATTCAGCTTGGGAAGCTGATGTTCTACCATTGAACTACATCGGCACGCTGGGCTTTTGCCGATTCTCACCGGCTCCGGCCCACGCTGGAGCAAACTTTAGCAGACTCTCCGAGCGCCACCGCACACCGCTACACCAGCGCGCGTCCGGTCTTGATCCGCCACCGCATGTCGGCCAGGAGTAGTCGGTACGGCGCTTCGCGGACCGCAATCGGAAGTTGCTTGTTGACCTTGCCGATTGCGCGCATGATGCGGTCGAATCGGCGTTGGTCGCGGGGTGTCCACGACAGCAGCATCTCGTCGCGGAACCGTTGCGGCAGGAACCCTGCGGTGAAGAACATGTTGATCGGTCCCGCCACCAGCGACACGGGCTTGGGTAGGAACTCCATCCGCGCGATGGAGAGCAGATGTTCGCGGATGACGTCGTCGATCCGAACCTTGGCGAGACTGTCGTTCCAGTACTCCTCGAACAGTTCGCGGTCGGCCGGCCACATGTCGGGTTTGACCTGAAGGGTCGTGCCGAAAGTCGCGCCGCGCTGATAGAAGTAGTCGATGGCGTGTGCGGGGATCGGCCCGTACAGCGCGCGGTGAACGTCCTCGAAGCCACGGTAGATGCACGCGGCGACCCAGAGCTGGAGTTCTGGATCGAACGCGTTGTATTCGACCGGGCTTGCCCCCGTCGAGCGCACCTGTGCGTGTGCCTTGTTCACGCCGTTGCGGAAGAGTCGCTTCTCGTCGTCGGTGCCTTTCGCGGCGACGGCGAGGTAGCTGAGCGTGGTGCGGCTGCGCTTGTACGGGTGATCGAAGAGACGACCCGACTCGACGCGGCTTTCGTAGACGCCGTATCCGACACCCGGCCACGACAACTGCATGATGATGTTCGCGGCACCTGCGGCGAGGCCGATGCCGTCCATCGCGTCGTCGAGACCTGCGGGTTTTTCGATCGTTGTCATCTCGAGTTCCCTTCCTGGCGCTAATTGACTACGACTGTACTCAGATGTAAGTCGGGCGTAAAGGACTGTTGCTGAGATGATGGGCAGCATGGCGACAGGACGGATCTACGGTGGACGCGCGGGCGAGGAACGATTGGCCGACCGAAGGGCCAAGCTGATCGACGCCGGTCTCGACCTGCTCGGCGCCGCCGACGGCGAACCGACGCTGTCCGTCCGCGGAGTCTGCAAACGCGCCGGCCTCGCATCGCGCTACTTCTACGAGAGCTTCGCCGACCGCGACGAACTCACCGGCGCGGTGTACGACTACGTGGTCCAGCGCATCGCCGAAAGCACACTCGCGGCGATCGCCGAGGCGCCACGCGAAGATCGTGCGGTCGTCCGAGCCTGCGTCGGGAACATCGTGCACGAGATCGCGGAGGACCCCCGGCTCGGTCGCATGCTGTTCTCCGTGAGTCAGGCCAACCCCCAGCTCGCGAAGCGTCGACTCGAGTCCACCCGCATGTTCGCGGGTCTGGTGATGATGCAGGCCGAAAACTTCTACGAGGTCAAACCCAGCCCGCGCCTCGATCTCGCCGCCCACTATGTCGTCGGTGGTCTCGCACAGGCGCTCACCTCGTGGCTCGACGAAACCGTACCGTTGAGCCAGGAGGAGGTCGTCGAGGAATGCACCGAACTGCTCGTCGCGATGGCCGCCCATCTGAACAGGGCCTGAGGCCGCGCGAGCGAGGTTGTTAACCTCTACCCGTGCTGCTCTCCGATCGCGACATCCGCGCCCAGATCGCCTCCGGACATCTGGGATCGATCCCTACGACCCGGACCTGGTGCAGCCGTCGAGCGTCGATGTGCGCCTGGACAGTCTGTTCCGCGTCTTCAACAACACCCGCTACACCCACATCGACCCAGCAAAACAGCAGGACGAGCTCACCTCGCTGGTGGAGGTTCCCCGGAACGAGTCATTCGTGCTGCACCCGGGGGAGTTCGTCCTCGGGTCGACGATGGAACGGTGCTCGCTGCCGTCGGATCTCGCAGGACGGCTCGAGGGCAAGTCGTCTCTCGGGCGCCTCGGTCTGCTCACACACTCGACGGCCGGCTTCATCGACCCGGGCTTCGACGGGCACATCACCCTCGAACTGTCGAACGTCGCGAACCTGCCGATCACGTTGTGGCCGGGGATGAAGATCGGTCAGCTGTGCCTGTTCCGGTTGACGAGCCCCGCCGAGCATCCGTATGGCAGCGCGAAGGTGGGATCGAAGTACCAGGGGCAGCGCGGGCCGACGCGTCGAAGGCGTACCTGAATTTCGTGCACGAGCATCCCGACGCGCGTCCCAGCTGAATCGGACAGCATCGGCGCACGCGTCGGTTACGGTCAGTGGATGCGCCTTGCAGTGCTCGTCGCTTGCCTGCTGTTGGTGGCATCGTGTGCGCAGGACACTCCCCGCGACCGTCCCCTCCGGAGTCGCTATCGCAGGTCGCGGTCGCCGGCGACGACCTTCTGCTCGACGGCCGACCGTGGTGGCCCACCGGCATGAACGCCTATCAGCTGGCCACCGACTGGTCGCTCAACGAGGGATGCGGAGCGCAGGTCGACCTGGACGACTTCTTCGCCTCGTTGCCCCCGAATTCGCTGACGCGCTTCGACGCGTTCCAATCGCACGCCATCCATCGGGACACCGGGACGGTCGATTTCACAGCGATCGACGCAGTGTTCGATGCGGCCGCACGTCACAATCAGCTCGTCGTGCCGGTGCTGGCGCCACAGGACAGCGATTGCGACGCGGGTGGATACAAACAGCGCGATTGGTATGTCGACGGTTGGCGGCAGGTCCAGGACGGCACTCGCTGAGCTACGAGGATTGGCTGACGAAGTCCGTAGAACGCTGGCGTGATTCACCCGCACTCGCCATGTGGGAACTGCTCGGAGAGCCCGAGGCGGCCATGTGTCCGGACGGCGACTGCTCACTCGAGCGACGGCAGTGCCTCCCGATGCGGCCATCATCCTGAGGAGGTGGACCGACGAAGCGGGGCGCATCGTGCGCGACAACGACCGAGATCACCCGATCACTTTGGGGACGATCGGCGGAAATCAATGTGGCACTGCAGGAGACGGATTCGTGATCGTGGTGGGGTCTCCGTCCGTCGACGTCGCGCAGTACCACGACTACGACGACGGCCGATTCCTCGCGCTGCGTCTGGCGGAGACCGACAAGCCGATGCTCGTCGGGGAGGTCGGGATCGAGGCCGGAAGCTGCCGCACACTGGATGAACGTGCCGATATCGTCGACGAAAGGCTCACCCACTACCGGGAACTCGGGACGGCGGGGGCGCTGATGTGGGCGTACGTGCCCGACCCCCGTCCCACGGACTGCAGTTTCGATATAGGTCCCGACGATCCGCTGCGGCAGGTCCTCGCTCGACACACGACGCCGGATGAGCGGTGATTGTCAGCTGTTGACCCGCCAGAGCCGCCACGTCGGCTGGTTGTCGCCGTCGTTGGGTATCTCCAGTTCGAGAGTGGCGATTTCACTGCCGGTTTCGAAGATCGTCGGGTAGCGCCGGTTGACGGCGTCGGATGTTCCTCGTCCCTCGTTGGGCACGGTGAGGATATATCGGACCCCGAACCGGGCCGGGTGGTTCAGTATCTCGGTGAAGTCGGCGTCGGACGGGACGACGTAGGTGTCGGGCCTGTCGGTCGCGGTGATGACGGCGAATCCGTACACGGTGTCCATGAGCACCGACCCGGCGGGCAGGTTCTGATCGTCGAGGTGTTGCGCGAGCCTACGTTCGGTGGAAAACGACGCCACCACCCGCTCCTGCTGTATCCGCAGCTCCGACGTGGGCTGGGAGGCGGGAAACAACACGGTACGCAAGGCGTGCTGTTCCTGCGACAGGTTCGGGTCGAGCATTGCCACGAATGTGATCGGCAGACCCAGCGCGAGCAGCGCAGCACCGAGCGGAGCGAGACCGCGGTCGTCGGTGCGACGAGGAACGGCGTGCGCGCCCGGTCTGCGCGACCCGAACTGCCCGCGGCGTGGCGCCAGTTGGATGACCCATACGGCAAGAAGTGGTACCGCACACAGGTAGAAGCGTAGGAATGGAAAAGTCATGCCGCGCAGGTACGAAACCGCGGCAAAGGCGAGCACCGCCCCGAACACGACGAAGGGAACGAGGGGCTCGAGATCGCGGCGCCGCCACGCGAGCACCGCCACGACGGGAATCAACAGCGGCAGCGCCGGCCCCAGCACAGCCACTTCGGCAACAGAGAACGCTATCGCGGACAGTCCATCTGTCGATCCGCCACCGCTCTGCTCGAGAATTGCTGCGTTGCCGTACGACGACGAGAACTGTGCGAGCGCGTCGCCCGTGATGAGCCAGCTGGTCGCAGCGAACACGACAAACGACAGCACGATCGGCGACGCGAACAGGATCCCGTCGAGAATCGGCGGGTGCGCTGCGCGGGGTCGAGGTGCGAGTCCGCCACCGGGCGACGATCATCACGAACACCGTGGCGGCGCCCCCGACAGCGAGTGCGTCGTAGCGCGCCAGGTATGCGATGCCGATGGCGACACCGGCGAAGGCCAGGTCGTGAACGTCGTCGGTACTGGACCAGCGGATCAGCCGACGGACCGCCCAGCACAGCAACATCAGGAAGGGTGCCTCACTCATCCCGTTCGCGCCGTAATAGACGATCATCGGATTGAGGGCGAACAGTACCGTCACCGTCCACACGAGCCACGTCGCGCACCCCCGGTCACAGGCCAGTTTGTGGACCTGCACGACCGCGCCCGCCATGAACGGCGCCGACATTGTGACGGCGGTGATTCCGAAGCGCGTGAGGTCGGGGAACCATCCCGACAACGCGACCAGCGGAAGTTGGCCGATCGCCGTGAGTGGAGTGAACACGAATCCGATGGCCGCAAGGTGCGGGTCGCGGGAGAAAAACACCGTTCGTGCAGCAGAAACCCGGCTCAGTGAATCGCCCTGGTAATACCGGACTTCGAGGGCCAACCACAGGCCTACCGCGACGTAGAGCGCGCACGTCGCCCAGAACACCCGCGCTGCCCGGGGTGTCATGAGGTCAGCCCATGGAAGGTCTTCTCCCAGTAGGAGGGATTGCGGATCAGCTGATATGTGCCCTTGATGGCTGCGATCGACATGAGCAGCCAGTAGATCGGCACCGTCAGGCACGGCCACCACAACGCCGAATTCGATGTTTCCCGGCATGCGATCAGATTCATGTAGAGCACGGCGGCATTGCCGAACACCAGCGATATCAGAGCCGGAAAGTACACGTACGCCGGGAAGATCTCCTCGATGATGTGAGTGCCCGAGAAGCCACGAGACGGTGGTCAGCCAGAACACCATGTTCAGGCACGCGATGATCGGTGTTCCGGCAAGCAGCGTGGTGAAGCGCAGCATCCCGACGGTACCGATGGCCCGCCACAGCCGGACGGGGCGGCGCATGTGCACGAGCCAGGTCTGGAGGTAGCCCTTGTACCAGCGGGATCGCTGCCGGACCCAGTTGATCGGGTCGCTGTTGGCCTCTTCGAGAGTAGTGGAATCGAGAACTGCGGTGCGGTAACCGGACTCTGCGATACGAACACCGAGGTCGGCGTCCTCTGTCACGTTGTACGGGTCCCACGCCCCGATGTCGTCGAACACGGTGCGCCGGATGTGGTTGGAGGTGCCGCCCAGCGGAATCGGCGAGTGTGAGGACATCAGCCGGGCAGGATGAAGTTGAACCACAGGCGTAGTCGGCGGTGAACCATCCGGTGAGCATGTTCTGCGAACCGTTGTGGAAGGCCAATTTCGCCTGGACACAGGCGACGTCGTCACCGACGCGGTCGAACGCGACGATCACCCGCCGCAGTTGCAGGGGGTCCGGAAGGTCCTCGCGTCGAAGATGGTGACGATCTCGCCAGTGGTGAAGTGCAGCCCGTAGTTGCAGGCCTTGGGTTTGGTGCGCGGGTCCGCGGCGGGCACTTTCAGGATCTCTACGCTCGCCCCCAATCCGGCGGCTTCGGCCGCTTCGATGGTGACGGCGTCGTCCTCTTCGAGCAACAGCAGTACCTGAAGTTTGTCGTCGGGATAGTCGAGCGCGTCCATCGCCGCGACGAGGTCACCCACGACCTCCGGCTCGTTGTAGGCGGGTACCAGCACCGTGTACGGGGGGAGTTGGTCGTCGGTGAGCGCGAGGGCTTCTTCGTCGCTGACAATCAGCAACGCATCACGGGCAAGGCCTCGGGAGAACAGTAGGAGCCGGTCGGCGAGGGTCGCGATGTAACCGAGCGTGCACACGGTGGTCACGACGATCAGCGCGGGTTTCGTCACGACGACGAGTGCCACCACGAGGGTCGCAAGCAGCGACAGTCCGATCCATTTCTGCACCGGGGTGAACGCGACCGAGGCCGACGACACCGGGCTACGCTCGCGCAGCCCGAACACCGCGTCGTGCAGTGCCGCGCGCGTGTATTCGTCGTGCGCTTCGGTTCCTTCCGGAGGCACGACGGGCCGCGTGCTCACACTCCTCGCCATTGTGTCTCCACCAGGTCACGTCCGATCTCGGTGAGCATTTCCCGATCCTTGTCCTCGGGGGCGGTGTCGGACACCGCGGCATTGCCGCGAAGCAGGACCCTCAGGAGGGTACGGATGTTGGCGACCGAGTTCGGTTCGGGTTGCGGAAATTCGGCATCGAATTCGTGGTTGTCGACGGTCAGCAGACTGACGCGCTGCGCCACGTCGTCGGCGCGGGTCCACACGAAGCTGAGGAGGTTCCAGGTGACCAGCAAGTCGTCGTCGACGACCGTGAAGTACTCCGCGGTGACGCCGTGTCCGAGATCGATATAGCTCTTCGCGCTCACGCGCGCGCTGCCGATGTTGTACATCGTCTGCGTGGGATAGACCTCGAGCACACCGGAGCGCCGGACCTGCAGGGTCTGTAGGGCGACGGTGCGCGGGCGGAGTAACGCGTCCCAGTCGGCGCGGGAGTCGTCGGCGCGGATCGTCTGACGTCGGAGGAGTGCGGTGTTCCCGAAATAGGATCGGGGCCAGTCGTAGTCGACCGAATTGATCTGATTCCATCCGCGCGGAACCGCCTGTGTGATGGTGCCGGACGGAGGGGGCCCGGGGGAGACCGGCGTGAGTCCTTGGTCGGGAAGCGGCACGAATGCGAGTGCGAGCGAGACCGGGACGATGTACAGGGCAGCGCTGGCCGCCTGCGCCGGTTTGACCGGGTTCGGTGGTAGCGCGCGCGGAGCCGGTCCGCGGAATCGGAGCAGGTACGCGCCGGCGCGACGAGCAGTGCGGCCAATGTGGGGGCGTACTGGAAGAGGCCGATCGGTGCGCCGGGCTGGAGCACGGAGATCGCTGTCAGGGCAGCGACTCCGATCGTGAAGGTGAGGACGCCGACGATGAGGCCCCGTGTGTGCGAGGTACGTGTCGCGAGGCCGGCGGCCGCAGCTGCGAGGAGCAGCGTCAGTATCCCCGCGGCGAACTTCGTGCCACCCAGTTGGACCAGGAGCAGTCGGTACAGGATCGGCGAGGTGAGGAAAAGCATCAGCATGCGAGCCAGTACCTCGAGGTGGTGCGCAGCCCGAACATCGCCACGCAGGCCCCGCATACGAACACCCATGCGGCCAGGACATCCAGGTGCATGAGCTGGTAAGTGGGGGCATATCGGGGCATCAGTAGTGCTTTGATCGCGAGCGACACCGCAAACAGGAGGGTGGCAACGATCGTGTCCGTCTGCCTGTCGTGGATCGGCAGTTCGTTTCTGCGCCGGTGGGTGATGCCGACCGCCACGAGTGCGGCGAGTGGGGGAACGATCAGTACGAAACCACCGGTTGTGCCTGCCCGGAGCTCGTAGAAGAGCTTGAGCCAAGTCGAGTGGAACGCGACGAGTGTCGCCGCGACGATCATTACCCATCGGACGGACGTGCGGACGAACGGATACGCCGCGCCTCGCCGGGGCGGCGTGAGTGTCGTCGTCACGACCGTCACCGAGGCCTCTGCCGGTTACGGCGCAGCACCATCAGTACCGTTCCCCCGGCGACGCCGACGGCGACGAGCACTCCGACACCCACGACTGTCCAGACCACGGGCGCAGACATCCCTTCCTCGGGCGCTGCAAGGACGTCCCCACGAGGGTCGGAGAGCGTGACGGGGTCGCGACCGTCGGTGGTGAACAGCACGTGTCCGGTGAGATCGGGCCACCGTTCGGGGTCGGCGGCCAGCCAAGTCAGAGTGCGGTCGAGTTCTGCGGGTACCCCGGTGGACGTGGCGACGAGGACGGTGCGGTCGTTGTCGCGGATCACCTGCATGGACGCGTAGGAGACTTCCGTGCCGAATGTCAGACTCGTGGACGCGCCTTCCGCGCCGGCCAGCTCGAAACGACGGTCCTCGGTCCGAGTGAGTCGTAACGGCAGGTCGTCGGGAAGGCTCCCGTCGGCCGCGACGATCACTGCGGGTCTCGGCGATCCCAGGACCTCGTCCAAGGGCACCCATTCGGTGTCGAGCTGTGCCGGGCTCAACGACTGCAGGCCGGCGATGATGTCGACGGCGCGTGCCGTGTCGACGATCCCGGTGCCGGTCGCGGCGACGTCGACCTGCGGCATGAGTGTCTGGGGGAGCGATGCGAACCGTCCGGTGCGGGTGGGTCGGCGATCGTGCTGGAGACGTGGGTATCGCCATCGACCATCAGGGTGACCGGATGCTCGATTCCGCACTGGCGCTGACCTCCGGTGGTGCGGAGCGAGACCGTCAATTCGGTGGATCGTTGCATGGCTGTTGCGGGAACGGTGATGGTGCGGTCGATGATGCCGCTGGAATCGGCAGCCCACGAATCGAGGACGGTATCACCTGCCCCGACCGTGAGGAGTCCGCCTTCGGTGTCGGGAAGTGGTGTGTACGACCCTGCCAGGTCGAGTTCAAGGTTGCCGACCGGCCGCCCGAACCGCGCCTGGTCGAGATACAGCCTGACTTCGGCGACTCCCACCGACGTCGTTGTCTGCCCGCCGATACCGAGGTCGTCGAGGGTGGTGATGTCGCGGCTGAGTTGGGGAGGTGCGGTGATCGTTCCCACGGAGACCTCGGTGGAGACTGCCAGGTCGGACAGCAGTGACGTGAGGATGCGGGCCTGGGTCGCGAGGCCTTCCCTGTCGCCCCGCAGGTACAGGGCGGGTGGGCCACCTGGAACAGCCCCCAGTTCGGTGCCCCTGGCGGCATCGTCGGTTTCGGTGACCACGATCTGTCGAACGAAAGGGTTCTCCGCGGCCGGAGGGATGCCGTTCGGCGGAGTCTCGCGGACCTCGACGGCCGGTGGGTGTCCGGTGTAGCGGGCGGTGACCGAGGCGGTGAGGCCGATCGCGGTATCGGATTCGACGGCGCTGGGTTCCGCGGGCAGATACACGTCGAGCCGCTCGAGGACGGGGGGAAGGAAGTCTGCAACCACGGTCGGGTCGGCAGGTGTTCCCGCGTAGCGGACCACTCCGTCGCGGAGGGTGATCGATCGGGTGTCCCAATCCTCGGGACAGATGTTGTCCACGGCGTAGAGGTTCAGCCGCAGCGATACCACCGCCTGCCGGTTCTCGACCTCCGCTGCACCGAGTGGGAGTGAGACGGGCACGGCGGTATCTCCGGTCGAATGTCGACCCGCCCCAGGAGGCGTCCGTCGGATTCGATGTCGATCGAGCCGCGCGCGACGTTCGCGGGCAACTCGATCGTGGCGTCAAGGGCTTCCGGTCGAAGCCCGTCGGGGACAGGCACGGTGAGCGTGACGATGTCCGAGTGGCCGCGGAACCCGATCGCGTCGCCGAAGCCGAGCCGTTCGATACCGACCGTCTCGGTGCCGGGCGCGGGCGAGTCTCTCGCCGTGTCCGATTCCGGGGTGGCCGGGTCCTGTGCGAACGCGAGACTTGGGGCAGCGCAGAGAGTCATCGTCGCCATCACGGTCGCGAGGGCGAGGCGCATGAGGAACCCGCTGGTGTTGTCAGCCGTCACAAGTGCCACCCAAGCAGACCGGCGCGCGGTCCGCTGTGCGAGTGAGCGATCTTGTTTCCGGTTGGTGACCCGGTTTCGGGCACTCCACGCAGACCGGGCGTCGTACCTACCCGATCGGATAGTTTCTCGGCAATACTCGCGAGTAGCAATCTTGGTCGATAGACTCGAAATCGCGTCGTCCTCCTGTCCCCCCTGCGAGGACGACCACGCGGGTCGGTAACCCCCCATCTCCGGCCCGCGTCGAAGCCCCGCCGATCCCCACCACGATCGGCGGGGCTTCCTTCTTTCGCGATAATCTCGCCTCCATGACCGCTACCGGGCCTCGCGTGACCATCGCCTACTGCACCCAATGTCAGTGGCTGCTGCGTGCGGGGTGGATGGCGCAGGAATTGCTCAACACCTTCGGTACCGACCTCTCCGAGGTTGCGCTCGTGCCGGGGACCGGGGGAGTCTTCCATGTCGAGGTCGATGGCATCGAGGTGTGGGACCGTAAGGCGGACGGTGGATTTCCTGACATCGTCACTCTCAAGCAGCGCGTACGCGACATCGTGGACCCCGCGCGCGACCTCGGGCACGCCGATCGCAAGTAGCGTTCGCAAGTTCGAACGTATGATCGAGTAGTGAAGCTGTATCGCGTGGCATCCGGATGGGCCGAGCCCGCACCTCGCGCTGCCCGAACGGCCACGCGCTCGGTGCGAACAGGGTGCTGGTGGGTTCGCAGGTGTGCGAATGCGGCGACAGGCATCGCACGCACGCCTGCCGGGAGTGCGACGCAGTCGTCTACACGCCGCCGATGGGGCCGAGGTGTCGTCTTCGCGCATTCGACGAACGATGATGCTATTCAGTGCACGCGAGTGAGCAGATTGTTCTATGGTCGAACGGCAGTCGTCGCCAGAGGTCGATTCGGAGTCGGGGAGGTTCTGGACCGGGCCGCTGCGCAGGTCTTCGGGGAGACCGGGCGGCTGGTAGGGGAGCCCCGCCGGCGAATTGAGGGGAGGAGCCGGCGGGGCCCTGAACTGCATCTCCTGTGTCGGGGAGGACTTCCAGGAAGAAGCGTCGCGTCAAGGCGACGGGCGCCACTGTATGGGAGCGTGGCCGACCCCGTCCACTTCCGATGCCGAAATGATATTTAGCACCATAACCATTCGTGCTTGCATCATCGGCGCGAACAACTGAGCCAGTCGTTCAGCTGTGTTTCCATTCCCGTTACCTACAGCGAAGTTGCCCATACAACTCGGTGGGCCACTGTCTGTGGCGTGACGACGCGCAACGGCTACCACAAGATCGCCGGCGAACTGGCCGACGAGATCGCACAGCTGGAACCGGGCACCAAACTCGCGAGCGAGCACGAGCTGATGGCACGGTTCGGCGTGGGACGGGCATCTGCCCGCTCGGCGGTCCAAGAGCTCGAGCGTCGCGGACTCGTCCGCAGGCTCCGCGGCTCGGCACCTACGTCAACCGCCGCATCGACTACGTCGTGTCCAAGGAGAAGCGGCCGTCGTGGCACCGCACCGTCGAAGCGGCCGGAGCAGTTCCGCGCTCGGCGGTGCTGCTGTCGGAGATCCGGCCGATCCCCGCACACCACGCGCAGCAGCTCGGCGTCGTTCCCGGCACCCCCGCGCACTACATGCGTCGCCTGCGCTACGTCGACGACCACGTGGCCGCGTTGGGTGAGGAATGGGTGACATGCGAGGCGATCGCCGAACTCGGCTCCGCCATGCGTGTCGAGGAGTCGCTCGACGAACTCCTGCGCCAGATGCAGATTCGATGTGGTGCGGTCGTGGTGCCGCACCGCTATGGAACTGCCGTCCCCGGAGACGAGCAAAGTCCTCGAGATGTCCTACGTCGCCCCGGTGTGGGTCATCGAGAGCATCAACCGCGACGCCGAGACCGGCGTTGCCGTCACTTACAGCACCGCGTGGATGCGCGCCGACATGATCCGAGTGGTCATGGAGATCGGCGAACAGACTCCCGTATCGAAACCCGTGAAGGAAGACCGATGACGCCCCACACCTACAGCAGGGAGCGGCTCGCCGAGCTGCTCGCCGTGGCACCCGAACAGGATCTGGTGGCACAGCCGACGTGTGCCTGGCCGACGGTGCGCCACTGACTGTCCTGACCACCCCGGAGATCGGGTGCATCGCGACCCAGGTTCGTGAACCGATCGGCCATGTCCGCTTCTTCCTCGGCAACGTCCTGGCGTGCCACGCGGAAGTGCGGCTCGACGGCACCCGCGGCTGGGCCATGCGCATGGGCGACGACCGCGCCGCGGT
>BBEG01000025.1 GCA_001312645.1 Rhodococcus sp. JCM 9791
TTAGGCAAGGTCATCTGGAGTTGGCGACATTGGTGTAGGGATCAGAATCTCGATACTGACGATTTGCTAGGCCGCAGCTGGTGTCCGGCACCCACACCTCACGGCCCGCCCGTGCTCGTCGTCCGGCAACCACCCATACTCATCGCACGCCCCGCACTTGTCCGGCACCGACCGTGGCGCCGCCAACCCCTGCCAGAGTGGAATCCAGGCCTGCGCGAACCTCATGGGATTGCCCGGACGATGCACCGATTTTGCCGCCGCAACCAACGCCGACACCCCATGCACCTCGATCAGCTCGTCAATCGCTGCAGCCGCCTCGGGTTTGAGATATGCGAACGTCGCCGTCAATCCTGCATGTCGACACGCCGCCGCAAGGCCGGCGATGTCGGGACTGAGCGGGACGTTCAAAGACCGTGACGGGCGGTTGGTTTCAGTCCTTGGTCTATCAGTACTGATAAGAGCGCCTGGATTACCGTCGTCCGCGTCGCCGCGGGTCGGTTTTTCAGGCCCCGGGATGATGACGGGCTCTTCGTAGATGGTCTGGACGGTGCACCACTGGCCGAGCTCGTTCTGAAACTTCTCGCGCGCGAGGTAGCCGAGTTCGGCGAGCTCGCGAAGTGCGGAGCGGATGGCATCGCGCCCTTCTGTCGGCGACTGCGCGGCGATCGAGTCCGATCGGGTGCGCCAATCGTCCGGCTTCGACAGGAGCCAGATCAGTACGCCGCGCGCACGGAAGGAGAGGCGGTCGTCGTTGAGGACGGCGTTACTCAGGATGGTGAAGTTGCTGGCCAGGCGCGGTCCACGACGCACCCCACCAGCCAAGGTATTCTTGGCCACGTTCGACTCCTTGTAAGTCGGACAACCGGCCCGTCGGGAGCTGCAACTCCTGGCGGGCCTTCTTCACTTGGGACGCCGCTCGGATTGTCGGCGATCTTGGAATCTTGGCACCGTTCGTACAGCGAACGCAAGACCTTGGTCGAAAATCGCGTGGGTGCAGCAGATTACGAGAGCAATTCGTGTATTCACTGTCGAAAGTGGCAGCTCTCGCTGAACCGGCTTCAGGCCTAACTCGAGACGATGGTGTTCTGCCGCCTCCAAATTAACCAGCGACCGTCCCGCTTAACGAAAATATACAGCGCGTTCATCTCCGGCGGATTACCGTCGTCGGCGTCCTGCTTCGTCGACCATGCGTTCTTCCGAGCGGCGATGACATCGGGAGACAGCGCGGCGACGTCGCTCAGGTCGTAGTAGGCCGTCGACTCGTTCAGGTAACCGGCGGCGAGCGCGTCCTCCGACACCTTCTGGATTGCTGCGCGTCCGGCGAGGACCGCACCTCGTGCATTCACGACGATCGCGTCGTCGGCGAGATGAGCGTTCATCAGTGATGCGTCGTTGGTGTTGAAGCCATCCTGCACGTCGCGGACGATTGCCTGGATCTGCTCGAGGTCGTGGGGGTCTGGAGTAGTTGTCATGTGGGCGACAGTAGAACCTCGAGTGAACTCGAGGTCAAGGGTTTGGGTGGGAATCCGTGGGGTGCGCCGGTTCATCGTCCGCGCAACCCACGGTGCCGTCAACAACAGCAGGCAATCGGTGGCCGTGGCTCAACCCGCAACGAGCGCCGGGTCCCGAAGGCCGATGCCGCACTGCTGTGCGTTCCAGCTCTCGGACGAGTGCAGAGCCCCCTCTCCCAGGTGGAACCGTTCGGGCCGCACACCGAGTGTGTTGCGTCGTCGCCACCGGGAAGTGGACCGAAGCGCGACGTGCGGGCTTCGGGGTCGACGAGGCATCGTGAGCAAGGCAGGGGTCGCTTTCCGCCCACGAGCCTATAGGTTGTCAGGATGGGACGGTCGTCCTGTGCCGATCCAGTGGATCCCGTAGGGACCGGGCGAATACGGCTCGGGCAGATAGCGAGGATAGAACTCGCCGGTGTGCCAGGCTCCGGCGACCGATTCTGGATCGTCGGGTCGGAATCCTCCTCGCACCGTGGGAGATGTTCGCACCACCCCACGAGGACGGAGTTGTCGCGGCCCCAGACGCGCACCACCAGGGTCATGATCGAATCGGCCCAGGTCAACCGTTCGATTTCGTAGACGCCGGTGTCCCACGGTCGCGCCGACAGATGCTTGGTCAGTGCGGACAGAAATCGCATGTCCCAGTCCGCCTGCTCGAAGTCCCCGTGCCGCACGGTCGGCGATAGCCACTCTTCATCACCAAGCTCGGCCGTGCTGTAGTACTCGTGTTGGTAGTCGTCGTCGCTGTCTCGGTTGCGGTCCATGGCCGGATTCTTTCAGCGCAGCGCGACTCTTGTCGGTGAACCGGTTCCGGATTACTCGGCGGTACGCCGATGCGCCCAAGGCCTAAACGTGTCGTGTCGAGTGTTCGTCCGTCGCCTGCAGTGTTCCCGCTACATTTCCATTCATACGCGCGGGCCATAGCCGGTGTGTATGGCTGAGAATGTAGCGGGAACAGCGGGGCGGCAGGTTATTTCGAGGTCGTTTGCGTTCGGATGGTGCTATCGGTCAGCTGTGGGCCAGTGCGGGTTCGCGGATGTCGATGCCGCGTTCCTGTGCATTTCCGAGTCGTTGCTCGGTGACGTTCGAGTACACGTGCACATGACTGCGCTCGCACCACGCGGTGACGTGTTCACCGACGGCCGGTACCTGGTCGCTGCTCAGCAGAATCGCGAACGACTCGGATGTGGACGACTGGATGTGCACGATGCGTTCGCGGCCGGTCGGTTCGATGAGCACGACCCTGCCGTCCACACGCCAGATCTCCGAGGAGTGGAGAGCTCCATCTCCCAGGTGGAACCGTTCGGGCCGCACACCGAGTGTGATGTCGTCGTCGCCACCGAGAAGAGGACCGAAGCGCGACGTGCGGGTTTCGGGGTCGACGCGGAAGAGATTCATCGGAGGAGTGCCCACGAAACCTGCGACGAACAACGTCTGCGGCTGCCGGTACAGCTCATCGGGGGTGCCGAGCTGTTCAATGCGCCCCTTGTTGATGACGGCGATACGGGACGCCATTGCCATCGCGTCGGTTGGTCGTGGGTGACGTTGATGCCGGTGGCACCCACCGACTGCAGCAGTCCCGCGATCTCCACGCGGAGGGCGGCGTGGAGCTGGGCGTCGAGCCGGAGAGCGGTTCGTCGAGCAGCACGATGTTGCTGCGCCGAGCGAGCGCCCTGGCCAGCGCGATGCGCTGACGCTGCCCACCCGACATCTGCCGAGCTTGCGATCGAGGAGGTGCTCGACCTGCATCCGGGTGGCGATGTCGGTGGCGCGAGCGTCTGCCTCCGCGCGGCTGAGCTTCTTCCGTGTCGCAGGCCCAGGGTGATGTTCTCGCGACTGCTCAGATGTGGATAGAGAGCGTAGCTCTGGAAAACGATTGCCACATCACGCTTCTCGGGCGGGATCCCGTTCTGCGGCTCACCTCCGAACCGGATCTCGCCTGTGTCGACGGCCTCGAGGCCGGCGATGATCCGTAAGAGGGTGGATTTGCCGGAACCGGACGGTCCGAGGATGGCGATGTTCTCACCGGACTGGACGTCGAGGTCGATATCTGCGAGTGCCGCGACGTCGCCGAAGGTCTTGGTGACACCCGAGATCTGGATGGCGGTCACGACACGGCTCCTACGATTGCGTTGATGGACTCGACTGCGCTCTGCACGGTGCTTTCGGCGTCCGCGCCGGTCTGGAGCTGCTGGTTCATCACTTCGATGATGTCGTAGATCTCGGCGGTGTGCGCGCCCGGGAACCCACCCCACTGGGTGAGTTCGTTGTCGAAGGTCCACGCGAACGTCATCTGCGGGGTCGCCTGGTCGGATGCCAGAAGTTCGTCGCGAGCAGTGGTGTCCACGGGGATGTAGCTGCGCTGAGTGCCCGACGCCTGCAGCACGCTCTCCGGGGTCAGGATCTGCCCGATGAGCTCATTGGCGAACGCTGCGCGGCAGGGATCTTCCGAGAGGACCATGTAGCCGTTGCCGCCTGCGGGCAACGCGCGATCCTGGTTGCCGTCGACGGTCGGCAGTTTGATGGGCATCCAGTCGAACTTGTCGCCGATACCTTGGCTGATTGCCGCGATGTTGGACGTGGTGACCATCGAGATGGGCAAGGTGCCCGAGGTGAAGATGTCCATGGCCTGGGTGGCGTCGGGAATGCCTGCCTCCCACCCGTTGCTGCCGAGGTCGGACGAGATGCGCAGTGCGTCGACACCGGCAGCGTCACCGAATGCTGCGGCGCCTTCGGAATCGACGAGAGTGCCGCCGGAAGCCTGGATGAGTCCTTGCGCAAACCACTCGAGTAGGCCCGTAGGAGCGATCGAGACGGACGGCGACCCGGTCTTCGTGGTGACCTTCTCCGCGACACGCAGAAGATCGTCGTAGGTCTTGATATCTTCGGCTGCCCCCGCGTCGGCCTCGTCGAGCAGGTCCTGGTTGACTACTATGACCGGCGCGGAGATCTGCGCGGGCGCCACATAGGTGACACCGTCGCGAGCTGTGCCGGCGCCGAGGAACTGCTTCTGGTAGGTGTCGGCCAGAACCGAGGAGTCGAAGGGGACGGGGTCGTAGGCGTCGACCCAGAACTGCATCTGTCCGAGTCCGGTCATGATGAGGTCGGGGCGGTTGCCCACGGCGATGTCGGCGACGATCTGCTGGGTGAGATCGTCGTAAGACGTGGACGCTGCGGGTTCCGCGTCGAACGTCAGGCCCGGGTATTTCGCTTCCATCGCTTTCACGGCAGCAGCCATGGATTCGGTGGCCACCGAGTTGAATGCGACGTCGATGACGGTTCTTCGACGGCGCACTGGTCGACATCGACGGCAGCGGCCACCGATGCTCCGTCTGCGGGCTGATCTGTCGTGGTGGTGCCGGCGCCGCCGCACGCGGCGAGACCGAAGGTGAGGGCTGTTGCGGTGGTGCCGACGAGGACACGTGTACGGGAACGCATGAGTCTGTTGCTCCTGTTGTGGGGTGTGGGGGTAGTTATCCGGTGATTTCGGTACCGCTCATGCCCCGCACGAAATGCTTCTGGGCGACGAGGAAGATGACGACGATCGGCACAGTGACGATCGCGGCACCGGCGGCAAGCGCGGGATAGTCGAATCCGGTGCTGGCGTCCTGGAAGATGGACAATGCCAGTGGGGGAGTCTGGATCTCGGGGCTTCGTGCCACGAGAAGGGGCCACATGTAGTCGTTCCAGTGAACGAAGATCGAGTACACGCTGAAGGCGGCGATACCGGGCATCGCGATGGGCGTGACGATGCTGATCATCGTGCGGATCGGCCCCAGTCCATCCATCTCGCATGCCTCGAACAGCGCCGCGGGGATGGACATCATCTGGTTGCGGATCATGAAGGTACCGAGCACCGATGTGGCGAACGGCAGGATCAGCGCGGCCAGGGTGTCGCCGAGTCCGACCTGGTTGAGGCCGATGAACAGCGGAATCATCGTGACCTGCGCCGGTATGAGCAGGCACAGCATGACGAACCCGAACAGCTTGCCGGTCCACCGCGCACGGTGCACTGTCAGCACGTACGCGGCCGGGATGCAGGTCAGCAGTTGGAGGGCCAGGATGCCGAAGGTGACGAGCAACCCCACCACCATGCGTTGCCCAGCGACGCATCGTTCCACGCGCGGGCGTAACCGTCGAAGGTGATGCCGTCCGGCAGCAGGGAGAATCCGGTGCCGAATACCTGGTCGTGGTCTGCAACCGAGGTGCGGAGCATCCAGTAGAAGGGGAACAGCGAGATCAGGAGTGCGACGGTGAGGAGTACCCACCTGCCGGTCCGTAGGGCAGTGTTCATCGTTCGGCCTTTCCGGAGAGCATGCGTCGCTGCCAGATGCCGACTGCGAGCAGCGCCACCACCATCAAGAAGGACAGCGCCGACGCCGCGCCCAGATCGAAGTACTGGAAGCCCATCCGCCATGCCATGGTCAGGATCAGTTCGGACGAATGCTGTGGGCCGCCGTCTGTCATCACCCGAACCGTGTCGAATGCCTGGACGGATTGGAGGACGGCCATGACCACGGCGAACACCACGGACGGCTTCATCACGGGCAGCGTGATCTTCACCAGTCGCGTCCACCCGTTGATGCCTTCCATGCGTGCGGCCTCGTGCATGGTGTCCGGGACGGTCGCCAGGCCGGCGAAGAAGATCATCATGGTGAACGACGCGGTCCGCCAGATTCCGACGAGTGCGACGGTGAGCAGCGAGTAGTCCGTGCTGCCGAGCCAGTTGATCGGTGCGACGCCGATCATGCCCAGCAGGGAATTCGCGACGCCGCTACGGAAGTCGAACATGAACGTGAAGACCACGGCCATGGCGACCAGGTTTGCGGTCATGGGCAGGAAGAGCAGGGTACGAACCAGTGCCCTTCCGCGAGTGAGGGAATCGGCGAGCAGCGCCAGCAACAAACCGATCGCGAGGCTCGGGATGATCGTGCCCAGCGAGTACAGGACGGTGTTGGTGATCGCCTGCCACACCCGAGAGTCGCCGAAGATCTTCTGGTAGTTGGCGAATCCGACGAATGCCCATTCGCCGCCGGCCAGCGGAATGGAGAACCAGCTTCCGATGAACGTGAGAACCGCCGGGAGGAAGATGAAGACGGATGCCAGGATCGCCATGGGCGACACCATGATCACCGGGGCCCACCGACGCCATGCCGAGGGACGGTAGTCGGATTGCTTTGCGTCGGTGGAAGAGGACGGTGGTTTCTTCTCCTCGACCCGCGAGCTGAGCGTGGCGGTCACAGCAGCGCCTCTCGGTCCATCGCGAAGACGCCACCGTCCAGTCCGAACCCGATGAGGAGGTGCCCTGCGTCGACCAGCGGCGCAGCCACGGGCACACCGGCAGAAACGCTGGTGAGCGGTACGCCGTCGAGGGAGTACGTCCGGATCGTTCCGTCCAGGCAGGGAAGGAAGATCGTGTCGTCGAGCACCAGTGGCGGTGCGAGGACAGAACCGGCCTGCTTGGAGTAGGGCTGCATGGGGAACGGGGCGGCCGAGTCGATTTCGAGGTCCCAGAGGATGTGCCCGTCGGTGCGATCGAGCATCGTGAGCCCGCGTCCCACGACTGTCACGAGGATGCCTCGATCGGTGACCACCGGTGAGGTTGCACTGTAGTTGCCCGCATGCTCCGCCACCCACGTCAATGTTCCGGATGCGGCATCCACCGCGACTGTCGCTGAGTATCCGGGCAGGAGCACCGTCTCGGTCGCGGCGTCGTACGCGGCGGTGCCCATGACCAGCAGGCGCTTGGTCTTCCGGAAGTCCGCCGACGATTCCGCGGCAGCCTGCGTCCACAGGTTGTCGCCGGTGTCCAGACTCAACCCGATGGGATGTTCGGGGCTGGGCCAGAAACCTGCCACCACCAGGTCGTCGACGATCAGGGGAGCGGTATGACTCACGAGATTGTGATGGGGAGCCAGATCGGTCCGCCGCCAGAGGACACTGCCGTCGGCGACGTCGATACGGCGCAGGTCGGCCTGATCTCCGACGACCACACTGCCGTCGGCCTTCGACGGCGCTCCCCACGCGAAGCGTCGCAGAGGGTCGGGTGACGGACAGGTCCACAGCAGCGTGCCGTCGGCCCGGTCGTAGCCCGACACGTCGCCGGTGACCTCGACACCGACCACGACATCCCCGACGACCGTCGGCAACCTTGACAGACGACGAGGTGTGCGCGGTCCACAGGACGCGGCCCGTGTCGAGTTCGAGTGCCTCGACGGCTCCGCCCGGCGAGTCCTCGATCTGTGAGCCGACGAAGACCCGGCCTTCGTCGATCGACACGCCTTGTCGATGACCGCCGCCGGTGAGGAAGGTACGCCAGCGGACGGCCTCGACTGTCGATGCATTCGGTGCGGAGGCGATGGTGGACTTGCTCAGAACAGGGGCGAGTCGGGCGTCGTCGCACGAGTGGAGTGCCACGGTGTCGAGGGTGAACTCCGTGCCGTCCCAGACTGCTCGTCGCAGCGATGGCGGACTGTAGTCCAGTCCGGCGAAAAGCGTGGGCGCGGTGTTGACGTGCAGCGTGCCGTCCACCCGTACCACCCGCGAGGTGTGCCAGTGGCCTGAGAACGTGGCCACGGGCGGGCGAGGAACCTTAGTGAGCAGGGTGTCGTTCGGCTGGTCGTGGAACAGCAATGCCCACGGAGTGTCCGCAGACACCAGCGCCAGGTCGTTGCGGAGCCACTCTTCCTGAACAACGTTGTCGAGCCCCAGCTCGTGGGTGTGCCAGTCCATCGCGACGACGTGCAGGCCCGGAATGTCGAAGCTGTACCACCGGGGACCGAGATGGCTTTCGTAGGCGGAGGGGTCGGCCGTGTTCGTGAGGTAGTTGTTCGGGGAGATCACCGTCTCGCTGCGGCCGTTCATGTGATCGTGGTTTCCGGGAATCGCATGAACAGGAAGGGGGCTCGCTGCGAGCGCCTCGACCAGAGCTTCGTACTCATCGGAGACTCCGGTGTCCACGAGGTCGCCGGTGAGGAAGATCGCCTGTGCGTCGGGCAAGGTCGTCGGGAGCGAGCGCAGGAGTGTCGTGAACTGGTCCGACAGACCACCTTCCGGGTACATCGAGCGCCGTTTGCGTTCGGTGCCTTCCGCCACGCCACCGGGAACGCTCAGGTGCGTGTCGGTCAGATGCACGATTTCGAAAGGCAAGCTCTGCTGATGTTCCACGAGTCGAAATCGACGGGTCCGGGCGTGGCGGGAAACCACCAGCGGGTAGCGGTGAACCCTTCGGGACGGGAGACGAAGACGAATCGTCCTCGTTCCGGGAGCGTGTATGCGCCGTTGTCGTCGCTGCGGGTGGTGTCCTGTCCATTGGAGACGATCACTCCGGGAAGGCCGATTCTGTCGGCGCCGCGGACTGTTCCATGCATGTTTGTTGCACCTTGCATTGAGGGAGGGGATTGGTCAGAAGCGGTGTTCGGCCAGGACGTCTGCAGTTGCCTGCAGATACCTCTCGACGTCCGGTACCTGTCGTTTGAGAATGATGTGGAGCGCGTCCAGGACAGCGAGGTGAACGAGCCTGCTGGTGACGGCTTCGACGCGAATTCGGGTTTCTGCGCTGCCGGCGATGATGGTCCGGTCACACAGTTCGGTCAGTGGAGATCGAGTGAAACTGGTGAGCGCCACGACTTTTGCCCCCGAAGCCTTCGCTGCGCGTGCCGCGGCCAGTGTTTCGAAGGTCGAACCCGTGTGGCTGATGGCGAACAGGAGATCGGTCTCGCGGAGCATCCGTGCCTGGATGTGTTGTGCGTGGACATCGGCGACATAGGTGACGTTGAGGCCGAGTGTGCTGAGTCGGTAGGCGCAGTCGGAGGCCAGCATCGCCGACGTCCCGACAGCGGCGAGCTGAATGCGCTGTGCGGAAAGTAGCTCCGCCACCACCTCATTCACCGATTCCATGTCGAGAGTGCTCGCGGTATCTCTCAGTGCGGCGGCGAAATCGCGCAGTATCGTTGTCGTCAGGTTGTGGCCATCGCGCTCGGTCTCGGAGTCGAGGTGTGTGGCGGGGACATGTTCGAGGGCGAGCCGTGTCTTCAGTTCCTGATAGCCGCGGAGACCGATGCTGGTGCACATTCGTACCACGCTTGCAGCAGATGTGTTGGCGCGCTCGGCAAGTTCGGTGACGGTGGTATCGAGCAGTTCCAATGAGTCCGACAGGACCACGTCGGCCACACGGCGCTCGGCGGGTGAGAAGGTGAGGAGGTGGGACCTGATCAGCTGCCGAATATCGCTGTGCGATAACGGAGCCGACGTCACGGCCTTGTCGGTCATGGCAGTGAACCTATGGGCTCGCCGTGAACCGGAGTGCCACCACAGGTGAACGACGAATGAAGTTTTCACAAGCGTGATGATTCTGAACAAAAGTTTCAGGAATGCGTGGCAATGTGAAGGTCAGCGGAGACACCTTCCGTGCAGAGATCTCTCGTATCCGGCGCGGTCGCGTCGCGCATCCCTCGACTTCCAGGAGAAATTCCATGACCGTGCGTGCTCGCCTACTCGTCCTGTTCGACTGGAACGGGACAGTCATGGACGATCTCGACCGAGCTGTCACCGCGACGAACGACGCCGTCGCGGGCCGGGGGATCCCGACGATGGACCGCGCCACATTCCAGAATTCGTTCACGCTGCCGATGAAGGACTGGCTGCGCGGGATGGGCATCGCCGACTCGGAGGTCGATGGCGTCGAGGCGCGGTGGAACACGGTGATGGAGTCACCTGCACCGGTCCGTGATGGTGCGGCCGACATGCTCGCAGAGCTTCGGCGGCACGGCGTCGTCACAGGTGTGGTGACCGCTGCGGACGCTGCGGTCGTCCACAACGACCTCGAGCGCAACGGCCTGGCCGGGGTGTTCGACCATGTGCGTGCGTCGGTCGCCGACAAGGCGGAATGTCTGGCTTCGCTCCGGCCCTCGGGGACGACGCGTTCTACATCGGCGACACCGCCTATGACATGACGTGTGCCCGGCGAGCCGGCTACACGCCGATCTCGATCGGTGGGGGCTACCAGCACCCGAGCATTCTCGCGGCGGCAGGAAGCGACCACCACCTCGAGGATCTCGCGGATCTGTCGAGTCTTCTCGGCCTGCTCGAAGAGGCTCCGGGGGCCAACTTGTAGGCCGCGCGAGGTCGGTGCAGACCGGTGGTCAGAGACTGCATCGGGAGTGTTCCGGCGGGGATGTCAGATCGATGAGGTAGTCGGCGACGATGGCGTCTACGCAATCGCTGGTGCCGTCGAATGCAATCGTGTGCTGATCACCGTCAACGGTGAGCAGCTGCCGCCCAAGGTGTCGGCGAGGCTCACACCCGCCTCGTACGGTGTGGATGGATCGCCGGTGATCGAGATGGTCAGCGTGTCGGGTAGTCCGTCGATGTCGGTGGCATACGGGTAGTTCAATGTGGGTTCTGCGGGCCATGATTCACATGGGTCGCGTGCGCCTTCAGGGCCGAGTCCGGCGTCGGTGAACGGAGCGACCGCCTGGATCCGACGCTTCAGGTCGACTTCCTGTTCCGGAGTGTTGCGTTGTTCGTCCATACAGTTGATCGCGAAGTTCGCCTCGGGAGCGTTCGGATATGTACCGTCCTCTCCCCGGCCTCCGAACGCGTCGGTGATGCGCAGCAGAGTCTCGGGTGCACGCGCGCGTAACTCGCCGATCCCCTTGGTGATGACCGGCCATACCCGCGAGTCGTACAGCCCGGCTATCACTGCGCCGTAGGCGGCGTCGAAGTCCATCCGTCGCCCGTCTGCTGTGATGATCGGATCGTCGATGAGGGGACGAGTGATGTCGTGGAACATCTCGACGGCCCTGCTCGGATCGGTGCCCAGTGGGCAGTCCGGCGCCTTGGCGCACTCGGCTGCCATATCGTCGAAAGATCGTTGGAAAGCGGCGAACTGGGTGATGCGGCGTTCGGCGGTTCCCAAGTGCGGATCGATGGCTCCGTCGAGGACCATTGCCCTCACGTTGGCGGGGAACATCTCGGCGTACACCGCACCGAGCCTCGTGCCGTAGCTGCGGCCGAGGTAGCTGAGCTTGTCGTCGCCGAGTACGGCGCGGAGGATATCCATGTCGCGTGCCGTGTCGCGGGTGCCGACACCGGCCAGCACCTCGTCGCCGCCGGACCGTTGCGAGCATTGCTCCACCAGCGCTCGAGTATCGTCCTCGGTCCACGATCCGGAGCCGGTGAGCACGGTGGTCCCGGCTTCGCCCGCGTCGGTTTCGGCGTCGGTGAAGCAGTCGATGGCAGGTGTGGAGGCTCCGACACCGCGGGGATCGAACCCGACGAGGTCGAAGTTTGCGGTGAGAGGCTCTCGGCCAAGGTGGTGGCGCCGACTGCGGCCATGCTCATGCCGGCACCTCCGGGTCCACCGGGGTTGAGAATCAAGGTCCCGACCGGTTCGCCCCGGGCAGGTGCTTTGAGCAGTGCGATCTGCGCAGTTTCGCCGTCGGGTTCGTCATAGTCGAGAGGAACTTCCACACGGGCGCAGCGGAATCCGGGATCGCTGGTGAATACGGCCTGGTCGGCGGCGGTGGTGGCGTAACCCTCACACGCGCCGAACACCAGGTCCTGGCCGTAGAAGCGTTGCAACTCCGCCGAGGACTCCGGCTCGGGTTGGAGTGCGTGCGACGTCGTCGGCCCGGAACTGCACGCGCCGAGGGCCAGGAGCGTCGAGGCCGCAACGGCGAGAACGGGCATGGGCTGTGGCAGTGAGAGCGCGCCTCGATATCGAGGTCCGAACATGGGAACCGAGCTCCGATCGGGAATGGGGATTGTCAGTTGTCGGCGCTGTCGTCTGTATGACGTGCCAGCGCCACTCTGCGCAGTACGTCGAGTTGTGCGGGGTTGTAGACCTCGGACATCACGGCTCCGATCTTGCGCGCAGTGCGGGGATCGTGTGCGATTTCGCTGTCGAATGCGCCGGGATACTGCTCGGTCAAGGTTTCGATTTCGGGGATCATTCGTCGGGCCAGGTCTGCCCGCGTCTGTTCGTCGGCGTCAGCAGGCAGGGCGTCGAAATCTGCGCTGGTCTGTGTGGCGGGGCTGCGCAACAATTCGCCGTATGCGTCGAGGTCGGATGGGCTGAGCACTCTGGTCAAGTACGTCGCGAAGGATCGGTCGGCATCGGAGAGGTCGCCGACATTGCCCGCGAGAGCCAATTCGGACGGAAGATCGGGTCTCGCGGAATGCCGCAGAAGAAGGCCGACCTCCATCCGCGCACGCTGTAGCCGTTCGATGGTGGCCGCCAATTCGGCGTCCAGCGCCTGCAACGACTGCACCGGATGCGTGATGTCCTCACCCATCTCGGCAACCTGCGCGAGCGAGAATCCGAGCGTGGTGAGGCGTTTGATCTGCAACACCCGAACAAGATGCGCGACGCCGTACTGCTTGTAGCCGTTGGATGCCCGCGGCGGCTGATCGAGAATGCCGATGTCGTGATAGTGCCGCACCGACTTCACCGTCGTGCCAGCGAGTTCGGAGAGTTCGCGAGTGCTCCACCCCATGCCGTCTCCTGTGTCTCGGTGTTCTGTCATCGTCTCCCACCGAGATGCTCGGCGAAGTGACGTACGACCGCATGGTAGAGCCGGTGTTGGTTCTCCGGGTTCGCGAAGCCATGGCCCTCGTCGTCGGCGAGGAGGTACTCGACCGGCACACCGCGATCTCGCAGGGATCGAACGATGTTGTCGGACTCCGCTTGGACGACGCGGGCGTCGTTCGCGCCTGGGCCACCAAAAGCGGCGTACGGATCTTCTCGACCATGGTGATGGGTGATCGAGTGGCCATATCTTCTGCTTGGGCGGGATCGTCAGGGTTGCCGACATAGCGGTACCAGCTGTTGGTGAAGTGGGCGCGCGCGAACGGCGGCATCGACCGCAGGAAGTTCGCCAGGTCGGAGATTCCCACGTAATCGACCGCGGCGGCGAAATGGTCGGGGGTGACCGTGACACCGACAAGTGCCGCATAGCCGCCATAGGAGCCGCCGAAGATTCCGAGTCGGTTCGGGTCGGCGTAGCCCTGGGCGACGGCCCAGTCGGTGGCATCGAGGAGATCGTCGTGCATCGCACGCGCGAACTCGCCGATAGCAGCCGTGACATGCCGTCGGCCGTAGCCCGTCGAGCCCCGAAAGTTGACCTGCAGCACCGCATAACCACGGTTGGCCAGCAGCTGCGCCTCCGGGTTGTATCCCCAGGTGTCGTGAGCCCAGGGCCCGCCGTGGACCAGAAGGACCAGCGGCCGGTTTCGTGGCTCGATCCGATCGGGAGGGTGAGGAACGCGTGCAGTGGTAGCCCGTCGCGGGCCGGGAATCTCACGGCTTCCATCGGAGCCAGCGCTGCCGTGTCCAGGTGTGGATACGGCCGGAACAGCTGCTTGCTCTCACCGGTGGCGTGATCGTAGAACCAGGTCACCGCTGGTTCGCGGTCGTGGATGAACGTGGCGATCCATCGTTGCTCGGACTCGTCCGACGACAACGTGCCCAGCACCCCGTCGGAGAGCTTCTCCAGCTTCGCGTGAACCTCGGCGAAGTGCGGATCAAGGACCTCGATTCTGGGCCTGTCCCCGACGAACCGAGCGGCGATCACCTCGCCGGTACGGCGGCTGAGGAAGACGGCCGGTGGCAGCAGGCCGGGGGCGTGGATGTCCAGAGTGCACAGGTTGTGCCCGTCCACGGCGCAGACCACTGTTTCCTCGCCGGTGTCTCGATCGATGCGGACCAGCCGCAGGTCGTCGGAGTCCTGGTAGCTGCCGAGTAGAAGCCCCTTTCCGTCGGGTGTCACGATCTGCGGGTAGATGCCGAGAGGATGCTCGGCTCCGCCCAGACGGTGCAGGAGGTGGCGGTCGCCGGTTGCGGGGTCCACCGCGGAGATCTCGAGGGTGCCGTCCTCGGTCTCGACAGTTTCGAAGGCCGCACACCCGTTGCGGTCGAGCAGTGTGCTGACGGTCGGTTCGGCTTGCTCCATATGCATCGCCGTCTCGCCGGCAGCGACATCGATTCGGAACACGTCGATGAACGTCGGTCGCTGATTCATCCACACCAGCACACTGCCGGGCGACGACGCCAGAGGCTCGACACCGAACACTCGTGATCCCGGTGGCAGCGGCGTCAGATCGACGGCCGGTACGTCCGGGGCATCCGGGTCCACTCGGTGGAGATGCCAGTCTTCGTTGCCGTCGGTGTCTTGAAGGTAGAGCAGCCAGCGGGAGTCGCCGGTCCAGTGGAAGGTCGAGATCCCGCGTCTGCTGTCGTGCGTGACGCAGACGGCGTCGTCGTGGTCCTCGTGAATGCCGCGCACCCACACATTGCGTCGCCCGTGTTTCGGTGCCAGGTAGGCCAGCCTGGTTCCGTCCGGCGAAATCGATGCGCCGGCGAAGTGCGGATCGGCGAAGAAGTCCTCGACGTCGATCAATTCGGGCAAGGAATCGTCGGTCCTCGGGGTGGGCATTCGGACTCCGATCAGTAGGGGCGTCGCGAGCGACACGGCGACCGGTTCGGTGACGAGATCGGTCGACCGCTCACCACAACGAAACACCGTGCCCCTAGGGCATGGTCAAGCCTCGCTGCACGTGGTGTCCTGTTCGGGCATGACGCCCTCGACCAGGTAGTCGGTGATGATGTCCTGTGCACAGGGGTTGTTGCCGAGGGCGTAGACCCCATGTCCGCTTCCGTCGACGGTCAGCAGCCGTGATCGCTCGCCGAACTTCTCATCGAGGAGTTCGCCGCCACGCAGAGGTGTCACGGGGTCGCGTCGGTTCTGTGCGATCAGGACATTGGTCGGACCTTCCGGGTCGATCGACACGGCCGGCTCGGCCGGCGTGTGCTGCCAGAACGCGCACGGCATGATGTTCGCGGTTGCAGCGCCGAAGAGCGGGTAGGTCTCGCGGTCTTCGTCCACTGCTCGTCGGTAGACGTCGACATCGTCGGGCCATTCGACGTCGTTGCAGGTGACCGCGAGGAATACCGACCAGCTGTTGTCTGCCGGCGATGGCCCATTGCCCGGCGGCGGCTCGTCCGCGGGTGCGGCCGTGGTGGGGTTCAGAAAGGACTGCCAGCTCTCTGCTGCTGTCTCGTAGGAGGCCTGATTGTACAACGTGACGAAGGTGGCCAATCGGAACACGCGGCCATCGATCCCGTCCATAGGTGTTCGATCGAGCTGTTCGGCGATGGTGAAGTAGGTGTCGCGCACCTGTTGCGGTGTTTCGCCCAATCCGTATCGATCATGCCGTGCGGCAGCCCATTCCGCGAAGTCGGGAAACGTCTCTTCCATGCCTCGTGAGTATCTGCGCATCCCGTCGTGATCGAGATGGGTGTCGCCGATGTTGCTGTCGAGCACCACCCGGTCCGTACTCTCCGGGAACATCGAGGCGTACGCGGCACCGAGCGCGGAGCCATACGAGTATCCGAGGAAGCTCGCTTTCTCCTCGCCGAGCGCCGCCCGGACGCGGTCCAGGTCGCGCGCCATGTTCGCTGTGTTCACGTGGCGCATTCGGCCGTTGTGGTCATTGGCTGCGCATCGTTCGGCGACTTCCTCCGCAGTTGCCGTCTGCTCGGCGAATGCTGCCTCGTCCACGACGTACGGCGGGACTGCGCCGTAGTACTGAAGGTCGTCGGTGAATCCGCAACTGATGGGCGAGGAGTGTCCGACTCCGCGGGTGTCCATGCCGATGAGGTCGTAACTGTCCAGCACGCTCGGCGATATGCCCTGCGATACAAGAAAGTTGGGCTGATCCAGGCCGGTCCCTCCCGGTCCGCCCGGGTTCAGTAGCAGCACACCCCGTCGCGCGTCCGGGTTGTTCGACGGCAGCCGGGAGATCGTGATGTCGATCTGTGCGCCTTCGGGATCGTCGTAGTCCAGGGGGACGGGCACAGTGGCGCACTGCAACTGGGGCGGGCCGTCTTCAGGATTTTCGACGCATCGGGGCAGGCGCTCCATTGCACATCTGTCGAGCCCATCGACACTGTGCTGACGTGCGCGGGTGCCTGCGAACAGCCGGCGACGACCATGCTTGTCAGCGCAACGGCCACGGTCGTGGTGCGAGGTTTCATGTGATTCCTTCCTGAACTCGCAGGTTGGACGGGTTTCTTGCTGGAACGGCTGGCGACCAGCACGCTGTACTATTACGGGGTGACCCGACGGTAGCACATTGTGCTAGTACGGTGTGCTAGTACAGTGTGCTAGTACAGTGTGCTGGTGATGGAGGAGTAGGACGATGGAGCAAGATCAGGGCGGTCTCGACACGAAGGCAAGGATCATCATCGCGGCCTGCGAGCTGATCGAGGAGGATCCCGCGTCGACGCTCAGCGTGCGGACCGTGGCGGCACGAGCCGGGGTGAGCATGGGGTCGCTGCGTCACCACTTCCCGACCCAGCGCGCACTGCGCGACGCCGTCCTCGAAACGATCTACGACGTGGTCACACCCGATAGCGAGATCATTCACGACACGTCGGTGCCGGCTCGCGACCGGTTGGTTCAGTGCCTGAGGCAGGTCCTGAGCGTGGAGGTGGGTGAACGATCGCGACAAGTTTGGATCAAATTCTTCGATGCCTTCGTCGTCCCGGAACCCACCGACGAGATCCGAACTGCATACGTCGCCATGACAAGTGAAGGGGAGCGCAGGTCGAACACTGGCTTACGCTCCTCGCGAATGAGGGCGCTCTACCCAGGGCCGACATCACAGCGTATGCAAGGCTCCTGAACACTGTTCTCACCGGCCTGTCGATGGAGCGAGCGTTACCGTCGGATCACTCCATTCTTCAACGAGAAACTGAAATCCTATACACAGCAGTCGATTCGATTCTCCGCTCACCCGAGTAGCAGCGAATCGTCCCTTGCAGACTCCAGCGTGAGCTCGTAAACCAACTCGTGTTGTTGCTCCCGGAGGCCGATGTCGCCGCGGTGCACAACATGGGTGGTTGGCCGTCGCCAATTATGTTCATGTCCTCCGGGTGCGTGAATGACTGACAGTCGTAGGGCCTGGGGCGCCGGCGCGCACCGACCGGTCTCGTCGCCTACCGTGGACGAGTGTTGCCACAGCCGGACCCGAGACCACCGCGTAGCCGTCACCTGGCCGCTCCCGAATCGGATTGGGACGCGATACGTGCCTGGACGGACGACAAGTACATGCGGTTCGACGTGCAGCCGATCGGCCGCAATGTCATTCCCGCGTCGTCGATGTTCTCCGTGCAGATCAGCACCATCACGATGACGCGATTCTGCTACGGCGTGGAAGTCGACCTCCGGAATTTCGACTCCGACGCGGGGAACGTCCTCGTGCTGACCACCCTGCAAGGATCGACACGTCACGCGGCAGGAACACGCGACGAGACAGAGCTGACCGTGGGTGGGACTTTCGTCGCCGACTGTAGCCGGGTGGATTATCGGCTCGGCGCGGCGCCCGACCACTTGCAGTTGAACCTGACGATTCCGCACCGGCTGCTGTCCGACCTGGCATTGCAGTGGTGGGGCCACGTCCCGGGTGAGCGGCTGTGGAGCCACCAGTGCGTGGTCGGCGGGCAGAACAGTCCGTGGCTGGCTCTGCTCGAGTACGCTGCGCGAACGGCGTCGACGGCACCCGAGGCGGTCGCCACCGGGCGAGTGGGCCGGAATCTGGAAGAGATGATCGCTGCTCATCTGCTTGATGAGTGGGCAAGCTCTGCCGGAATCGATCTCTCCGAGCCCCCTTCTGTCGCGGCGCCCGGGTATGTGCGGACAGCGGTGCAGTACATCGACGAGCACGTCAAGGACCTGCCGACCGTCGCCGAGACGGCACGGGTTGCAGGTGTCAGCGTTCGCGCGCTGAACGGCGCGTTCCACAAGTACGTGGGAATGTCGCCGCGCGCGTATCTCATCGAGCGTCGGCTGCAGGGTGTCCACCGGGCATTGACTGCGGGAGCATTGTCGGTGTCGTCGGCTGCCCACGAGTGGGGTTACGTCAACATGGGCGTTTTTGCAGCGCCTATCGCCGCCGATTCGGGGAGAACCCGTCGGAGACGTTGGCGTGGCGGCGTAGGGGTTGACCGAGTCGTTGTTGCCGATTGAAGACGGTTGCTGCCGATCGCGGACGTAACCGGGTGAGCGATCGCCCTACCTTTCGTTGTGCTGCTCATCACACCGGAAGGATCGAAATGTCCACGCTGAAACAATCTCCGTTGAAGTCGACGCTCGACGATGCCCTCGCCGATGTCACCACCGCTCCAAATGGCCCCGACCTCGTTCCTGGTGTCGCTGCCGCGGTGACGCGCTCGACCGGATCCGTGTACGAGGGTGCGGCCGGTGTCCGGTCGTTGAACGATGCGGCACCCATGACGCCAGATTCAGTGTTCGCGATGTTCTCCACGACCAAGGCCATCACCGGAACGACGGTGCTTCAGTGTGTCGAGGAGGGGTTGCTCGACCTCGACGCTCCTGCTACGGATTATGTTCCCGAGATCGCAGACCTGTCCGTTGCGGAGGGATTCGATGATAAAGGGACCTTGAAGTTGCGAGCTCCCAATACGCCGATCACCACACGAATGCTCTTGTTGCACACGGCCGGACTCGGCTATTCGTTCTTCGACGAGACGTATCATCGTCTCGTCGTCGACGGCGTGCATCCGAGTGTCATCACAGCAACTCGTGCCGCCTTGAACACCCCGTTGTTGTTCGAGCCCGGAACCCGGTGGAATTACGGATCCAACATCGATTGGGCGGGGCTGGTGGTCGAGGCTATTCGCGGGAAGCGACTCGGGGAGGTCATGGCGGAGCGGGTATTCGGCCCTCTCGGAATGAGCGACACATCGTTCGTTCTGACTCCGTCGATGGAGGACCGGCGGACTGAGGTCCACCAACGTGGAGAGGATGGGACGCTGGAACCGACCGGTCTGGTGCTGCCGCAGGAACCCGAGGTGGATATGGGTGGCCACGGTCTGTACTCGACCGTCGGTGACTACAGCCGTTTTCTGCAAATGTGGCTGAACGACGGCGAAGGTGAACATGGCCGGGTGCTGCAGCCGGAAACCGTTGCGAACGCCGCGATCAACGGTCTCGGCAATCTTCAGGTGACCATGCTGCCCGGCGTCGAGCCGGAACTGTCGAACGACGCAGAATTCTTTCCCGGGCAGCGCAAGACGTGGGCCTACACTTTCATGGTCAACGAAGAGCAAGCGCCTACAGGTCGCAGCGCCGGATCGTTGAGTTGGGCCGGATTGGCAAATCTGTATTACTGGATCGATCGTAGTGCAGATGTCGCCGGGATCTGGGCGACGCAGATCCTGCCGTTCGCCGACCGCGCATCTGTCGACGGGTTCCTCGAATTCGAGTCACGCGTGTATCGATCGCTGGACTGATCAGTGGCAGGGCGTCCGGGTGCCCTGACGCCCTGCCGTACACCACCGGTGATTCGGGTCGTCCGGTGATCTACTGGTCCGCATGACGGCAAACGCATTGTTGACAGGCCCTCGCGGCCGCAGGTTGTTGTTGGAATTTGCGCGGGAAGCCGACCGCGCCACCTGGCAGAGCTACGACCGGAGTTCTTTCAACTCCGCCGTCTTCTACGCCGCACACAACCTCGACCCCAACCCGGGTGTCCTGTACGGCCCGGGTGCCGACGAGCCGCTGCCCGACATTCCACCGGAGGAGGTCGCCCGTAAGCTCTCGACCGTGCTGCTCCCCGAGGTGACGGCAGCGGTCCTGCGTTCGGCGCTCGGGATGGCGGTGGACAATGCCCGCTACTGGCAGGAACCCGACGGGGAAGACATCCTCGCCGCCACCACCCCCATGCGACGAGAACTGCGGCGCGTCGCCGACCACATCGCGCAGTCACCTCACGTCGACTGGTGGCCGACCGAGGTGGCTCGCGACGACCAATGGTCGGTGGGCTGGGCCGATTCTGCCGAATCATCTGTGCAGCAACCCCCCGAACAAGAGCCGCTCACCGACTGCCTGGTCGCATGGCGCGACCGCGTCGTCGACCAGGAAGCCAAAGCGGAACGCGAGCGCCCGCAAGACCCGAAGGCGAACTTCTCGGGTGAGTGGTGGTCTTTTCCGGGGGAGGCGCGCTGTTCGGCGCGGTCTCTTGATGACGGGTTGCTGGCGGGCGTCCTGTTCATCGAAGACAGTATGGGCTGGGAGCGGGCCTTCGCTCGACGCATGCCGGTGCCGTCGGGAATCGAGGTGTTCGAGATCGACGCGCCGATGCGTGCGCCGATTTGTGCCGGCGTTTCCCGTTGGAGGTGACGGCGCAGAAACGTCACGACTGGTACCGGACCACCGGCCGCGACGGTCGCTGGGTGATGCCCGACTGGAGTCGCGTCGCCGAAATGTACGGGGGAGTGCACCTCACGGTGACGGGATATCTCGCCGCGGCGGGCACCGCGATCGACGTCGACGATGATGCCGCGAGTGTGATCGCCGGGTGGGCACCAGACGAGACCCACTGGCTCACCGACGCCGTCCGCCCCGACGGCGACGTGGTCGAGTGGATGCTCGACGACGACCGCGATCACTGGCGGCGAAAGACCGCTCGTGCAGGGGATGCGGGACCGCAGTGATAGACGTGCCGCCGCACCTCACGCCCATCGCTCCAAGGAGGAGCCCGACAACGACCGATCCTGCTGGAGGGCGAGCACCGACGGCGTCCCGGCGCCGTGCACCCATGCCCGAATCTTGCCCACACCTCTTCGGTGGTCACGTCGAATTGTCAACGGAACAAATCGATTTCGCCGCGCACGAATCGTTTCGGTTCGCTGACGGCGGGGATACCGCTCCGGTGAACATCCCGAGCACATCGAAACGATGATGGAGGGGGTCTTTGGTGGAATATTGGTCGCTGGTTGGGTAGAAATGCACCAAAGATGCCGGGCGCGGTGGCATCCTCCCGTATGCCGCGTACCTCCGGCATCGCGGAGATATATGGATGCGCCTGTGTGACGGAGTGATCGGCGCCCACTTGCTCGGACCCGCTCGCATCTCTCTGTGAATGCAGGGTGACGCCATGCGGTCTGGCTGTTTCACTGCATCAGATGCTCCGGACACACCCACGATTCTATGGATGCTCGTCGAGGAGGGTCGGCCAGCCGGGGTAGAACGGTTCGACGACGGGCGCGGCCGGAAGCTCCTCCTCTTGGGGTGCTTCCGGGTTGTATCCCGGCATGTCCTCATCGCAGATGGTCCACATGGGCCTCTTGCTGCCGCGGTCGCCATCTGCTCGTTCTATTTCGAGGCCTTCGAATACATTCCACGTCGGATAGGGAAGTCGATGCTCGTAGTCGAGTGCTGGAGTGGTGGCAGGGCCGTCGGTGGACAGTCGGATTCGTAGGGGCGTGTACCGCATTGTATGGATGCGTATCCATGCGTATTTTGTGGATATCGCGGTGTTCATATAGTCGCTGCACACCAATACTTCTGTTACGGGTTCGCCGATGTGGACGGAGGGTTCGATCAGGAGGATGTGGTGGTAGACCGTCCCGTATTCAGGTATGGGAGTGGTTTCCCATTGGGTTCGGACATCCCAGAATCCGGGGTGGACGCTGGCTCGATCTGCCGTGTGGTCGTAGGTGCTTGCGCTTTCGATGTAGGACCGGACCGCTTGTAGTTCTCGTGAGTCGAGTGAAACACCGTCTGGTGCATTCCAGCGATGTGACATCAGTTTTGCGTCGGCGTCGAGTGCTGCGAAGGAGACCTGTTCGGGTTCAGGTGGTGTCGGCACGGGGTCGGGTGTTGCGCAGGCTCCTGTCGTGAAGGTCAATGCTGCGGTGACGATCACGATGATGGTTTTTCCGGTGGTGGGATGTTTCATCGTGGGCTGCTCGACTCCCTTGTAGTAGGTGCGACGCTTCCGTATGCGTCGATGTAGTGCTCGCGGAAGGTGGAGAAGTCGATTCCGTGTGTCTCTAAAGTCCGGTCGGCGAGGTCGGTGATTTTGTCGAGGGAGGGGTCGCCGCTCGGGTAGGTGAGTGTTCCGTCGGATCTCAACAGTCCGAGTGTGCGAAGGTCGTCCACGATGGTGGGATCGTCCGGCAATCCGTACCGCCCCACCGCATTCTCCAGCAGGTTGTACGCGTTCGGCGCGCTGTATCGACTGAAGTCGCCGGTGAACGGGGTCAGCTCGGGGTTATCGAATGCCGGCACGAACGTGTCTCGGATAGAGGTGCTGTTGACGTCCATCAAGAGTCCGACCGTGCTGCTGAGGCGGGGATCGAGTGCGACAAGATTCCGGATGATCGTGTAGTTCGTGTTGAACGTGTCTTCTCGGCGCTGCTGCACGAACTCATCGATCCGAGCGCGGTCGTCGAACATTTCTCTTCCTGCGTTGTAGATGCCGGTATCGAGCAGCGCTTGGAGGCGACCCGCGTTGGAAGCACCGAGATACGAGGGGCCTTCGACGAAGTCGTCTGCGTAGTACCGACCGAATGCAGTAGCCGCGCTTCCGAATATGGCACTGGATTCCTGATCCGTCGCATGAGAGTGAAGATGCGACGCGCGTTCTCGTTCGAATTGGGTGAATCGAGGTTGTCCTCTTTCCAGGCCCCTGACGCGTCCGCCCTGACAAGTTCGGGGATGTACCCATGCAACCCGTCGGCGAATGCTCGAACCAGTCCGGGATTCACCTCACCGATACTGGAGGTGTTCTCGCCGTGGACGTCCATCAATCGGTCGAAGCTCGCTTCGTGTGAAAGATACTGCGACAGGTGGAGCGCGGCGAGCTCCGCGCGGTCGGCACGTGCGGGGTCGCCGGCAGCGTGGGCGTCGCCGATCTCGTGGGTCATCCAGTTGGTGAGGCGTCCTGCAGACTCTCCACCGTCGTCCCAGGCATGAGTGAACAGTGGTGTGAGAATGTCGTCGCGTTGAATGTCGGTGCGGCCGTCTCCGTTCAGGTCTCCTGCAAGCACACGGGCACTGACGTCGTGGTTGCTCGTGGCGACGTCGAGCATCGATTCGCCGGCATGACCGACCGTGATGGGGATGGTGTCGTACGGCGAGGTGCCGGATCCGGGCGTATCGAGCACGGATGCCTGGGATGCGGCCGATTCGACGAGTTTCGTGCCGAGTTCGGCGCCGGGAGTGCCGTTCCCTGTTCCGACGAAGTCCCAGAATTCGCGCCCGCGGATCACGGAGTCGATGTAGGCGGCGTCAGCCGGATCGGCGAGTGCGTTGCGGTGTGCAGTGGCTGCGGCGCCTGGCTCGGATTCGAGCTCGCTCCGGATGTCGGGCGGCAGGGTGTCCATGAATGCGGACAAGGTGGGCGGGACCTGGTAACCGTCGAGCTGGGCCGAGCCGGGGCGCGCTTCGACGAGGTCGCGGATGTCCTGGGGCAGGCGGTCCCATCCGCCGCGGTCGTCGTCGACGTCGCGGACGTGTTCGTTCGACAGTGTGAGAATGCCGTTTGCGAGACTGTCGCGGGCGTCGAGTGCTGAGGTACTGCCGTCGGCAAGGAGTTGCTGCTGCAACTCCATGACGCCATCCGCTCCGGCTTCGCCGTACAGGTTCTCGAGGTAGCTGAACGCGCCTGCTGGAAGGGCGGTGACGACCTTGCCTTTCGCAAGCTCCTCGAGAGACTGCGGGTCGAGTCCGGCTGCGGCAAGGTTCGTGGTGAACCGTCCCAGATCTTCGGACGTGACCGTGCCATCGGTGAGCATGGCCCAGTCGTGGGCGGCTTCGTCGGGGGAGAAGGCTGCTGGTGATGGTGTGACGTCGATGAGGTTCGAGACGATGCCGGTGATGCGGCGTGCATGGTCGTCGTCCACCTCACCGATCACGCGCAGTGCGTCTTGAATCATGCCCCAATGCGCGGCGGCGTCGGGTTCTCCCTCGTAGACCCTGTGAAGTCTGGCCCGGCGGTGACGCCCCCGTCACCGACAGTGAAGCCGGCTCGTTCGGCAGCGGCGATTCTGTCGAGAGCCACACGGGCTGCGTGTGCGAGATCTTCGTCGGCTCTTCCGGTGGCGGAGGCGATTTCGCGTAGTTCGTAGGAGATGGTGGTGTCGGACTTGCGTTCGCGGTCGAGGTGGTCTGCTGCGGCGTCGGCAGCGATACCCGTCCATGCAGACCAGAGGTCGTTGGTGGATGCGTGGATCGAGTCGCGGGCGTCCTCGAGTCGGGTGGCGACCGACTCTGTTGAGATCACCTGTTCGGACAGTGCGGACCAATTCCATTGACGTACATCGGATACCGAGGGAATCACGCGGACACCGCCCTCGCGAGTTCGTCCCTGAAGTGTTCCTCGGTTTGTGAGTAGTCCTCACACACGCGGTTCATGGTGTCGTGTAGTGCCCATGCCCGATCAGCGAGGATCAGCAGGGCGCGGCGGGTTGCTGCTTCGGCGCCGCCGAGCGCGGCGGCGACAGACGACACCTGCAGGAATCCGCTGGTCGAACTGGCCTCATCGGTGAGGTGTCGATCTCGCAGAGCTCTTCGGCGTGCAGATCGAAGTGGCGTGACACCGACCGGATTTGTGGCAGGTCGGCTTCGAGCGTGTTGGTCATCCCCATGATCCCCCATCGATCGGTCCCCTTGTCCGATCCGCCACAGAATAGCGTCTCGGGTGGTGTCCACCAATTCCGCAGTGAACGGTCGCTGTGTCGGCACCCTTCGCTAGGGTTCGCAACCGACTTGACTGTGCAGTGAGGGGGAGCGGTGGACGCGGAATATCATCGGCAGGGCGGCATCATCGAGTTCTGGCGAGCGGTGGAGTTGTTCAGCCTCAGCAGGTACCGAAGGTCGACAAGTTCGACGCTCTGTCGCCGGTGGAGAAGATGACGCCTCGGGATCTGCTGCCGTGGGAACACGGACACCGGCTGCGCATATCTCCGCGACGCGCCGGCTACGAGCGGCAGCACATCGTCTACTTCGGCGTGTACCGCATCGACGATGTGTGGTCCGCTGTCGACGAGATCCTCGCCCCTGGTGAGGAGAACTACGATCCGCGACCGTCGGGGGAATGCGCGCTGGCCGCACTCGTCGTCGACAAGTACGGCTGTGTCGTTTCCGGGTCCGAAGTGCTGTCCGGGCTGGCGTGGGCGGCCGGGCGTACCTGCAACCCGGGACCGGGCTCCGCGTCCTGGCTGCACGGACTGGACGACGCGCAGAAACTTCTGACCGAACTCCTCGACGACGAACAGCACATCAACCCCCGTTGCGGATGCCGCCTACCCCTGGACACCGAACGGCTCTCGGCGATACGGCGACGTATCGCCGCGCTTGTGGGCGTGAACGGCATGATCGACTGCGCGGAGATCCGTGTCCGGTCGGTGGAGGTCAAGCAGTCCGACGGTGTCGACGGCACCGACTTTCTCAACAGCTTCATCGCCGCCGACCTGGGAATGGTGGCCGGCCGAGTCGCCGCCGGAGACATCGGCACCGGACTCGCGCATTACCTCACCGAGGACGCAGTGCTCGACACGGCCCGACGCGTCGACGTCAGTGCTGTGCCGGCTGCGTCGTTCGTGGCGTGCCGGCCCGAAGCAATTCCGCCCGGCCGGTGGCCAGGAAAGCCCGAACATCCCTTGGCGCTCGGGCAGCAGTTCGCCGTCAACACGATCCTGGATGAGTTACACAGCAACGCCGGGATTTTCGCGGTGAACGGGCCACCGGGGACAGGGAAGTCGACGCTGCTGCGCGACCTCGTCGCCGCGGTCGTCGTCGAACGCGCCGATCGTCTCGCGCATCTCGCGAGCCCGGCTGACGCGTTCACGGCGACGCCACACCGCTGGAAAGCCGGCGAGTACACGAGGGTTGTGCAGCGGTGGACAGACGCCTTCCACGGATTCGAGATCGTGGTGGCCTCGTCCAACAACGGTGCTGTCGAGAACATCAGCTTCGAGATGCCCGCGGCGGACGCATCGATTCCGACCGGTTCGACACCGACTATTTCGCAGACATCGCAACGGCGCTCTTGAACGACACCGGCAAGGATTCGAAGGCCTGGGGGTTGACCGCCGCCCGGCTCGGACGAAAGAGCTACCGCACCGGATTCACGAACACGCTCTGGTTCGACGAGAAGAGCAGCGGAAAGAAGGCCACTCGACGAGGACTGCAGTCGATCCTCAAGGAATTCGAATCGGCCGGGCCGACCAGATCATGGCACGACGCCGTCGCAGAGTATCGCCGCGCGCGCGACGCTGTTGCCGCGATGATCGACGAACGTCAGCACGGGTACGAGCGGTACCGCGAGCGAGCCCACCGCGACAGCGAACTGCGAGCAGTCCTGGACCAGGTGGAGGCCCACACCGAGGCACTTCGCTCCGCGGCCGGCATCGAAGTGGTGCAAGGCGGTACCGTCGACCGTCTCCAGCAGGGCCGGGCCACAGTCGAGAACGAACTCGCCGCGCACAACGAGCAGCGTGTGGCGTGGTGGCGGATGAGCCGCGGCGCACGCGAGGAACGTCGGCTCTGGCAGTCCCACCACACCCGGTTGACGGATGCACTCGCGGTGTGGGAAGAGAAGTACGCCGACGCGTTCGCAGCACACCAGCACACCATGCAGAAGCTGGTCGACCTACGGGGCACCCACGATCAACTCGCCCAGCGATCCGACGCAGTGCGGTATCGCCGCAACGAACTCGACTGCACTCTCGACGAGTTGCGGCAGAGGTGGGGTGGCGCGATGCCGGGGCCGGAGTGGGCCGACGACCGGACCGGGAGCTGGCCGCGCCGTGGTCGGACATGGCCCTGAACGAGGCACGGTCACGACTGTTCGTGGCAGCGCTCGAGCTCCACAAGGAGTTCCTCGCGCAGGTGCCGAAACAGATGCGTCAGAGCATGCATGGGGCGATGGACGTCGTCGCAGGGAACGCGCCACACGACCTGGATCCGGCGGCCGTCGCCGACGCGTGGCGCACATTGTTCTTCGTCGTCCCGCTCGTGTCGACGACGTTCGCCTCCTTCGACCGGGTATTCCGTGGGCTCGGACGTGAAGCCCTCGGCTGGTTGCTCATCGACGAAGCCGGCCAGGCGACACCGCAGAACCCGGTCGGTGCGATCTGGAGGTCGCGACGGACCGTCGTCGTGGGCGACCCGCTACAACTTGAACCTGTGGTGACTCTGCCGTTCCGGGCACAGCAGGCGGTGCGGGGTGCGTTCGGCGTGGACGAACGGTGGTTGCCTGGGCGGTCGTCGACGCAGTCCATCGCCGACCGTCTCACTCGGTGGGGAACGACCTTGCGAGGCGACGACGAACCGATCTGGGTGGGTGCGCCCCTGCGTGTGCACCGGCGCTGTGCCGAGCCGATGTTCTCTGTCGTCAACACCATCGCATACGGCGGCACGATGATCCACGGAGGGAATCCGCAGCCGGACGGTGATCTGCCGCCGTCGCAGTGGTACGACGTGACCGGGACGTCGAACGGCCACTTCGTGCAGGCCGAACACGACCGACTCGTCGAACTTCTCGAGGACCTGGTGAGCAGGGAACATCCGATGGACGACGTGATCGTGCTCAGTCCCTTCCGGGACGTCGCGCGGCGCCTCGCGGGATTGCGTTCCCGGTACGACGGGATCACCGCCGGAACCGTGCACACCGCACAGGGACGGGAGGCGAAGGTCGTCGTCCTGGTGTTGGGAGGCGACCCGGCCCGTGAAGGCGCGAAGCGGTGGGCGTCGTCGAAGCCGAACCTTGTAAACGTCGCCGTGAGCAGGGCGAAGCAGCGCCTGTATGTGATCGGGGATCGTGCGGCGTGGTCGCGGCACCCGCGGTTCGATGTGCTCGCGCGGGAATTGGATCGTCACGCGGAGTGCAGTCGGTGACGTCGCCAGAACCGAAGTAGTCCCGGCCTTCCGGAAGAAGCATGCAACGCGAAGGTGAGCGCCGCAATCCGGATCCGACACGTCAAGGCGCCTTACGTTCGGACGCTGCGACGGGTTGCCGGCGGGCGTGCTGTTCGTCGAAGACGGTATGGGATGGGAGCGTGCCTTCGTTCGACGCATGCCGGTGCCGTCGTCGAAAGGGTGCTCGACGACGACCGGGAAAACTGGCTGCGAAAGGCTACCCCTACGAGGGGTGCGGAACCATGGCGAAGAAGTTCGGCTGATTTCGGGTCTTCTCGCGTCCATGGGGTGTTGAATTTGTAGCTGGGGGCCCGAACAGGAGGCACTCATGAAGCGCGCAGCGTTGCTCCTCGTAGCACTGTTGACTGCAGCATTCGCTCTGATCGCATGCGGGTCCGATACCGACTCGTCGACGGTCACCACGACCCCGGCCGACGACACCGGTAACGCCGAAGCCGTGATGATCGTCATCAAGGACTTCGCATTCGAGATCCCGGATTCGGTCGGCCCGGGCACCACAGTCACCGTGCGGAACGACGACCAGGTCGAGCACAGCGTCACGGCCCGCGACGACACCTTCGACGTCGAGGTCGAGGCCGGCGAGACGGTCACGTTCACCGCGCCGGAGGAGTCTGGTACCTACGACATCTACTGCACCTACCATCAGAGATGACCGGACAGCTCACCGTCGGCTGACCGCGCCACGGGCTTACCACCCGATTGTCGACAGGTACTACCGCAACACCCGGGTGGGTCGAAAGTCCTCAATCTTTTCGCTGCACGACCCAAGCGCCGGCGTCGGAAGACCTTCGTGCCGCATCAGTACTGGGCTGCCTGTCCGAGTGCGGCACCGCACGGGTTGCGTAGAAAACCACTGTGATCAGGCACGGAGCCACCCGACCTGGCTGTGTGAACGTGGGCGCCGATAATCTGCACGAACGTACCGAAACCGCCCCTCACCAGCGCAAATCAGGAATTTACCTAGGTGGCCGCGATCACGATTGTGATGTAGAACTGGTTCCAGGGGCTAACAGGTTGTGATCTATCGCAAATTCAGGGGCCGATAGACACACACCACACACATGCCACACCCACAGTTCCCAGGGGGACCGGACCGTTCTTGATCCGGCTGGGATTTCGGAAAGGCCGAAGAACTTGCAGCTGCTGATGCCACAGACCGACTTGCGCATGGACACGCACATGAACCACGCGGAACCGTCGGACTCCCGATTTCGGTCGCACACGGTCATCGCCCTAGGCTCCGGTGTCCCGGCCGGCGCACCCATGTTGGTGCTGACCGGCTCACTCGCCCTGTGCGCGCTGATCGCCGTGCTCACCGTCGCCTGCGTCGGCCTCGCTGCCTCATGATCTGACCGTCATGCAGCGTTCCTGCTGTATCGCAGTCGAAACATGCTTGAAAACAGAGGAATTCACGTATGAATACATCGCGCACACCGCGATCTCCCCACCGTGTGGCGACTGGTGGACCGATGAGCACCACGGAGATCAAGGCTCGCATCGAGGCCATGTACGCACACGACGACACCCCGCCTCGTACCGGCCGGCGACGCGCAAAGACAGGAACTCGGGGCGAGGAAAGAACGCGGCGTGAACACCCCCGCCCACACACTGGCCCTGCTGGCCGCCGGACTCGCCGGGACCGTAGCGCTGCAGGGG
>BBEG01000026.1 GCA_001312645.1 Rhodococcus sp. JCM 9791
TCGTCGAGTTTCCAGAGTTCCCCACCCATGACCGAATTCTATAGAACTGACATTCGAATTTCAATAGTCCTTGGAACGCATATTCGATATGGGGGATGATGATCTCGGATCGAAGTCGAGGTGGTGGAACCTCCGACCGGCGCAGAATTCAGATCAGTGCGATTCTAATTGTGTTCCAACATAATTCAACGGCCAGTAACGTGAATCAACCGTTGACCGCATGTCCGAATCGCCTTACAGTTCGAGGCGCAATCCAGAGCGATCGAGAGACCTGGCTCAATGACGTCGCAGTACCCCCCGCATTCGGGTGCGGGTGCTACCGCCGGACGACACACCCCGCCGAGGAGATCGGCCCGCATCCATTCGAGAAGCGCTTGACCCGAAAGGCGGAGTCCGCGTGAAATTCCTGCTCCTGAGCCTGATCACCCACCAGCCGGACCCTGTGACCGGAGAATTGCTCAGCCCCTCCGACCGACTTCGTGAGGTCGTCGACACCGCAGTACTGGCCGAGCAACTCGGCTTCGAAGGATTCGCGGTTGGTGAGCGTCACGAGCATCCGTTCCTGTCGTCATCGCCTCCGGTGGTGTTGAGCAACATTGCGGCGCGGACATCGAACATCGAACTGTGGACCGGTGTAACGACACTGAGCCTGCTCGATCCGGTGCGCGCCTACGAAGACTATGCGACTCTCGACAATCTCTCCGGAGGTCGCTTGCAGCTGATAATCGGCAAGGGTAACGGCACAGCGCAGGCCGACCTGTTCCACGTCACGCCCGACGACCAGTGGGATCGTAACCGTGAAGGCTACGAACTCTTCCGGCTGTTGTGGGAGAACGAGCGGGTCACATGGGAAGGATCCTTCCGGCCCTCGCTCACCGACGCGGTCACGGTTCCTCGTCCGCTGCAACCACGTCTGACGATGTGGCATGGCAGCGCCACGAGCCGCGAATCCGTGGATGCAGCAGCACAATATGGCGATCCGGTGTTCTCGGCCAACGTCACCAACCCGATCGAGCCATACGCCGAACTGATCGAGTACTACCGCGACAGATGGGCGGCATACGGGCACGACCCTCGGATGCACGGGTGGGAGCGGGCACGGCGGGACTGTACGTCGCGCCGACGTCACAGGAAGCAGTCGAGCGGTTCCGGCCGTTGTTCGAGCAGCGGCAGCAGTTCGCGCGGGGCTCGGGGCTGCCGGTGGTCTTCGAGAGTGTCGAGGACTTTGTCGAACGCAGTTCCGCGCTCGTCGGCGGCCCGCAGCAAGTGATCGACAAGGTGCTCCGCTATCACGAGCGTCTCGGACATGAAGTCATGCACGTGACAGCCGACCGAGGTGGGCTGACTGCAGCGGAGCAGCGCGCGAGCCTCGAGCTTTTCCAGGCGGAGGTGGCTCCCGTGTTGCGGAAGGAGATTCAACACCGCCGGCCCGTCGATCATCGATCTCGTTCGTCGCGTCGAGCGGGCCGGATTCGCGATCGCGACATTCGCCGACCCGGCAACTCGAGGTGACCACCCCATGATCACAGGTCGTCTCGACCCCGTGGAGGTCGTGGCATTCGCGGCCGCTTTCACCGAGACAATCGGATCGGTCCCCGCCGTGGGCGCGATCCATGCCGAGCCGTTCCACCTGGCGAATCAGCTTGCCAGCGCAGGTTTTGCGTCGCACGGTCGTGCAGGATGGGTCGCGGAGACCACCGATAGCCCGACTCGGGCAGGTACATACGGCGCTACTCAGGTGACCGACCCGGAAGCGCTTCACCGCGAAGCCGACGAGGTGACCGGTGCGGTGCGTTGCGCGGCCTGGAGTTCGAGCAGATCGAATCCGCCGCGGTCGGCCCGGCGGGCGGAGTAGCCGAATGCATCGTCGATGTCCCCGATCTCCCCGGACGTGAGTCCGTTCGGCTCCGCGAGCCTGGAAACGCTGAAGAGTCGGGGGCGACGCCGGGCCAACCGCCCTCGGACGGAGAGATGCTGCCCTGCTCGGTATCCCAGGGGCGGTGGATCGATGCTTTGCGTCCCGCGTGAGTGAGCTGAATGCCGGCGCGGGTGCCGCGCTCGTGAACGAAGTCGACGATGCGAGACCATGCGCGAGTCTGCTCGTCGTTCCACAGCCCGGTGTCCTGCGGACTGATCCGCCCGCCCGGTGTGACGGCGGTGGCCTCGGCGACCACCGCACCGAACCCTAGGTGCGTGCCGCCGACTTCGGTGCGCTCGATTACCGAAGGTCACCTCGCGCAGTGCGAGGGGCTCGAACAGGATCTGGGCCGATGTGGCGGTGTCGAGTGTGGATTCGGTTCGAACGGTCATGAATCGGCCTCGCGGGGGGGGCGGATGCACAGTCGCGGATTCGGTGACGATAGTGGCTACTGCTGCAGCCTCATAAGACTTTCAATCACCGTGAGGGGAACGGTTCATCCGGGGGCCGGGAATGTCTAGCATCGACAACGACCATCCAGAGCGACCGAGAGACCTGGCTCGACGACGTCGCAGCAACCCCCCTACCTCGTGGGTGAGGTGCTACCGCCGGGAACGATGGAGGACTGTTCATGACACACGAAGATGTCGTGGTGACGTGGTCGTGCCTGCATATCGACCTGTGCCGGCACAGTGCCGACATCTGTCGACGGTCGACCCGTCCAATTCTCATCCGGCCGCATCGCTTCGGTTCGATGCTGCCGCTGTCATGTAGAGATCGCTGTCATGTAGAGACCACGGAGTTCAGGTGTCCTTCTCGTTCATTCATGCATCCCGTCGTGTGATTCCGGTGGTGGGTGTCGCTGCGGTGCTGGTCGTCGGTTTGTCCGCGTGCGGATCCGAGTCGGCCGCCGCGCCGGGTGGTGGTACCCCGCAGGCCGGGGGCACGCTCAGGTACGGCCTGTCGCAGGCCCCCACGTGCGCAGATCCCGCGCAGGCCGGCAGCAACCAGACCATCTACGTCGCTCGTCAGGTTGTCGACTCACTCACAGATCAGGACCCCGAGACCGGTGAGATCACGCCGTGGCTCGCCGAGAGCTGGGACGTCAACGAGGACTCCACACAGTTCACCTTCCACCTGAAGGAAGGCGTGACCTTCAGCAACGGAACACCTTTCACCGCAGAATCGGTGCAGAGCAACTTCGATTCCATTGTGAACACTCTCGGCGGAGTCAAGGCTCCGCAGGCCACCGGATACCTCGCCGGTTACACCGGCACCACCGTGATCGACGAGCACACGGCCAGCGTCGATTTCTCGGCGCCCAACGCGCCGTTCCTCCAGGCCACCTCGACTCATCAACTCGGGTTTCTCTCCGCAGAGGACGTCGCGAAGAGCGCCGAGGAACGGTGTGCAGGCGAACTCTCCGGCACGGGACCGTTCACGTATGAGGACTACCAGCAGGACCGGTCGGCAACCCTGGTCAAGCGTGCCGGGTACGCCTGGGGATCGGACGTCTTCGCGCACGACGGTGAGGCGTACCTCGACCGCATCGAATTCACGATCGTTCCCGAATCCGGTGTTCGCACAGGCTCTCTTGCCTCCGATCAGCTCGACGCGGTCTCCGATGCCCTTCCGCAGGATGCCGCGCAGATCGAAGGGGTCGGTGGCCGCATTCTCACCACGCCGAACCCTGGCCTCCCGTTCGGGTTCCAGCCCAACGTGAGCCGCGGCGTACTCTCCGATCCCGCCGTCCGCAGTGCGCTGATCCCTGCGATCAACCGCACCGAGCTCGTCGACACGGTTCTCGGTCCCGACTTCGAGCCTGCGACGAGCGCCCTCGCCTCGGTGACACCCGGGTACGTCGCGGTGGACGAGGTCACGTACGACCCCGACGCTGCGACGAAGATCCTCGACGACGCCGGATGGGTGCCGGGCGACGACGGCATCCGCGTCAAAGACGGCCAGCGGTTGAGCTTCTCGGTGCTGTTCAGCTCGGTGTTCGCGGGGAACCAGGCGATTCTCGAACTCGTCCAGCAGCAACTGCGGGAGGTCGGTGTCGACCTGCAACTCGATCTTGTGTCGACACCCGAGACCACTGCCCGCCAGACTTCCGGAGACTACGACACCACCTACTACAACAGCACTCGAGCCGATGGCGACATTTTGCGCACAGCGTTCGGTACGGAGGGCCGGAACCTCAACCAGCGTGGTCCGATTCCGGAACTCGACGACGTACTCACGGCGCAGCTCACGACGACCGACCCGGCGGCACGGAACGGCTACATCGGGGAGGCTCAGCAACTCGTGATCGACAACGCCCTGTTCATTCCGACGGTGGAGTTGTCGCAGGCGATCGGTGCCGGACCGAAGGTACAAGACCTGTTGTTCGAAGCGTCGGCACGCCTGCAGTTCTTCGACACCTGGCTCAGCGAGTAGACATGATGAGCTACCTCGCTTCCCGCTTCCTCCAGGCCGTCGGCGTCCTGTGGGCCGCCTTCACCGTCTCGTTCGGCGTTCTGTTCCTCCTACCGTCCGATCCGGTGAGCATGGTGGCCGGCTCCGACAACGGAACACCGGTCGACGCTGCCGCAATCGAGCAGCTGCAGGCGCGCTACGGCCTGGATCAGCCGGTGTGGGTTCAGTACTGGAATGCTCTGAGCAATGCGGTCCGCGGTGATTTCGGAATCTCGATCTCCACCGGCAGGCCGGTGACGGAGGCGATCGCCGACGCGTTGCCGAGTACCTTTGCCCTCGCATCGTTCGCGCTGGTACTGGCGGTGGCCTTCGGTACCGTCGTCGCTTTTTTCGCCACGTACACGCGTATCGGCTGGTTGCGGAACGTCTTGTTCTCGTTGCCTCCATTGGGTGTCGCTGTGCCCACATTCTGGGTGGGACTTATTCTGCTCCAGTTGTTCTCGTTCCGGTTGAAGCTGTTCCCCGCGTTCGGTGAAGGCGGCATCGGACACCTGCTGCTCCCCGCGATCACACTGGCGCTCCCCACGGGCGCAGTCATCGCGCAGGTGCTTGCGGTGAGCCTGCAGACCACAGCGCGTCAGCCCTACATCGAGGCTGCCAGGGCGAAGGGTGCATCGAGGTGGCGCGTCCAGACGCGACACGCTCTGCGGTTGTCCAGTATCCCGGCCTTCACGATTGCCGGTGTGATCGTCGGCAATCTGATCGCAGGATCGGTTGTCGTGGAGACGGTCTTCTCCCGTGCAGGTCTCGGGCGCTTGACCCAGATGTCCGTTATGGCACAGGACATTCCGGTGGTGCTGGGCATCGTGGTGTTCGGTTCGGTCGTGTTCGTGATCGTCAACCTCGTTGTGGACCTGTGCTACCCACTGATCGATCCGCGGATCGTCGATGGAAGACGCGGTGCCGGCGGTGCCTCGGGGCGTGGCGAATCGGTACGTGCTCGGGCAGACACGGGCCCGGCGATCGACGAGGACACGAAAGTGGGTATCCATGTCTGACACACTGATTCGAGACCCGATTCGAGCCGGTTCCCAGGTCCGGGTAGCGAGACCAGCGAAACCCTTCGCCCTCCGTAGTGCGGTGAGAACGGTGCTTCGCAACTGGGTCGTGGTGATCTCCGCCGCCGTGCTGCTGATCGCTATCGGGTTCGCGGTGTTCCCGGCTTTCTTCGCGTCCGGCGACCCCCTGCAGGGCGTGCCCGCAGACAAACTGCAGGAGCCGAGTCTCGCGCACTGGTTCGGCACCGACAACATCGGCCGAGACGTCTACACCCGAGTCGTGCACGGCGCTGCACTGTCGTTGACTGCGACACTGGTTGCGGTGGGCATCGCCATCGTGATCGGCTCGCTCATCGGTCTGCTGTCCGGTGCAGCGGGGAGCCTCGTCGACGCGGTGTTCATGCGGATCGTCGATGTGCTGTTGTCCATCCCCGCTCTGCTGCTTTCCCTCGCCCTGGTCACCGCTCTCGGCTTCGGCACTCTCAACGTCGCGATCGCCGTGGGTATCGGGCTTGTCGCGAACTTCGCGCGCGTCATGCGTTCGGAGGTGCTGCGGGTGCGCCATACCTTGTACGTCGAAGCGGCCTTCGCCTCCGGTGTCCGCTGGCACACCGTGCTGTTCCGTCATGTGCTTCGCAACGCGTACGCTCCGGTGATCGCACTGGCAGCGGTGGAATTCGGGATGGCGGTCCTGGCCGTGTCGTCCCTGAGCTTCCTCGGGTTCGGTGCAGTTCCGCCCACCCCCGAATGGGGATCGCTGATCTCCGAGGGGCGCAACTATCTGGCCACAGCGTGTGGATGACGACCTTGCCCGGTCTCGTCATCGTCGCCGTCGTTCTGGCTGCTCACCGCATCGGTCATGCCGTCGACGATCGGAGTGGCCGATGAGCACCCACACCGCACCGCTTCTCGAAGTCGACAACCTGCGGGTCGCCTATGGCAGCGACGACGATCCGGTCGTGGCAGTCGACGGTATCGGATTCACGGTCGCCCGTGGCGAAGTCGTCGCTGTGGTCGGAGAATCCGGTTCGGGCAAGTCGACGACCGCACACGCCATCATCGGTCTGCTCTCCGGTAGTGGACGCATGGTGGGCGGCACCGTCACGTTCGACGGACAACGCCTCGACGCACTGCCGGAACGCGCCTTGGAGAAGGTGCGAGGCGCGCGAATCGGCTTGGTCCCGCAGGATCCGACGACATCGCTCAACCCGGTGATCCGGATCGGCGACCAGATTGCGGAGACATTGCGTATCCACGGGCGTGCAGACCGCCGGGCCGCGAAGCTCGAGGCGCTGCGCATCCTCGACGAGGCCGGACTCGACAACCCGGAATTGCGAGCGAAGCAATACCCTCAGGCCCTGTCCGGGGGACAGCGTCAGCGGGTGCTCATGGGGATTGCCCTGGCCTGCGGCCCCGACCTCGTCATCGCCGACGAACCGACGAGTGCACTCGACGTCACCGTGCAGCGCCGCATCCTCGATCACCTCGAAGCGCGCATCGCCCAGACCGGTACCGCGGTGCTGCTCATCACCCACGATCTGGGTGTGGCGGCCGACCGCGCCGATCGCATCGTCGTCATGCAGAACGGTCGGGTGGTGGAGTCGGGTCCTGTGCTGGACGTGCTCGACAACCCGAGACACGAATACACGCGGGCGTTGCTTGCGGCAGCTCCGAGCCTCACGGCTACCGTACGGCCCGATCGCGTGTCTGCGGAGCCGCTGCTCACTGTGACCGATGTGTCGAAGACCTTCCGGATCGATCGACGAACCTCGCTCGACGCGGTGCGGACAGTCTCCTTCGAGGTTCCGCGGGGGCGTACGTTGTCGCTGGTCGGTGAATCGGGGTCGGGCAAATCCACCGTCGCGCGCATCGCGATCCGGCTCGAAACACCCACCTCGGGTCGGATCCGGTTCGACGGCAACGACATCACCGGGCTTCGGGGACGGGACCTGCGGGTACTGCGCAGGCGGGTGCAGATCGTGCACCAGAATCCGTACGCCTCGCTCAACCCGAAGCTGAAGATCCGCGACATCGTCGCCGAGCCGCTCGGTGCGTTCGGTATCGGGTCGAAGGCCGAGCGGGCGACGCGCGTCGCCGAGCTCCTCGATCAGGTCGCACTGTCGAGCGTGCATCTCGATCGCACACCGGCAGAACTGTCCGGTGGGCAACGACAGCGAGTGGCGATTGCACGTGCGATCGCACTGCATCCGGAGCTGCTGGTGCTCGACGAGCCCGTTTCGGCGCTCGATGTGTCCGTCCAAGCTCAGATCCTCGGTCTGCTCACCGACCTGCAGAACGAGCTCGGGCTCAGTTACCTGTTCATCTCCCACGACTTGGCGGTGGTCCGGCAGATCAGCGACACCGTAGCGGTGATGCGGTCCGGCGAGATTGTGGAATTCGGCACCACCACACAGATTTTCGACAACCCACAGCATGAGTACACCCGAGTGCTGCTCGATGCTATCCCCGGGAAGGTTCGGCATGTCCGATAGTTCACAGTTCTTGTTGGCCCTCGAGTTCGCGGGCACCGGTGCTCATCCGAGTTCCTGGCGCCGCGACGACTCCCGCGCCGAAGACCTCTTCGCCGCCCGCTACTGGGTAGACCTCGTCGGAAGTGCCGACCGTGCAGGCGTCGATCTCGCTTTCCTTCCGGACGACTTCGGCGTGGCGTCGACAGGACGCGAAGTACGCGGCCGCTTCGAAGCGGTCGGCATCGCGGCACGGCTGAGTGCCGCTACCTCGCGGATCGGTCTGGTTCCCACCGCGACCGTTACCCATACCGAGCCGTTCCATCTTGCCAAGCGATCCAGACGATCGATCACACCACCGCGGGCCGAGCGGTATGGGAGGTCGCGGTGACCGAGAACTACGATGTTACAAAATTGTTCGGTCGCAAGGAGGCACAGCAGGACACCGCCTCGCTGTGGGCGGAGGCGCACGAGGCCGCCGAGGTTGCGAGTCGGCTGTGGGACAGCTGGGAGGACGACGCCGAGATCCGCGACGTAGCGACCGGCCGTTTCATCGACCGCGACAAGCTGCACTACATCGACTTCGCGGGCGAGTATTTCTCCGTCAAGGCCCGTCCATCACCCCGAGGTCGCCGCAGGGGCAACCGCTCGTCGCAGTGACCGTCGACGGTGGGGAGTCCTTCGAATTCGCCGTGGCACGAGCAGATCTCGTGCGCATTCGCGCGAAGACGGTTGAGGAGGCCGCCGCGCTGGCCGCGCGTCTCCGCGATGCGGTAGGCAGTCGTCCGGTCCGGGTGCTGCTCGATGTGGATGTTCTCCTCGCCGCCGATGAGGACGCCGCAGTGGCAGCCCTCGCAGCGCTCGATGGTTGGACCGAGCGCACATACACCCCGGACACGGTGTTCTACCGTGGCGGCCCGGATGGGCTTCGCGAACTGATCGAGAGCCTGCAGGGTGTCGACGGCGTCACCCTCCGGCCCCTTGCGCTTGCATCGACCGTGCACCGGCTGGTCGACGACGTACTGCCCGCACTTCGCCCCACCGCGGCGCCGACGCCGGGAACACTGCGCGAACGCCTGGGCTTGGCCCTCCCCGCCAACCGCTATGCCACGTCGAACTGAAGGAACGATGACGTTGTCCGGAAACGAAATCCGCAAGCAGATCCATCTGGCCGCCCATTTCCCGGGGGTCAACAACACCACCGTCTGGGCCGACCCCTACTCCGAGAGTCAGGTCGATTTCTCGTCGTTCGTGCACCTCGCCGAGACGGCGGAGCGCGGTAAGTTCGACTTCTTCTTCCTGGCCGAGGGATTGCGCCTGCGTGAACACCGCGGCCGTATCCATGATCTCGACGTCGTCGGTCGTCCCGACACCCTCACGGTGCTCGAGGCCCTCGCCGGAGCCACCACCCACCTCGGTCTGGCGGGCACGATCAACACCACATTCAACGAACCGTACGAGCTGGCCAAACAGTTCGCGACGCTCGACCACCTCTCCGACGGCCGGGCGGCCTGGAACCTGGTGACCTCGTCGGACGCGTTCACCGGTGAGAACTTCCGACGCGGGGGATTCCTCGAGCATTCGCAGCGGTATGTGCGGGCAGGCGAGGTCGTCGACGTCGTCCGGCAACTCTGGGACAGCTGGCGCGCGGGAGCGCCCGTGCTGGACCGGCAGAAGGGAATCTTCGCTGCAGACAGCGATATTGCGCCGTTCGATATTCATACCACCCAATTCGACATCGCCGGTCGCTTCGAAGTGCCGAGGAGCCCGCAGGGGCACCCGGTGTTACTCCAGGCCGGCGACTCGGATGAGGCCGGGAATTCGGAGCCGCGAAGGCGGACGCCATCTTCAGCAGGCACGGCACACTCGAGGAAGGGCGCGCCTTCTACACCGACGTGAAGAGCCGACTCGCGAAATACGGACGCGCCTACAACGACCTGAAGATTCTTCCCGCCGCGACGTTCGTGCTCGGCGACACTCGCGAGGAGGCCCACGAGAACGCGGGACGCATCCGCCTGCAGCAGGTCGGTCCTCGGACGGCGATCGCGTTCCTCGAACAGGTGTGGGGCAAGGACCTGTCTGCGTATGACCCCGACGGTCCACTACCGGACATCGAACCCGAGGACAACGTGAACATCACGCGCGGGCGGGTCCGGCACGCGAAGGATCCACTCGCCGTCGCGAAAGAATGGCGTGCGAAGGCGGAGGCGGAGAACCTCAGCATTCGTGAACTGATCATCGAGGTCACCGCCAGGCAGCAGTTCATCGGGACCCCCGCGGACGTTGCCGCCGAGATCGACGAGTACGTGCAGACCGACGCCAGCGACGGCTTCATCCTGGTTCCCCACCTGACCCCCGGTGGTCTCGACGAGTTCGTCGACAAGGTGGTGCCGCTGCTGCAGGAACGCGGCAGCTTCCGCACCGAATACGAGGGCACAACCCTGCGCAGCCATCTCGGGTTGCAGCACCCGCACAGCACGAGCGAAGGAGTCCGCGCATCATGACCACCACACTCGATCGTTTCATCGAGGAGTGGCAGCAGTGGCACTCCGAACGCGACGAGTCGTTACGGCAGCCGCTCGGCTGGTCGAGCCTGACCGCGCTGTACTGGCTCGACGACACCGCCGCCGACTACGGAGACGTCCCAGGTCTCTGGCGGGTCGACGGTGACGCAGTGGTTCGGGAACTCGGCGGTGAGACCACCGAATACCGTCCGGTGGAGGGAGCCCCCGGGGTCGACGTGGAGTTCGGTCGCGGACATATCGAGATCATCCAAAGGACAGGACGTTTCGCTATTCGGATCCACGACCGGACCGCGCCGGCACTCACGGCCTTCCCGGGGATTCCGACATACGAACCGGACCCCGCATGGGTGGTCACCGGGCAGTTCACGGCGTTCGACCCGCCGCGCACCGTCACCACGGGTGCCGTGGTGGACGGACTCGAACACCACCATCGTGCGCTCGGTCTGATCCGCTTCGTGCACGACGATGCCGAACACGAACTCGTTGCGTTCGGCGAGTCGGAGGCGTCCCTGCGCATCCTGTTCACGGACGCCACGAGTGGTGTCACGACGTATCCGGCCGCACGAATCCTGCAGGTCGGAGCGGTCGACGACGGCCTGGTCACTCTCGACTTCAACCGTGCCTCGAACCTTCCGTGCGCGTTCACCGATGCCGCAACCTGCCCGATCGCACCGTCGGAGAATCGCCTGGCGTTCGCTGTCGAAGCCGGTGAGCGCACTCCCCACGGAAGGGGAGCGGGCGCATGAGCGCGTCGAATCCGACTCCGCTGTCGGTCCTCGATCTGTCACCGGTCAGCGAGGGTTCGAACGTGGCCGCGGCGCTGCACAACACCCTGGACCTTGCACGTCGTGCCGAACGCTTCGGGTACAAGCGCTACTGGGTCGCGGAGCATCATTTCGTCGCCGTCGCGTCGTCGTCGCCTGCTGTCCTGATCGGAGCGATCGCCGCTGCCACCGACATGATTCGGGTCGGTGCTGCGGCGGTGCAGCTCGGTCACCACACCGCGATCGCCGTCGTCGAAGCGTTCGGCACTCTCGACGCGCTGTACCCGGGGAGGATCGACCTCGGCTGGGACGATCCGGACAGCGGCGCGCCGAAGCGCTGAAAGCCGCCGCGTCGCAGGGAGACGAGCCGGCACCACGAGCTACGGAGATCCGAGACGGTCTCGTCATCCCCGCTCCGTTTCCGACGGCGAAGCTGCTCACGTCGTCGCGGCTGGCATCGAGCCTGGCGGTGTTGCAGCAACCGGGTGCCGACGCCCCGAACTTCGCGCACCAGGTCGAAGACATCCGTGCCCTCCTCGACGGCAACTACAAATCCGCGGATGGAACGGCTCTCCAGGCGAGCCCCGGTGAGGATGCTGATGTGGAATTGTGGGTATTCGGTTCGAGCGCTGGCCCATCCGCGGATCTCGCGGGACGATTCGGGCTGCCGTTCGGCGCGAACTACCATGTCAGCCCTGGTACGACAGTAGAGGCCGTCGAGGCTTACCGTGCGGCGTTCCGTCCGTCTCGGATTTTGGCGGAGCCGTACGTCGTCGTGTCCGCGGATGCGGTTGTGGCCGACGACGACGCGACCGCACAGGAACTCGCATCGACCTACGGTCATTGGACGCACAGCATCCGGTCCGGACACGGCGCCATTCCGTATCCAGATCCGACGACGACGCCACCGCTGACCGACACCGAACGCGAGCTTGTCGACGATCGGCTGATCACCCAGTTCGTCGGGTCCCCGAGCACTGTCGCGGAATGCCTCGAGACGTTGCGACGAGTGACCGGCGCCGATGAACTGGTGATCACCTCGGTGACGCACAAGCACGACGATCGGATCCGTTCGTACGAACTGCTGGCACGCGAGTGGGGGATCGTCACGCCGCAGTAGCTATCCGATCGAGGTCGTCGCAGAGACCGATCCGTCCCCGGACCGCAGTCGCACCGGGATACCGGCAGGATCCTGCGGCACCTCGACGGTGCTCGCGCCCGTTGCGGACACGGCGTCGACCGAGTAACTACCCGGACCCACGACCAACGCGACGTCACCGTAGCGGGAATTCAGGTCGACGGCGGCACGGGTATCGGTCACCGTCAGGCCGCCGAACTTCGAATTTCCCTGGACCACAGTGCCGTACGGTACGGAGATCTCGTAGCGGGCGACGCAGGTGGGGCTGCCCACGGCGAACCTGTCGGGGCAACGCGCGCTGATCGTCAGACCGGATGCGTCGGTGTCGATGCTCTCCTCGGGCTTGTCGCCGTCGGTGAACTCCAAGGTGCGCCGGATCTCGATGTCGTCGCGATCGGCGCCGATCACCTGTGCGCTCAGCGACGCGGTGGTGACACCGAGTTGTTTCGCACCCGCATCATCGAGATCGAGTGTGACGGAGGTGATCGCGCCGCTGTAGTTGTCGCTCTGCTGTTCCTGGCTCGTGGAGCCGGCGGTGCATCCGGTGAGTACAAGAGTCGAGAGTGTCAGTGCCGCAACACCGGCAGAGAAAAGGGATTTCCGAGGCAGGATTTCAACGACGGGCATGACGAATCTCCAGTACGAGTAGGGATGCGGCGATCAACACAGCACTGATGCCGAGGGAGAACAGGGGAGACGGGCCACTGAGCGACCCGTCGGTGCGGAGCACGCCCATGACGTCGACGGCCGCGACCCCGTTGAGAACGGCGTACCAGATCACCAGGTAGACCGCCTGGAATACACGTGCGCCCCGTCCGATCGACCCGATCAGCAGCGCAAGGGCAGGGATCAACGCGGCACCCGCAACCCACGCGGTAACGCCGGTCAAGTCCAGTGCAAGGAGCATCTTCACCAACGGGCCCACACCGGCGACGGCCGCAATGAGCACCCCCGCACCCCACTCGGCGATAAGACGGCTGCGCGGCGAGACACCGCACTCCACAAGGGGGTCGACGCCCTGTTCGTAGGTGAGCGTGCCGAGACGCGACCACAGCAGCACCGGCAGCAACCACGCGAAGAGCAGTGCGGTGCCGACGCGATCAGCAGGAACCGCGAGGGCCGCGACCGTCACGATCGCGAGCGTGAGCCACCACCACCGCGACACACTTCCGAGATGGATACGCACTTCGCCGATCAACAGCCCGAGGAACGCGTGTCCACGCTCGGCCGGGGACAGTCCTCGTACGGTTCGTGAGAATGTCGGTGTAGCCGACGGTTCCGGTGTTGCCGAGGGCTGCTGTGTGGAAGTCTTCGAGAGGGAAGTCTGCAGCCGCGACGATCGAACCGAGTGAACCAGAACGACGGTATGACGGCGACGAGCGTCGATGCCGCGATCAATCCCACACTCGCTGCAACGAGGGTCGGGCCGACGTCCATTCCCGACCACGTGAACTGCCCGAGCGCACCGGGTTCCGCGGTGAGCCCGATCGAGATCGCGTCGTCCATGCCGGGGTGCTGTGCGGCCAGGTCGGCCTGGAACCCCGCGGTGATCGTGCCGTAGATCAGCGGAATCCCAGCGAGGAACATCGAAGGATATATGAAGAACCACAGGATGTTTCCCGCACCACCACGCAGGAGCGGGATCGTCTCGAACACCACAGCGGCTGCTGCGGCCACGGTCAGGACCGGAAGACAGAACAGCACGATCGGAAGCCAGAGCGCCGTCATGTCGAGGCCCGTGGATTCCCCGCGGAGAAGCTGCATCACGGGTGCGATCAGGGCGAGTGCGGCAGCCATCGCTGCCAGCACCATCAGGTTGCTGAGGTACTTACCCAGCAGATACATCGGAGTACGCAGCGGGGATGCGGCAAGCGTTTCTCCTACGCCGGTTGAGATGTCGCGCGCGATGCTGCTGCGGACGACGTAGAACCCGAACAGTGGCAGCCACAGACTGCCGATCATCGCGAGCATCATGCCGATGTACGCGCTGTCGTACATTCCCCGGAACGACCCGACCTTGACCATCGCGTACGTGGCGGAGGCGGGCGGGATGGCAACATACCCGAGCGCGATGCGCCGAGCGCCGTGACCAGGAACGCGGGACGCCGAGAACGGTCCCGGAAATCTGCTGCCGCGACGGCAGCAACGGCGCGTGTCATCGGGTCACCCCGGCAGGTGTGATCGGAGTATGGACCGCATTGACGTACGCGTCTTCGAGGTCGGGTTCGACAGGGCGAGCCCCTGGAACCGGAGGCGTGTGCGCGACCGCGCGAACACGCACGCCCCGTGATGTTCGGACGGTGCGGGTGATCGTCGCTCGCTGCCGGATGTCGGCGACGGCATCGACGGGGACGATCGCTTCCCAGACCAGGCCGTCTGCAGAACGGAGAAGTTCCTCGGGGGTGCCGCGCCGACGCAGTTCGCCGGCGGTGAGGATCGCGATGTCGTCGGCGATCGCTTCGATATCCGACACGATGTGGGTGGACAGGATGACGATCCGGTCGGACGCCAGATCCCCGAGCAGGTTGCGGAACCGCATGCGTTCTTCGGGGTCCAGCCCGACCGTCGGTTCGTCGACGACGAGAAGCTCAGGGTCGTTGAGAAGCGCCTGCGCGATCCCGACGCGCTGGCGCATGCCGCCGGAGAACTTGCCCACCGGCCGCGATCCCGTGTCGGTGAGGTTGACCAGTTCGAGCAGTTCGTCGACCCGCTCCTTGGCAGACCGCGTGCTCAGACCCTTGACTGCGGCGAGATACCGGAGGAACTCGCCGGCGCTGAGATTCGGATAGACACCGAAATCTTGTGGGAGGTAGCCGAGGACGCGTCGGAGCGGTTCAGGCCGAGCGACGATGTCGGTACCGTTCCACGTGACCGTCCCGGAAGTCGGCCGGGTGATCGTGGAGAGAATGCGCATCAGCGACGACTTGCCGGCTCCGTTGGGTCCGAGGAGGCCGAGAACTCCGGGTCCGATCCGCATGCTGACGTCGGTGACGGCCTGTCTACCTCGATAGGTCTTGGTGACGTTGTTCAGCTCCAGTTGCATGACTACAGCCGACCATTCCGCCGGTGGTGCGGTCACTGGGTCCACGCGGCGGATCGGAGGTGGTGCCAGCACCACCCTTCGGCTGCACCTCACCTCATCCCGAAACAGCGGCAGCGTCGATAGGCTCACCCGAGTGTCCTCTGCTGAACCGACCACGGTGCTCGCCGCGATCACACGACGACGCTTCCTGCTGACGGGGTGGTTGTGGCGCGCGCTCGGCTATCTGCTGACCACCGTCCCGGTGGCGTGTGCGGTGGCGCTGCCGTTCGCAGCGTTCTGCGTCCCGTGGTTGGTCCTGATCGTGTGGGCGGGCGACGGCATGTATCCGCAGCCGCTCGGCAGGGTGCTGTTCCTCGGTGTTCTCGGTGCGGTGCTCATATTCGGGCTCGGCCCGCTCGTGGCGATACCGCTGGCGACCTTGGAACGAACGCGGCTGCGTCTGGTGAGCAGCGATCGGGCGCTCTCGGCGCACCGCGCTCCTCCTGCCGCGGGCCTGTGGCCCTGGGTGCGCACCCGCTACACCGAGGCCGCGACATGGAGGGAACTCGCTACGCCGTCCTGCTGCTCACTTTGGTTCCCGCGTTGTTGCTCCTGGCCGCGGTGATCGTCGGACTCATCGTGGTGATGGTGGTCAGCCCCCTGGTGGTGGGTGACGGTGACGAGGCGGTGGCGCTCGGCTTCAGTCAGATCACCTCGGTCGATCAGGCCCTTCCCTACGCGATCGCAGGTCTGCTTCTGCTTCCGACGATCCCGTATGTGATTGCTCTGAGTGCGGGTCTGCACGGTGCACTCGCCCGGTCGTTACTGTGCGGCGACGACCCTGACGCGCTTCGCGCTCGACTTGTCGAGGTGTCCCGGTCTCGGGCCCGGCTGGTCGATGCTTTCGAGGCGGAACGCCGCAGGATCGAGCGCGACCTGCACGACGGCGCGCAGTCGTTGCTCGTCAATCTCACTCTGCAGTTGGGCATGGCCAAACTCGACCTCCCACCGGATTCCGCCGCCGCGAAAAGCGTGTCGCAGGCGCATGACCAGGCCAAGGACCTGATGGCGGAACTGCGGCAACTCATTCGGGGAATCCACCCCAGGGTGCTCACCGACCGCGGTCTACCCGACGCCTACGTGAGCTGACCGAGAACTTCGCGATCCCGGTCTCCGTCACCGCGGAGATCTCGCCGCGCCCGTCGCCGGACGTCGAGGTCGCAGCCTTTTTCGTGGTGGTCGAAGCACTCAACAACATCGCCAAACACGCGGGTGCGACGGAAGTCGACGTGACCGCCCGGCGGGCCGGGGATCTGCTGGTCGTCGAGGTCGTGGACGACGGCTGCGGCGGTGCAGATCCGGAACAGGGGAGCGGTCTGACGGGCCTGGCCGACCGGGTCGCTGCAGTCGACGGCAGAATGCTGCTGTCCAGCCCGCCCGGCGGGCCCACCGTCGTCCGAGTGGAGTTGCCGTGGATCGAGAACTGACTGCCGTGCGAGTGGTCCTCGCCGAGGACGGCGCACTGCTGCGCGAAAGTCTTGCCGCGATGCTCGAGCGATTCGGGTTCGAGATCGTGGCGTCGGTCCCCGATGCCGTGGCATTGGAATCGGCTGTCGCCGAGCACCGTCCGGACCTGGTCGTGACCGATGTGCGGATGCCACCGGGGTTCACCGACGAGGGGTTGCGCGCGGCAGTGGAATTGCGGCGAACCTACGGAGCTCGCCGTGGTCGCGCTGAGCCAGTACGTCGAATTGAGTTACGCCGACGAACTTCTGGGGGCAGACGGCGGGCGCGTCGGTTATCTGCTCAAGGATCGCGTGGTCGATGTCGAGGAGTTCGTCTCCACGCTGCGCCAGGTGGTTGCCGGTGGCACGGTGATCGACCCATGGTCGTCCAGCAATTGTTCCGGCGCCGGCGGGATCCGTTGGCACAGTTATCGCCGCGAGAGCGTGAGGTGCTCGCCTTGATCGCTGAGGGACATTCGAACGCGGCTATCGCCGCCCAGTTGTTCATCACGGAGTCGGCCGTGGGTAAGCACGTCGGCAACATCTTCAACAAACTGGTGCTGCCGCCCACCGACGACACGAATCGTCGTGTGCTCGCTGTGCTCGCGTATCTGCGTCGGAATGAGCTCGACTGAGCGCCTTTTACGCCCGAATCGTCCGAGATGGGAAGAATTCGCACGGTGTGCGGCGCCGACTACTAGGGTCGCTTCCAGTTGACTTGACCCGGACATGCCGGACGGGTTGAGATCGAACTCCGGTCGTCGGGGGACGAGGAGCTGTATGCACAAGAGGTCGATCGCCGCCTTTGCCGTGGCGCTGTTGTTACCACTGTCCGGCCTGCGGTCGGACACGCTCAGCCATCGCCACAGGCTGCGGTGATCGATCGCGCCGAGAGCATCACCGACACTCGCACGGCGCTGTTCGTCTTCTCGCCTTCGATGGGGAAGGTCATCCAGGTCCAGGTGTTGCACCCGGCGTGGGACGGACCGCGCCCGACGCTGTATCTCCTCGATGGTGTCGGCGCGGGTGAAGAGAGCGAGTACCGCGAGAGCACCTGGACGAAGGAGACCGACATCGTCGACTTCGTTGCGGACAAGAACGTGAATGTGGTGCTTCCCGTGGGTGGGACGGGCAGCTACTACACCGATTGGCAGCAACCGGACCCGGTCCTCGGGGTCAATCGGTGGGAAACGTTCCTCACCGAAGAACTCCCTCCGATCATCGACGCGCGGTTCAACGGCAACGGAACCAACGCGGTTGCCGGGCTGTCGATGGGTGCGACCGCAGCGATGATGCTGATCACCCGCAATCCGGATCTGTACGAGGGCGTCGCGGCATTGAGTGGCTGCCTCGACACACAGCAGGACTCGACCCGTAACTCGGTGCGCGCCACGGTCGTCTACAAGGGTGGCAACCCGAACAACATGTGGGGTCCACCGGACGATCCGGACTGGGCTGCGCACGACCCGTACGTACACGCCGATCAGTTGCGCGGCAAGGAAGTGTTCATCAGTACCGGCAACGGGCTGCTGGGGCCACACGACTTCGCGGTGGCCAACGAGCCGATGTCGACGGGCGTCCCTCTCGAGATGGGTGCGTTCATCTGCACCCTCACCTTCGACCGCAGACTCCGCGAGCTGCAGATTCCTGCGTCCGTCGTGTACCGCCCGTGGGGCACTCACTCGTGGGGGTACTGGGAAGACGACATCAAGACTGCATGGCCCACGTTGGAGGATGCGCTCGGGCTCTGACAGTCGAAGCGTCGGCGGATCTCAGTGCACATGTATGCGGTCTCGATCCGGAGGCAGACACGGCGTCGGGTGCGACAGGAATGTGGTCAGGGATGCGAGTTCCTCGCCTGCCCCGACACGTGACCGGGCCTCGGCGAACACGGAGAATCCGTCGCTGCCACCAGCGAGATAGTCGTTGACGACCACGGAATAGGTGGCTTCGGGGTCCAGCGGCGCATCCGAGACAGTGATGTCGCGGATGCGCTGCCCGGCCGGTGCAAGCCGGTCGAGGGTGTAGTGCAGGTTGTGAGACGGCGCCAGGATCCGTTCGTGGGCGGCTCCGGCGGCGTCCGTCTGGAACTGCTGTTCGAGCACAGCTGTGAGCTGAGCACCGGTCAGTTCGAGGATCTGGAGGAGATTTCCGAACGGCTGTACTCCGTAGGCCTCGCCGTAGGTGACGACACCGCTGTTGTCGAAGTGCAGGTCGCCGCGGAGCCCACCCGGATTGGTCAAGGCGATCTGCGCTCCGAGCGGTGCGGTCGCGGCGAGTTGGGCGTCGGCGACGAGATTTCCGAGCGACGATTCGCCGCTGGGGGACTGGTCACGCGTGATGTCGGCTGCGATGCGCCCGACCTCCTGCGCGGCCGTGTCGGAGGACTTGTCGGCGACCCGGGCCACGAATTCCTCGGTGCGCGGATCCGGGGTGATGTCGTGGGTTATCACCTGGTTGAACGCGACAGTCCGGTCGCGCACGACGTCGCGGGTCGCCCGGTCGATCGTGAGATCGGCGACAGAGAGGATCCGCCCGTGCGAGGCGCCCTGCAGGACCGTGCGCTGTCTTCCTGCAGGGTCGGGGTAGCTGCAGTTGAACTGCCCGTCACCGTCGGACGTGACGATGAGATCGACGTGGGGGGAGACGGTGGTGGTGACCTCCTTGGCACGACCGTTGTCGAGGCTGCACGGATCGGCCTCGCTCCCGGCGGCGATATCACCCTTGTACAGCAGGATGATGGAACGGATCCCGAGCGCGTCGAGTGTGTCGGCAGTGCGGTTCACTGCTTCGATCTCGTCGCCGAAGTTCAGGTTCTCGATTGCGTCGCCGCGAATGTATTCGGGGGTGTTGCGGGGCAGGACCCGATCGCGCCGACGGGGATTCCTTCGACGTAGCTGATGTCGAAGGGCAGTGCTGCAGGCGAGCCGTCGGTGTTCGTGACGTTGGCTCCGAGGAAGGGGAACTTCGCGCCTTCGTACGACTCGGTGAACCGACAGCCGTCTTCGGGGTGACATCCGCCGTCGCGCAGTCGTTGCAGCTCCGCGAATCCGTTGTCGAACTCGTGGTTGCCGAGCGCGGCGGCCGTCACATCGAGATCGCCCAGGAACTCGATGGTCGGTTCGTCGTGGAACATCGCCGATTCGATCGGTGACGCCCCCCACGAATCGCCCACTGCGTACAGCACCGAATCATCGGCTTGACCGCGGAGTTGACGGACATATGCCGCGAGGTACGCGGCGCCACCGGCCGCAACGGACTGGCCATCCGAGCGGACCACCTCGCCGCGAGAATCTTGCGGCGGCAGAAGATTGCCGTGGAGGTCGCCGAAGGCGATCAGACGTAGCGGGACCGTGTCGGGAGGGAGCGCTCCGGCCCGCCCGACGGCGGTAGCAGTGACCACGGCGGCGACCGTCGCGACGATGGACAGGGCACGCCGCCCTACCGCGCGTCCGCCCATCCGTTCCTCCGTACTCGCCTGTCAGTGCAACCGGTCGAGTCTGACAGCGGCGAATAACGCGTCCGATACCCAGCGATAACGGTTGAGTCTCGCCAAGATCAGGCGATGCCCGCGATCTCGCGACCGGACCCTGTCGCGAAGGCCAGGACCAGGTCGTTCTCATCCGGATCGCCGATCGAGATGCGGGTGCCTTCTCCCGTGAAGTTGCGCAGGATCACACCCGCATCGACGGCGGCGGCAGCGAAGGCGGCCGAGTTCTCACCGAGCGGAAGCCACAGGAAGTTCGCTTCACTGGGCTGCACCGGGTAGCCGGCGTCCAGCAGCGCACTCCGCACGCGCTCGCGCTCGGCGACCACGCGTCGGTACGGGCGAGCAGTTCGTCTGCAGCCTCGATCGAGGCGATCGCAGCCTTCTGCGCGAGCGAGTTCACGGAGAACGTGGTGTGCACCTTGCTCAACGCGACGATGATCTCCGGGTCGGCGACGGCATAGCCGACTCGCAGCCCGGCGAGTCCGTAGGCCTTGGAGAACGTACGGAGCACCACGACGTTGGGTCGACCGGCGGTGAGTACGAGACCGTCCGCGAGCTCGTTGTCGGGGGTGCTGCGCGCGTACTCGAAATAGGCTTCGTCGAGCGCGACGATGATGTGGTCGGGGACGGCATCGAGGAACTGCTCGAGTTCGTCCTTGCCGAGATACGAGCCCGTCGGGTTGTTGGGGTTGCACACGAAGATCAGCCGGGTGCGGTCGGTGATCGCCGCGAGCATGGACTTCAGGTCGTGTCCGTGTTCCGGAGTGTTCGGCACCGGTACGGCGGTGGCGCCCGCGACCGCACAGACCACGGGGTACGCCTCGAACGATCGCCACGAGTAGATGACCTCGTCACCAGCGTTGCACGCGATCTGCACAAGTTCTTGACACAGGCTCACCGATCCGCATCCCACTGCGATGCGATCGGCCGTCACGTCGAGGTGTGCCGACAGCGCCGCAATCAGCTCGGCAGAGCCGTTGTCGGGATACCGGTTGACGGTGGCTGCCGCCTCGAGGATCGCCTCGCGAACACTGGGGAGCGGACCGAAGGTCGTCTCGTTGCTGGCGAGTTTCACCGTGTTCGGAACAGTGCGTCCGGGGACATAGGCGGGTACCGATGCGAGGTCGGGGCGGATGCGGGGAGTCACCAGCCGATTATGCTCCTGACGTTTACGTGCGCGACTCGGATGGTCGTGTCATCGTGGACACCATGCCGGAAATCAGCAAGGCTGCTGCACCGTTGGCGGGGAATGCAGGCGAGTTGCCGCTCACCGTGGTACGTCCGGATGTGAGTCCCCGAGGGTGCATCGTGCTGCTGCATCGCGCGCGTGTGTTCTCTCCGACGCTCCTCGAGTTCATGCAGGCGCTGGCCGACGAACGTTGGTTGATCGTGGCACCGGACCTCCACAGTCGAGGTCCGGGTTCCGACGAGGCGGCCCTGTTCGCAGAGGCGGCCCGCGTCAATGCTGACGCCACCTTCGCGTGGATCACCGATGCCGGTATCCGGATGGACTTGGTCGGTCTCCTCGGCTTCGACGAGGCAGGGACCGCAGCGATGTGGGTCGGGACCACGCGTCCGGTCGGTGCGGTCGTCAGTGTCGCAGCGTCGGGCATCGTCGAGTCGTTGCGTCCCGTCGTCCCGCCACTCGTTGATCTGGTGAGGTCGCTGCGCGCGCCGTGGCTCGGCCTGTACGGCATCGACGACCCGAACACTCCCCGGCAGGACGTCGAGCAGTTGAGCGACTCCGCAGCCAAGGCGGATGCGCCGACCCTCGTCGTGAGCTACGACGGTCTCGAGCATCGTCCCGACGAGCCGCCGGCGACGCACTCGACCGTCGACCCTGACGAGGACCCGCGTGAGGCCGCGATCGTCGACGCGAGGCGCAGAATCTTCGATTGGTTCGACAGTAACCTGCGTTGACCAGGCGTTTTGCTTTTCTGTGGAGTGGTTGTGTAATGTTTTGCCCCGGCGGTTCGAGAGAATCGAAACCCCGCAAGGAGGCGTGCCAGAGCGGCCGAATGGGACTCACTGCTAATGAGTTGTCCCCCTTACAGGGACCGGAGGTTCAAATCCTCTCGCCTCCGCCACGGTGATGTAGCGTCACCGAAGGTAGAAAACTGAATAGACATGCGCCCGTAGCTCAACGGATAGAGCATCTGACTACGGATCAGAAGGTTAGGGGTTCGAATCCTTCGGGCGCACAGCGGAAACCCTCGTCACCAGCGGAAACAATGGTGACGGGGGTTTCTTCGTTCCTGTGTGATAGGGGTGTACTCGACACTTACTCGACAGATTGGTGCGGAACCGGCCCGCGGCGGGGGATCTTCACGTTGAAGGAAGCTGTTTCCATTAAGGGTCGCCTAACTTATATTGGGGCGATGGGTGAATCCATCACGCTCGGCGAAGTCCAGGAAACTCTGTTGATACCGCTGTACGGCCGGGCGCTCGACGCACGAAAGCGTCGCAGCATGCTCAGCGATACGAAGGCTGCCGAACTCGTCGAGGCCATCGACTACGACTTCGCCAAATTCCGCGGCCCCTCGTTGTCGGGGTCGGCGATGAGGGCGTCGATTTTCGACGGCTACGTGCGCAGCTTCCTGGCGGACCACCCCGACGGGACCGTCGTCGATCTCGGGTGCGGCTTGTCGACGCGGTTCCAGCGGGTCGACAACGGTCGCGTGCGCTGGTTCGATCTCGACGTTCCCGACACCATGGAGCTGCGGAAACGTTTCTTCGACGACGGTGAGCGATACACGATGATCACCGGGTCCATCCACGAGACGGACTGGTTCGATCGGGTACGCGAGCGTGGAGCTCCGGTGTTTCTGCTCAGCGAGGCGGTCCTCCTGTACTTCCCGGCGGAACAGGTGCATGCGACTCTCGCCCGGCTCGCGTCGTCGTTCCCGTCCGCGGGTCTGGCATTCGATACCGGTGGCCGGAGCATGATGAACAGTCAGGATCGCAATCCGGTGTTCAAGGCGCTTCCCGCCCGGATGCAATGGACCTGCGACGAGCCGCGGAGCCTCGAACCGCTGGGGTTGACCCTGCTCGAATCCCGTACGTTCGGCTCGCCGCAAGCCGACGTGGCACGGTCGTGGCCCGTGCGGTTCCGGTTCGGGATGAAAGCGGTCCGGTATCTGGTGCCGCCGGTGGCCGGCTACAGGATCAACCTGTTCGAGACGGCGGCACCGGCGTCGTGATCACTCGGCGAGTGCGGAGATGACCTTGTCGTGGAAGTCCTCGATGGATGCGCGGTAGTGCTCCGCTGTCCCGCGTAGATGGTCCTGGTCTCCAGAGTGTGTTCGCTCCCAGTTGGCCCACGGCGACACCATGACGCCCGTGATGCCGATCTTCTCGGCCTGTTTGTACAGCTCGAGCGACGGGGTATCGCGCAGTCCCATGATGAACTCGAACGGTTCGTTCTCACGGCCGTACTCACGGCGGAGAGCGTTGATGCGGGTGATCCACTGTTCGGCGTCGTCGAGTGTGTAGGCCGTGCCGACCCAGCCGTCGCAGTAGCGCGCGGCGCGCCGCAGCGCGGCCTTCGATTCGCCGCCGCACAGGATCGGGACCGGCTCGGGCGGATGGGGCTCGATCATCATCTCGGGAATGTCGTAGTACTCGCCCTTCCATGACACCCAACCGCCCTTCCAGAGTTCACGCAGGGCCTGGATCATCTCGTTGAGTCGAGGGCCGCGGTTGTCGAAGTCCTGGCCGAGGAGTTCGAATTCTTCGCGCATCCATCCCGCGGACAGCCCGATCGAGACGCGTCCGCCGGCGATCGTCGCAGCGGTGCCGACCTGCTTGGCGACCTCGATGATGGGGCGTGAGGGTGCGATGTAGACGTTGTTCCCGAAGTGCAGGTTCTCGGTGACTGCAGCCATGGCGCCGACCAACACCCACGCATCCGGCCATTCGGTGTCGGCGGGCCAGAACATCTTGCCGCTCTCGTGGCCCGGATAGATCGTCTTCATTTCCTTGGGGAAGACAAGGTGGTCGGAGATCAGCATGCCGTAGAACCCTGCTTCGTCGAGCATTCGTGCGACCGCCGGCATCTCCGCGGTCTTCATGAACGCTGTGCCGCTCCAGAACTTCATGTATTCGGCTCCCGTGTCGTATGTGCTCACCTGGCAAGATGTGAAATCTTCGTGACGAGAGTCAATATAGATGGTTTCGAGAATGCTGTTCTGGGAGCGCTGTGGATGCTCAGGTGTCGACGGTGGTTACGTGAACGCGGGGTCGCAAACACCCGGACGGTCGTATCTTCTTCAGCACCCACAGATTCCCAGTTGACGTTCGGGTATGCGCACCAGTAGCCTCCATCTCACCTTTAAAAGTTAACGGAGATTCTCACGAAATCGGTTGCGGCGAGCGACCCTGCTGGGAGGCGACATGGAACTTGCGTGGTCAGCGGCCGAAGCCGCATTCAGAGACGAGGTCCGGGCGCTTCTCGACGAGAAGCTGACACCCGAATTGCGTCGTGCCGGCACGCTTGCGACGAGCGTGTACTCCGATCACGAGGCGAGTATGGAGTGGCAGCAGATCCTGCACGAACGTGGTTGGGCCGCGCCCGCGTGGCCGGTAGAGCACGGCGGCTGCGATTGGACGCAGACACAGCACTACATCTTCGGCCGCGAGTCGGTACTCGCCGGCGCTCCGACGCTGTCGCCGATGGGGATCAGGATGGTCGCGCACGCGATCATCGCCTACGGAACGCAGGAACAGAAGGACTTCTTCCTCCCCGGGATCCTCACCGGTGAGGTGTTCTTCTGCCAGGGCTACTCCGAACCGGAGTCCGGGTCGGATCTGGCGTCACTCACGATGGCAGCGGTCGACGACGGCGACGACCTCGTCGTCACCGGCAGCAAGATCTGGACGACGCACGCCACCGAAGCGAACTGGATGTTCGCGCTCGTGCGTACGACGAAGTCCGACAAGAAGCAGCACGGAATCACGTTTGTGCTGATCGACATGTCGACACCGGGCGTCGAGATCCGTCCACTCGTGATGACCTCCGGCGAAGAGGTGCAGAACCAGGTCTTCTTCGACGAGGTGCGGGTACCCAAGAGCAATGTCCTCGGCAAGATCGACGAGGGATGGTCGGTCGCCAAGTACCTGCTGGTCTTCGAACGCGGTGGGGCAGCAGCAGCACCGGCCCTGCAGGTCATGGCCGAAAGGATCGCGACTGCCGCAGCGGAGCAACCGGGCCCGGCCGGCGGCAAGCTCATCGACGATCCCGCGTTCTCCGCCGCGCTCGCCGAGGCGCGCATCCGAACCGAGGTGCTCGAGATCCTCGAATATCGCACGCTGGCAGCATTGTCGGCGGGTAAGGACCCGGGGCCGGCGTCGTCGATGCTCAAGGTACTCGGCACCGAACTCAGCCAGACGATCACGCGACTTGCGCTCGAAGCAGCCGGTCCTCGCGGCCGCGCCTACCAGCCACACGCAACCAAGCCCGGCGGTCCGGTAGCGGATTTCCTACCTCCGAGCGACGGATATCTGAGCGGCGACGATTGGCAGGCGGTCGCGCCGTTGCGCTACTTCAACGACCGCGCCGGCTCGATCTACGCCGGTAGCAACGAAATTCAGCGAAATATTCTCGCCAAATCAGCATTGGGGCTCTGATGGACTTCGGTTTGAGTAAGGAGCAGGAGCTCCTTCGCGATTCGGTCGCCAACTTCCTTGCGAGCCGGTACGACCTGGCCCGCAGTAGGAAGGCCGCGACCACAGGAGCAGGCTGGCAGCCCGAGGTGTGGCGCGCATTCGCCCACGAACTCGGCATCCTCGGCGCGACCCTCCCCGAAGACGTCGGCGGCATGGGCGGTGGCCCGGTCGAGCTCATGGTGGTGGCGGAGGAGCTCGGCCGTGCGCTCGTCATCGAACCGTACGTCGACGCGGTGGTTCTCGGGGGCGGACTTCTCGGCCGCGCAGGGGGCGACCGTGCGAGGTTCGTCCTCGAGGCCATCGCGGAGGGTGAAGCCGTCACCGCGTTCGCTGCCACCGAGCCGACATCCGGATACGTGCTGCACGACGTCACGACGACTGCGCGACGCGACGGTGAAGAATGGGTGCTCGACGGCGCCAAGATCGTCGCCGGGAGCGCACCGCTGGCCACGCATCTTCTCGTCACCGCGCGCACCGAAGGTGAGCGTCTCGACACCGACGGGATCTCGCTGTTCCTGATCGACTTCGACGCAGCGAACCCGCCCGCCGGAGTCGAGGTGCACTCGTACCGGACGATCGACGACCGCCGTGCCGCCGACCTCGAGTTCACCGGGCTGCGGCTGCCGGCCGATTCGCTCCTGGGCGAGCAGGGCCGGGCCTGGAGTTCGATCTCCCGGACGGTCGACGAGGCGATCACCGCTGTCGCGTCCGAATCCGTCGGGCTCATGCGCAAGGTGCTTGCCGACACCGTCGAGTACTGCAAGCAACGTCAGCAGTTCGGCCAGGCAATCAGTAGCTTCCAGGTCCTCCAGCACCGCATGGTCGACATGTACATGGAGCTCGAGCAGGCCGTATCCGCGGTGTATCTCGCGGTGCTGCACCTCGATTCCGATGACGCAGACCGGGCGCGTGCCGTCTCGGCCGCGAAGGCGACGACCAGCCGCGCCGCGCGATTCATCGGCCAGAACGCCGTCCAATTGCACGGCGGCATGGGCATGACCGAGGAACTCGCAGTCGGTCACTACTTCAAACGACTGACAGCGATCGAGTACGAGTTCGGCAGCGCCGAACAACACATCGCTCGATACGCAGAGCTCACCAAGGTTTCGACGTAGGCAGTAGGTAAGGGCGGCCGGCCGCGACGGCGCGTCCTCACTCGAGGAAGCGCTGGACGCGGTCGGCCGCCGTCGTCGCGTCCTCGTGTTCCCACACCCGCACGACGATCCATCCCGCGTCGGTCAGTCGTGCGTCCGTGTCGCGGTCGCGGCGAACATTCGCCGTCAGCTTCGCGTCCCACCACTCCGCGTTGTTCTTCGGCGCGGTCGCGTGCAGAGGACACCGATGCCAGAAGCACCCGTCCACGTAGACCGCAACGTGTCGCCGGGGGAAGACGAGGTCGGCGCGTCGTCGCATGCCTGCAATCGGAGCGCGATCGACGAAGAACCGCAGCCCTCGGCGGTGCAGTTCCCGACGCAGGGCCATTTCGGGGGCCGTGTCGCGCCGACGCTGTCGACTCATCCGTGCACGCGTGCGCGGATCGGTGGCCGGCCGGTCGGACGACGCCATACTGACTCCCTGCGCTCGGTCTCTATGCCGCGACGGTCGGGAACCCGCCCATGCGGTCGAGGTGGTTCTCCACGTCGTCGAGGAACCCGGGAGGAAAGCGCAGCTTGCCGGAGCGCGCGCGGCGCAGAAACCCGGCGGTGGCCCTGGCCGACAGCAACCGCGACTCTTCGAGGAATCCGCCCAGGTCCTCGTACGGAGCGTTCACCGGCCACAGTGATTCGTGGACGCGGAACGTCCTACCCTGCACACCCCATGCGGCGCTCGGCCAGCTATCGCCCGGTGCCAGGGGCGTCTCGTGATCGGCGGAGTACTCGATCTGATGGCTGAGCCGATGACCCACCCACGACGCCATCCGCACGCTCACTGCGTTGCCGACGAGCCGCCACCGATGCCCGGGCCGGACGCCGACAGCCTGGACCGCCGGTGCCGTCCAGTCCGGATCGAAGCCCTGGAGTCGTTCGGAGTCGATCAGCCCGGGGGTGACGATCTCTCCCGACGGCAACCGCACCGCCGGAGGACTCGCGATGCCCAGGGTGGAGCCGCCCTTCAACGTGGGGACTGCATTGACCGCCCACCCCAGGCCCCGAACACCCTCGGTCCAGTAGAAACCGCATGGATAAAGGTCGGGGTTTCCTTCGACGGGCATGCCGGCGTCCTCGCCGAACAGCACAGTGCGGGGGTCGTCGGTGCGGGAGGCAACCATCAGTACCCGCTGGCGACGCTGGGGGAGACCGAAGGCGCGAGCATCGACTACCCGGTAAGCCCACGCGTAGCCGAGGTCACCCAACGCGTCCGTGATGTGTCGCATCGCAGCGCCCCGCCCGAGCTGCAGCATGAAGGCACGTTCTCGATGACCAGCCAGCGGGGACCGTTCTTCCTCTTCACGAGGCGGAAGACCTCGTCGACGAGGCTCGACTTCGATCCGGTGATGCCCGCTGTCCGTCCGGCCTGGGACAGGTCCTGGCAGGGGAAGCCGGCCGCGACCAGGTCAGTGTTCTGGGGGAGGGAGCGCAGTCGTGTCACATCAGGATGTAGAGGAATGTCGGGGAACCGGCTGCCGAGGACGGCTTGAGCTCCGGGGTCCACCTCGCACAGAAGCTGGGTGTTCCAACCGTGCTCCGTCAGCCCCAGTTCGAGGCCGCCGATTCCGGCGAACAACCCGACCATGTTCCCCGTCGACGTCACGGCACCCTTCCTCGATCGGCTCAACCGAGAACGTTACTCGAGAGTTGTGGTGATCCGTGAGCCGACGCATGAACACGGTGTCGTACAGCGATGAAGTCCCCCCCCGACGCTCAGATCATTCGCTTACGGTGATTCCGTGGTTGCACAACGCGCCGAACCCCCACTCGTGGTGATCCGTGGTGCTTCGGGGTCGGGTAAGAGCACGGTGACCAAGGCGCTGCGACACCGCTTCGGTAAGGCGGAGTGCGCGGTCGTCGCCCAAGACAACGTTCGTCGCACAATTCTGCGTGAGCGCGATGAGCCGGGAGGTTTCAACATCGACCTCATCGAGATGATCGCGATGGAATGCATGAAGAGAGGGCGGCTGACCATCATCGAGGGGATTCTCGACACCGACCGGTACGGCGAGATGCTCGAGCGACTCATGACGTCGACCGACCGCCCCTTCTTCTATGCCTTCGACCTGTCGTTCGCGCAGACCCTCGACCGGCATGCCACGCGTCCGGAGGCGGCCGAGTTCGGCCCCACAGACATGCGCACCTGGTTTCGAGGGCACCAGCCGCTGCCTTTCGTCGCGGAGACCGTGTTCGACGTGTCCTGGTCTGTGGAAGCGGTGGTGGGCCGCATCTACGACGACCTGCGGTCCTCCATCGGCCGATTCGGTGCCGATGACGGCCGCGCTTCCGGAAG
>BBEG01000027.1 GCA_001312645.1 Rhodococcus sp. JCM 9791
CTCGCGGTCGGGGCCGCCGACGGTGGCCGGCCGGTGGTCGCTGCTACCCGAGCGTGAGACCGATCCGACGGTGCGGGCACACACGACCGCCGAACTGCTCCTCGAACGGTACGGGGTGGTGACCCGAGGGGCTGTGACGAACGAAGCCGTCCCGGGCGGTTTCGCGCTCATGTACAAGGTGCTCGGCCGATTCGAGGAGACAGGCCGTTGTCGGCGGGGGTATTTCGTCGATTCGCTCGGCGGAGCTCAGTTCTCGACGCCCGACGTGGTGGATCGGCTGCGTTCGTTCTCCGATTCCCTCGAAGGTCGCCACACTCGCACCGACGCGGTGACGCTCGCTGCGTGCGATCCTGCCAACCCGTACGGCGCCGCGCTCCCTTGGCCGAAGGTAGCGGCGGAGTCCGCGAGCACGTCGAAGCATCGGCCGGGACGGAAGGCCGGTGGCCTCGTGGTGCTGGTCGACGGCAGCCTCGTGGTGTTCGTGGAGCGCGGTGGGCGGACCTTGCTCACCTTCACCGACGATCCTGGCCGTCTACGCACGGCATTCGCCTCGCTCGCCCACACCGTCAAGAACGGTGGCGTCGACAAGATCGTGGTCGAGAAGATCGACGGCGCTTCGATCCACGGTCATGCCCTCGCGGAGCTGCTCGGCGAGGCCGGGTTCTCCGCGACACCGCGTGGGTATCGGCTGAGGTCCTGACGTGCCCGAGGGCGACACAGTGTTCCAGGTGGCCGCACAGCTGCACACGGCACTGGCGGGAAACATCCTGATCGAGAGCGATTTCCGTGTCCCGCGATTCGCCGCGGTCGATCTCACCGGTGAGACGGTGGAGGAAGTCGTCGCGCGCGGCAAGCACATTCTGGTTCGCCTGCCGCAACACACCTTTCACTCACATCTGATGATGGACGGACAGTGGCACGTGTACGGACGCGGAACCCGCTGGCGCAAACCGGGTTTCCGGGCCCGTGCGGTGCTCGGCACCGAACGGGTGCAGGCAGTGGGGTTCGACCTCGGTATCGTCGAGGTACTCCCCCGCGAGACGGAAGCAGACGCGATCGGGCACCTCGGACCGGACCTGCTCGGGCCGGACTGGGATCCGGTGGTCGCGGCCGGGAATCTCATGCGTGAACCTGAACGCCCCATCGGGCTTGCGCTGCTCGACCAGCGCATCATGGCCGGCGTGGGCAACGTCTACCGTAGTGAATTGTGCTTCCTACGCGGAGTCGATCCCGCGACACCGGTACGAGAGGCCGGTGATCCGACTGCGTGGGCCGAACTCGCGCACCGAGTGTTGCACGCCAACCGGAACAGGACCCCGAGGGTGACGACCGGTGATCTGCGCCGAGGTCGGCAGTTGTGGGTGTACGGACGCCGCGGCACACCGTGTCTGCGTTGCGGACGGCCCATCGAATCGGGCACCCTGGCCGATCCATCCGATGTCGAACGTGCCGAACGCGTGGTCTACCGCTGTCCTGGGTGTCAGCCGCCGCGCTGAGCGTCGTGCGCAGCGCGCTCGAGAAGTGCCACGCAGTGGTGCACGAACGTCTCGCGCGGGACAGCGATTGCCCCGTCGAGATATCCCATGAACAGGCTGGTCAAGGCACCGACGAGCCCCACGGCCACCATGTTGCGGACGGCGTCGTCGCCGATCTCGGTGAGTTGGGCGCTGACGAGTGAGACGAACACCGGTGCGAGTTCGACGCCTCTCCCGCTGATCGCGGGTTCGCGCAAGGGCGCGAGCAGAAGCACACGACCCATCGCCGGTTCGTCGACCATCAGGCCACGAAGGCCCGGACCGCCGATTCTGCCCGACGGGTGTGCTCCGCCGAGGTCACTGCTGCGACGAGTGCGTCACGGGCACGTTCGCCCACGAGTTCGTACACCTCCCGGACGAATGCGTCGCGGTCGGTGAAGCTCTCGTAGAAGTAGCGTTCGGTGAGTTCAGCGGCCCGGCACACCGCGCGCACGTTCGCGACGGATCCGTCGGGGGCGCCGATGAGGCGATTCCCGCGTCGAGGAGACGTTCCCTGCGGACACGCCGGCGTTCGTCGAGGCCGATTCCCGCCCAGCTTCGGCGCGTGGTGTCCACCGTGTGCAATTCCTGTCGTTGACTGCGTGTCCACCGGATCCTACTCTGACAACATGCGTAGTCAGAGCTCTTCGCAGGACGCCGAGCCCCCCATACCTGAGAACGATCCCCTTCCTCTCGGGCCCGATTCACTGACTTGGAAGTACTTCGGCGGATGGCGCGGCATGCTGTTCGGCCCGTGGGCCGGGTCGATGCAGAACATGCACCCAGGTCTCGGCGCCGGCGTCGAGGATCACTCTCAATTCTTCGACGAGCGTTTCGAACGGCTCTACCGGTCGCTGTACCCGATCTACGGGGTCGTCTTCGACGGCGAACGCGCCCCTGAAACGGCCAGGCAGGTCCGCGGCTACCACAACACGATCAAGGGCGTCGACAAGTTGGGCCGCAAGTATCACGCGCTCGACCCCGGCACCTTCTACTGGGCGCACGCCACGTTCTTCTACAGTCTCGTGATCTCCATCGAATGGTTCGAGGGACCGCTCACCCTCGAGGAGAAGCACCGGCTGTTCGACGAACACGTCCAGTGGTACCGCCTCTACGGCATGTCGATGAAGTCCGTCCCCGGATCGTGGGAGGCGTTCGTCGAGTACTGGGACGACATGTGCCGCAACGTCCTCGAAGACAACAAGGCACCCGCGACGTTCTCGACCTGTCGAACCTCGACCGGCCGCCGTTCATGCGCTGGTTCCCAGAATCGGTGTGGAAGATCGTGCGCCCACCCACCACCCGAGGATTCATCTGGCTCACCGTGGGCCTCTACGACCAGTCCGTGCGCGATCTCCTCGGATACAGCTGGAGCCCACGCGAGGACAGAGTCCACCGACTGGTCGGGCGGGCAATCGGCCTCGGGAACCGGCTCGTGCCCTGGAGGTATCGCTACCACCCGCGTGCCCGCGCCGGTTGGGATCGCGCATCCGGCCGCATCACTCCGGATACCCCACTCGTGCACACCCCGGCCCGGAACCTGCCCCCGATCGACCGTCGCGACTCACCCGTCCACTACAGCCCGGACCTTTCCGAACAACGCTGAGATTTTCGCCGGCGCATGCAACCCTGTCGGTATGGGATTCGACGCCAACGCGTTACTCCACGGGCCGTTGTTCCACCGAAATGCGCCGCTCGACAGAACCAACGCCGCGAGCCGCATCAGCGCGTACGTGTACGGCAACGTCCTGGTACTGGCGGCCCTCATCCCGATTGTCACGACGTCCACCTACGTCGGGATCGCGATTGTCCTCGGTACCGCCCTGTCGACGTTCGTGGCGCACGCCTTCGCGGAATCGGTGGGGCACAGCGTCCGGCAGGGTAGCCGCCTCACCGCCGCTGAACGGCGAGCGGAAGTGCGCGACTCGGTGCCCATCCTCACCTCGGCGGTGGTCCCGTGCGTCATCCTCGCGATCGGGTGGATCGGCTGGATCGAGCCGCGCACCGCTCAGTTGCTCGCGGAGCTCGCGGTGCTGGTGCGAATCGGCGGTATCGCATTCGTGATCGGACGACTCAACGGTGAGCGTCCCAGCACTCGACTGTTGATGACCGCAGCTGCTCTGACACTGATCGGAGCAACGATCGTCGTGATCAAGGTACTTCTGACGCACTGATCACTTCACGGCACTGATCACTTCACGGGCACAGGTTCGAGAATCTCCGCACGTGCCTCCGGAGCCGCAGCACGCAGGGCATCCGCGGATTCGTCGTCCAGCCGGCTCTGCGAATCGATCTCGGCCTCGACCCTGGCCCGATAGGTCTCGACCTCCCTGTCGATCGCCGCAGCGTCCCAGCCGAGTACCGGTGCCACCAGGTGCGCGACCTGCTCGGCGCAGTGCATTCCCCGGTGCGGATACTCGATCGAGATCCGGGTACGGCGGGCGAGGATGTCCTCGAGATGCAGCGCACCCTCGGCGGCCGCCGCGTACACGGCCTCCACCTGGAGATACAGCGGAGCATCGGTGATCGGCTCGAGAAGTTCGGGCCGGCCCTCCGCACACGCGAGTACGTCGTCGATGAGTGAGCCGTACCGGTCGAGGAGGTGCTTGACGCGGTACGGGTGGAGGCCGTACTGCTCTGCGAGGTGCATCGTCTGATTGACCAGGGCGAAGTACCCGTCGGCGCCGAGGAGCGGCACCTTCTCGGTGATCGACGGCGCGATGCGCGACGGAATGTCCTCCGCCGCCAGATCCACCGCGTCCTCGGCCATCACACGGTAGGTCGTGTACTTGCCGCCGGCGATCGCCACCAGCCCTGGCGACACCCGCGCGACCGCATGTTCGCGCGACAGCTTCGACGTCTCGTCGCTCTCCCCCGCCAGCAACGGGCGCAGGCCTGCGTAGACCCCGTCGATGTCGTCGTGGGTGATCGGGACGACGAGAACGCTGTTGACGTGGTCGAGGATGTAGTCGATGTCGGCCTTCGTCGCAGCGGGATGTGCCAGATCGAGGTTCCAGTCGGTGTCGGTGGTGCCGATGATCCAGTGGTTTCCCCACGGGATGACGAACAACACCGACTTCTCGGTCCGCAGGATGATCGCCGAGTCGCTCACGATCCGGTCGCGCGGGACCACGATGTGCACGCCCTTCGACGCGCGCACCCGGAACCGGCCGCGTTGGCGCGACAGCGCCTGGATTTCGTCGGTCCACACGCCGGTCGCGTTGATGACCACGTGGGCGCGTACTTCGGTGACGGAACCGTCCTCGCTGTCACGCACCCGGACACCCGACACCCGGTCGGCTTCGCGCAGGAACCCGACGACCTGGGTCGAGGTTCGCACGACCGCGCCGTACTGGGCCGCCGTCCGCGCGACCGTCATGGTGTGGCGCGCGTCGTCGACGACCGTGTCGTAATAGCGGATCCCGCCGACGAGGGAATTGCGCTTGAGTCCCGGCGCCATCCGCAGTGCACCCGAGCGCGTCAGGTGTTTCTGCGCGGGAACCGATTTCGCTCCGCCCATCCGGTCGTAGAGGAAGATACCGGCCGCCATGTACGGCCGCTCCCATCCGCGATGGGTGAGCGGGAACAGGAACTTCAGCGGCTTGACCAGATGCGGTGCGAGTGTCGACAGCGACAGTTCGCGTTCGCGCAGAGCCTCCCGGACCAGGCCGAACTCCAGTTGCTCGAGGTATCGCAGACCCCCGTGGAACATCTTCGACGACCGGCTCGACGTGCCCGACGCGAAGTCCCGGGCCTCGACGAGTGCCACGCGCAGGCCGCGGGTCGCGGCGTCGAGTGCTGCCCCGCCCCGACAACACCACCACCGATCACCACGACGTCGAACTGCTCGTCGCCGAGTCGTCGCCATGCTTCCTCGCGCTGCTGCGGACCGAGAATCTGTACACCTGATTGGTTGGTCACCGCACCGCTCCCTCAGTCGCCGACATGTCCTGCACAACGCTAGTAGGTTCGACCGCACAGTGCTGTGCCAGTGAACGCCGTTTCGACACCTCGAGGATCCCCGTGAATCAGTACATCGCCGCGATCGACCAGGGCACCACGTCCAGCCGATGCATCATCTTCGACCACGACGGGCGTGTCGTGTCGGTTGCCCAGAAGGAACACCGGCAGATCTTCCCGCAGGCGGGCTGGGTCGAGCACGATCCCGAGGAACTGTGGCTCAACACTCGCGAGGTCGGTGCTGCAGCACTCGCGAAGGCGGATCTGCGCAGGAAGGACATCGCGGCGATCGGGATCACCAACCAACGTGAGACCACGATCGTGTGGGATCGCACCACCGGAGAGCCGGTGTACAACGCGATCGTGTGGCAGGACACCCGGACCGATCGGCTGGTGGAGCGACTGGCAGGAGACGACGGACCCGAGCGGTATCGGGCCACCACGGGGCTGCCACTGTCCACCTACTTCTCCGGGCCGAAGGTCCGGTGGATCCTCGACAATGTCGACGGGGCGCGGGAGAAGGCCGAGGCGGGCCGCCTCGCATTCGGCACGGTCGACACCTGGATCCTGTGGCACCTCACCGGCGGCCGCGGACAGGACGGCAACCCGCCGGGTGTCCACATCACGGACGTGACCAACGCGTCGCGCACGATGCTGATGGATCTCGAGACCCTGCAGTGGGATCCGCAGATCTGTGAGGACTTCGGTATTCCGATGTCGATGCTGCCGGAGATCCGTAGTTCGTCGGAGGTGTACGGGCACGCACGCGAGCGTGGCCCACTCGCGGGGGTTCCCGTGGCCGGCATCCTCGGTGACCAGCAGGCCGCCACCTTCGGTCAAGCGTGTCTGTCTCCCGGGGAAGCGAAGAACACCTACGGCACAGGAAATTTCCTCCTCCTGAACACCGGGACGACGCCGGTGCACAGCAAGCACGGTCTGCTCACCACCGTGTGCTACCGCATCGGCGACGCCGATGCCGTCTATGCCTCGAAGGGTCGATCGCGGTGACCGGATCGCTGGTGCAGTGGCTACGCGACAATCTCGGCATCATCGACTCTGCTGCGGAGATCGAGACGCTCGCGGCGTCTGTTCCCGACAACGGTGGCGCCTACATCGTGCCGGCGTTCTCGGGTCTGTTCGCGCCACGATGGCGGCCGGACGCACGCGGCGTGATCGCCGGTCTCACTCGGTTCGTCGACAAGAGACACCTGGCGCGGGCCGCTCTCGAGTCGACAGCCTTTCAGACCCGGGAGGTACTCGAAGCAATGCGGGCCGACTCCCAAGTGGACCTGAGCATCCTCAAGGTCGACGGCGGGATGGTCGCGAACGAGCTGCTCATGCAGTTCCAATCCGACATGCTCGCGGTTCCGGTGGTGCGTCCGATCGTGCCGGAGACCACCGCGCTCGGCGCGGCCTATGCCGCCGGACTCGCCGTCGGCTACTGGAACGGCGAAGACGATATCCGGCGGAACTGGGCGGCCGACAAGACGTGGGAACCCACCATGGCCGCGGGCGAGCGTGAGAGTCTCTACGCCGCCTGGAACAAGGCGGTCGAGCGCACGTACGACTGGGCCTGAACCGGCTCGGCCTGTTCGTGCTGCACCGATCTATCCTGTGAGCCACATGCCGTCGGGAATCGGCGCACCGAGGCCCGACAGCCGGACCCCGTGCACGTCGTCGCCGATGAGTACAGCCGGCGCGGGCCGGACGTACCACGCACCCGGAGTCAGCTCGGCCAGACGTTCCTGCACGATGTCATACGCTGCCTTGCGCTCGTCCACGGTCGTTCCGACACGACCGGCGTCGAGGGCCGCGTCGAGATCTGGATCGTCGATGCCCACGATGTTCCCCTTCGACGTCGAGTGGAAGCTCGACCAGAGGGAGTGATCCGGGTCCTGAATGGTGACACCGTGGACCATCATGTCGAAGTCGCGCGTGCGAACCGCGCGAATGCGGCCGGGAAATCGAGGACCTCGACGTCGACGTCCACGTTGTCGAACGCTCTCAGTTGTGCCTGTGTCGTCTCCGCGACCGCTTTGTTCTCCACGGTCGGGAATGTCGTGAAGGTGAACGACACCGGCTTCCCCTCGGCCGCCAGCTCATCGAACAGTTGCTGCGCAGTTTCTGCGTCGTGGTCGCCCAGCGGGATGTCGGTGTACCACGGCGAATCCTCCAGGAAGAGGGTGTCGGGGACGACACCTTCGCCGTTGTAGACGGTCGTGTTCATCGCATCCAGATCCACCGCGAGCGACACCGCCCGCCGGGCGCGCGGATCATCGAAGGGAGCACGACGGTGGTTCATGCCGAGGTATTGCCCGCCGCCCATCGGTACGATCTGAACCGCCGTTCCTGCCTCTTCCGCTGTAGCGAGGGTGCTCCAGTTGCTGTCCGAGGCCACGTCGCGCCGCCGGTGGTGATCGAGTTGAGCCGTTGTGTGGTGTCGGCCGACGTGCGGATCGTGAGTCCCTCCAGATACGGCCGGGGCGCATCCCAATAGGTCGGGTTCTTCTCGAGCTCGATGACGTCCTGCCTGGACCAGTTCGCCAGCGTGAAAGGACCTGCACCGATCGGGTTCTCGTCGAACGCCGCCGCGCCCTGCTGCAACGCGTTCGGCGATGCGATCCAGTTCATGGAACTGACGATCACGCTGTGCGCGTAGTTCGGGTTCGGTGCGGCCAACTCGACTTGGAGCGTCGTCGGGTCGAGCACCTCGGTCGACGCGATCTGTGATGCCTCACCGACCGATCCTGACGCGGTGGCGGGGTCTCGCAACCGATCCCAGTTGAACTTGACTGCCTCGGCGTCGAGCGGTGTGCCGTCGGAGAACGTCACGTCGGGTCGGAGTGACAGCACCATCGTGGCGCCACCGTCGTCGCTCGAGAAGTCGGTGGCCAATCCGTATTCGATCTCGAGGGTGTCGACGTCGGTGGTCATCAGCGTGCCGTACAGCGCATTTCCCAGCAGGGCCGAACCCGCGTAGGTATTGCTCATGGCCGCGGGGTCGAGCGTGCGCGGCTCACCCATCTGGATGACGGTCGCGACACCGCCCGCCACCGGTTCCCCGACCTCCGCCGGATCCGTTTCTGCGCTACCGGAATCCGACCCGCCGCACGCGCTCAGCAGCAGGACCGAACACACGGCGACGGCTGCAGCATCGATGCTGCGTTTCCTCCGTGACAGTCTTCCTCGAAACATTGGCACCTTCCCGGCATCCGCTTCTGGACGAAACCGAGACTACGTCATTACTGTAAGGCACACCATAAGATTTACTGCGGGGATGTCGACGGCTCCCCCTCAGGGACGGGCACGAGATGCACGACCTCGTGAGCATGTTCTCGACGCCGACCTCGGCCGGATCGGTGAGGTAGTACTCGCGCACCGGACCCACGGCCTCGACTCCGCGAGCCGCGAGGTCTGCGAACAGGGCGTGATAGGCAACCGGCAAGAGTGACGCGGGTCCAGTGAAGTCCACGGCAGCGAAGAGTCCGCCCGGCATGAGAACAGCGTCACCGCCGACATCGGCTGCGACCTCGATCCCCACCCCGAAGTCGACAGCCCCCTCGAGGACCACCGGGTACCGTCCGACCACCGGCGCATCCGTGTCGACGCCGAGCACAGCAGCGTCCACCAGGAGGTCCCCGATCGAGGCGGCAACAGCGCGGTCGAGGTCGTCCGCGTCGGCGCTGCCTTCGCGCCACAGCACGACCTGATCGTCGATGTGGCGCAGCCGAACGGGAAGTTCCGTCGCGACAAGCTCTTCGAGTGACCCGACGAGGGCGACCGAGCGCAACGCCTGCTCGGCCTCGTGCTCGATCCGGGCACGCTCGACGGCCAGCACATCCGCGCTGCGGGCCGGATCGTCGAGGATGCGCCGGATCGAGGCGATCGAGACTCCGGCTCGGCGGAGCAGACCTATCCGCAGCGCCGGCGCGAGTTGGCCCGGCGCGTAGTACCGGTATCCGGTGTGCGGATCGACCCGCCCGGGGGTCAGCAGTTCCTCGCGGTCGTAGTGACGCAGGGCCTTCACGGTGAGTCGGCACGCCCGCGCGAACTCACCGATAGTCATCCACCGTGTGGGATCGGTCATGTCGTGGCAGTGCCGACCGTGAAGGGAATCACCGTGATCACATCGACGAGCAGGCCGTCGGGGTCGACGGTCATGAAATGCCGCTGCCCGAAGTCCTCGCTGCGCAGACCCAGAACGATGGGCAGTCCTGCGGATACCGCACACGCGTGTACCGCGTCGACGTCGTCGACCTCCACCGAGACGAGTACGCCTGCAGGCGATCCGCGGAAGCTCCGGGATCGTCTCGTGGTCTTGTACGACGAGCCCGAGTTGCACCGATTCGGTGTCCGCGGATTGCAACTGCACATACCAGTCGCTGTCGAACACGACAGCCAAGCCCATCAGGCCGGCGTAGAAGTCACGGCTGCGGCGGAGGTCGGCAACCGGGACGACAGGAAAGATGCTCTGCGTTGTGAATATGCTCTGCGTTGTCATGCTTACACCGTCGACCCTCCCCCGAGGGGAGAGTCAACTCCCGGTGCCGCCATTGCCTTCGGCCCTTCGGCTCAGTCCAGGTCGTCGTGTCGCATCAGCTGACGCGCAGCCTCGGTCACCGACCCGCTCAGCGACGGGTACACCGAGAAGGTTTGCGCGAGGTCGGTCACGTTGAGGTTGTTCTGCACCGCCAGCGCGATCGGCAGGATGAGCTCGGATGCGTTGGGCGCGACGATCACACCACCGATCACCACACCGGTCGCGGGGCGGCAGAAGATCTTGACGAAGCCGCGTCGCAGCCCCGACATCTTCGCTCGCGGGTTGGTGTTGAGCGGCAGCATCACTGTGCGGGCGGGGATTTCGCCCTTGTCGATGGTGGCCTGGCTGACGCCGACGGCCGCGATCTCGGGACGGGTGAACACTGCTGCCGCCACCGTCTTGAGCTTGATGGGGCTCACGCCCTCGCCGAGCGCGTGATACATCGCGATGCGTCCCTGCATCGCGGCGACCGAGGCGAGCGGAAGGAGACCGGTGCAGTCACCGCCTGCGTAGATGCCGGGGACTGCCGTGCGCGACACCCGGTCGACGGGCAGGTAACCACCTCGGTCGAGCTCGAGTCCGACCTTGTCGAGGCCCAGACGCTGGGTGTTCGGGACCGACCCGACGGTCATGAGCACATGACTGCCTTCGACGACACGGCCGTCCGACAGAAGCACCCGGACACCGTTCTCGGTGCGTTCGACCGAGTCGGCGCGCGCATGCTTGACCAGTGTGACTCCGCGTTCGGTGAGCACGTCCTCGAGTACGAGTGCGGCGTCCTCGTCCTCGTGCGGCAGGATGCGGTCGCGGCTCGACACCACGGTGACCTGCACCCCGACCTCGGTGTACGCCGAGACGAACTCCGCGCCGGTGACACCGGAGCCGACCACGACGAGATGCTCGGGCAGCTTGTCGAGGTCGTAGAGCTGACGCCACGTCAGAATGCGTTCGCCGTCGGGCTCGGCATTCGGAAGAATTCGGGGGCTCGCACCCGTGGCGATGAGCACCACGTCGGCGTCGAGGACCTTCTCCTCACCGGTGAACAAGGTCGCCTTGACCTTGTGTGCAGCCATGCCGACCTCGGGGTCGATCAGTTCTCCGTGCCCGGACAACAGTGTGATGCCCGCAGCTTCGAGCTTGGTACGGATATCCGCGGATTGGGCACGCGCCAGGCTCAGCACACGGGCATGTACCTGCGGCAGCGACACGGTCGTGCGTTCGAGTTCGACACCCAGGTCGGCGGCGCGTCGCATATCGGTGCGCACCCCGGTCGATGCGATGAAGGTCTTGGACGGGACACAGTCGAAGAGCACGCATGCGCCACCGATTCCATCCGAATCGACCAGAGACACCGACGCGCCGTACTGCGCTGCCACCAGTGCTGCCTCGTATCCGGCAGGCCCGCCGCCGATGATGACAATCCGAGTCATTGTTCTCCTCTGTATCGATTCCGAATAAGGGTATCGGGTTGAACTCGGGCGTCTGCGGGGGTGTGCGAACGCCCGCGACAACGCTATGCCACGGCGGGGCACTGCGCAGACGGACCGTGCAACAGCGCAGACGACGCTGTCGCCGACAGGCGCCCGGCACGGTGCAATCGAGACCGAACCGTTAGCCTTGTGGATGTGCCGATCTACGCCGCCTACGGGTCCAACATGCATCCGGAGCAGATGCTGACGCGCTGCCCGCACTCGCCGATGTCCGGCACCGGTTGGTTGCACGGGTGGCGGCTGACGTTCGCCGGCGCGACATCGGCTGGGAAGGCGCACTGGCGACGGTCGTGGAAGATGCCGACGCCAAGGTGTTCGTGGTGCTGTACGACGTTCCCGAGGACGACGAACGCAGCCTCGACCGCTGGAGGGTGCCGAACTCGGCTTCCACCGCAAGATCCGTGTCCGTGTCGACACGGCCGACGGCCCCACCCTGGCCTGGCTGTACGTCGTCGACGGATACGAAGGTGGGCTCCCGTCGGCCCGCTATCTGGGCGTCATGGCCGACGCCGCCGAGATCGCCGGCGCTCCGTCCGACTATGTGAGGGATCTGCGTACCCGCAACAGCCGCAATGTCGGTCCGGGGCGCCTGACGTTTTGTGATCGGCCGCCTGCCGATCAACGGAGACACCGACATGCGTATGTCCCGGGACGCCGAAGCGTCCCGGGACATACGGCCGGATTCCCACTATCCGGCGGCCGGCACATCCCCGTCGGGTCCCGCATCAGGAGGGAACGTCCCGTTCACGTACGGGTTGTACTCGTGGGTGAACAGGTTCTCGGGGTCGACTGCGCCGTCGTCCAGAATGCCGAGACGAAGCGATCGATCACCTCGTCACGCGGCCGAGTCTGCGTCCGTCGGACCGGCGACGGGTTCGACCTCGAAGGTCGTTGTGGGTTCGGCGAAAGTGGTCATCTCATTCCTCCCCGCGGAATGCTGCGCCGGAGATCGACACGGCCTCTCGGCCGTCCGGACCGACCGGGACATCCCCCTCGATGGTGGTGCGATACAGCACGCGGGTGACGTCGAGATGGTCGAGGTCGGTGGGTGCCAGGTGCGCGGTCGCGCGGTTGTCCCACACCGCGACGCTACCGGGGAACCAACGGAACCGGACGGTGTAGGCGGGAGCCGTGACCTCCTCGAACAACAGATCGAGAAGGTGATTGCTCTGTGCCGGCGACAACCCGACGAGGCGGGAGGTGAATCCCGGTTGCACGAACAATGCCTTCTCCCCCGTCACCGGATGCACCCGCACCACGGGATGTTCGGTGACGAAGGGGTTGGACTGGACGCGGCGGCCGTAGTCGCTGTCTGCTGACCATTGCGGTTGACGCCCACCGAATCGATGCTCGGCACGCAGGCCGTCGACGAGGTTGCGGAGGGATTCGGGCAGGCCTTCGTACGCAGCGACCAGATTCGTCCAGGTGGTGTCACCACCGCGCTCGGGAACCTCATGTGCGCGCAGCAGCGTTACGGCCGGCGGATTCACCACCGCCGTGACATCGGTGTGCCACTTGTTGTCGTAGCTGTACTTCTTGCGACCGAAGCGTCGTTCGTACTTGCGGCTGTCGACCGCCAGGATCTCCGGGAATCCCTCCGGCGCCTCATCGTCGTACGGGTGCGACGGTGTGACTGTGCCGAAGTGCCGGGAGAACGCGATCTGCTGCGTGTGGTCGATGTGCTGATCGCGGAAGAACAGCACCTTGTACTTGTGCAGCTTCCGGCGCAGCTTCTCGGCATCGTTGTCTGCGAGTGGCTCTCGCAGATCGATTCCGGTGACCTCGGCGCCGATGTGGCCGGCGACCGGTCGTACGGCCAGTTCGGTCGATACAGGCGTTTCCTGTACAAGCGTCATGACATCCCCTCGGGCTGTGTGCTACTCGGCCACCGATCGGGCCGTTGCGATCACTCTTCCTCGCCGGAGGTTCCACGGGTAGTCCGTTTCCACGATGCGAAAAATACTCAGCCTGAACTTATTTCGCGCGCGATCGCGACACGGTCGGACCCACGACCGATACGATCGGCCGCACGGTGCATCGGAGGGACGATCTGCCGCACCACGGCGTCCGTCAGCCTCCGCCTTGGCGCCTGCACGCCGATAGCACCCCACGGCCGCCGCATGTCGTCGAACACCGGCACTGCTACAACAAGCAGAGAGGAGTCGGACTCATCCGGAGCGACTGCAAACCCGCGCCGACGAATCTGTTCGAGTTCTGCACGGCGGGGCGCCGCCACTCGGGAACTCGGTGAGAACGCAAGCATCACCCGGCCCATCACGCTACTCGCGACCGGTTGCCGGGCGCGTGGAATCTGGGCTTCGCAGAACTTCTCGGGCGGCCGGGCAGAAAAGAGCGTGAGCACTTCATCCGACCTCACGACACCCAAACTCGTCGTGATCTCGATGCCTGCCGCAAGCGCATAGAGCTGCGGTGCACAGAAGTCGACACCCGCCCTCACCAGTGGCGGTACCGCAAGGGTGATCAGGCCCGCCGATGCGATAGCCATCGCCGCCGGGGACCCTCTCGAGCAAACCACCACGAAGGAGTGCCTGGGCGATTCGATATGCACTACTCACCGGAAGACCGGTGCGCGCTGCAAGCGAGGAGACCGACAGGTCGGTCGCGCCGTCGTCGAAACACGCAAGCACCGCCACAGCGCGCTCGACAGCACGTGATCCCGACCGAGCCCCGCTCGACGGACTGCTCATCATCACCTCACGACGCTCATGCCCCAACGCTGCTCGTACTCGCGACGCGGTCGGGTAATCGTGACCGGAACTCTCGTCGCCGCAGGTCCCGCAGGCAACGGTTCGACGCGGCACGATCCGAATCGGACCGGACGAACAGACACCCTGCACGATCCCCCCGGCGATGTTATAAGGTCACGCTTACCAAAGTAAGGTAAGCCAATCTTGGCTACAGGAAGAATTGGACTCCTCGTGATTCGTATCAGTCGGCGCATGCGCGCCGTCCCCCGATCGAGTACGGCCCCGTCTCGTACGGCACGATCTGCCGCACCTGCGCTGATCCTCATTCCCGCGTTGCTTGCCGCCGCGTGTGGCTCGTCCGACACGGCCACGACCGCCGACGGCCCGGAGACGGCCGAGTCCCTGACGATCGCCCTCTCGAAGGACAGCGGTCCGATGAACATCTTCGCCGGCCAGACAGATCAGATGACCGAACTCGTCTACGACAAGCTCCTGTCGCCGTCTCCCTACGTCGCCGACCCGCAGCCGTGGTTGGCCACCGACGTGCGACAGGTCGACGCGACGACATGGGACGTCGACCTGCGCGACGATGTCACCTGGCACGACGGTGAGGCATTCACCGCCGACGACGTGGTCTTCAGCTTCCACTTCATGCACGCTGCCCCGACCGGCCGCTTCACCCACCACGTCAACGACACTCCCTCGATCTCGACGGTGGACGCGACGAGCCCGACCTCGGTGCGGTTCGTCTGCGACTACGCGTGCCCCGAGCTCGGTACTGTCACACTCGCAGACCTCCCCGTGCTGCCCGAGCACTTCTGGTCGACGATCGACCCGGCGAAGGCGAAAGAGGTGACCGACTACCCGATCGGCACCGGTCCGTACAAGCTCGTCGATTACAGCCCCACCACCGGATACCGCTTCGAAGCCAACGCCGACTACTTCGCAGGCGCACCGACAGTCGACGAACTGGTCATGCCGGTGATCGCCGATTCGTCCGCCGCATTCACCGCACTCAGCTCCGGCCAGGTCGACGCCGTCGACCGGGCGCTGACCCCTGAGTTGGTCGATCAGTTCACCGCATCGAACGACATCGGCACCATCACCGTGGCACCGTTGCAGTACCCCGAGCTCAAGCTCAATTTCACCCGTGAACCCTTCGCGCAGGCAGACTTCCGTGCCGCGCTGAACCTCGCGGTCGACCGCGACCAGATGCTCGAGATCGTCGGACTCGGTCAGGGGCGCCCCGCCACCCAGGGCTACGTGCACCCGGATGCACCGTTCGCCGACCCTGACGCCTCCACCCCGTACGATCCGACGCAGGCCACCACATTGCTCGACTCTCTCGGGTGGAAAGACGCCGACGGCGACGGCACGCGTGAGAACCCGGAAGGTGAGGACGCACCGTTCACGTTGATCGTCAACGGCGGTGACGCACCGATGGTCCGTGCCGCCGAACTGATCGCCGAGGACTTCGCCGAGGTCGGCATCGACGTCACCGTGAGTCCACTCGACGCGGGCTCGCTCTCGGATGCATCTGCGAACAAGAGCTATGACCTCTACGTCACCACCAACAGCCCGCACGCGGTGGCCGACTCGACGCAGTTCATCATGTCGCACCGATCGGGCAACCTGTGGAAGCACCCTGATCTCGCGTACCCCGAATTCGATGCGCTGTACGAGAAGTGGCGCGTCACGGAGACGAACGAGTCTCGCATCGAGGCGATGCAGGAGATGCAGAAGCTGTTCAACCGTCAGCCCACCGCGATCGCTCTGTACTACCCGGACGAGACCTGGGCGTACCGCGCCGACAGCTTCGCCGGCTGGGTCGAGACTCCCGGATACGGCATCGTCCAGAAGTGGTCCTTCCTGCCCTCCGACGTCGTCGACGCTGCCAACGCGGAAGCGCCGCAGGACTGATGACCGCCCTACGCCGAGCGGGACAATACGCTCTGGTGCTGTGGGCAGCGGTGACGCTGAATTTCGCGCTTCCGCACCTGGCACCGGGTGATCCCGTCAACTATCTGTACGGCGGCGACCAGCAGTCGCTCGACCCGAAATACATCGCACAGATGCGCGCAGACTACGGGCTCGACCGGCCGATTCTCGAGCAGTACCTCTCGTTCTGGTCCGGCCTGCTGCACGGAGATCTCGGGATGTCCGTGCAGCACAACCGGCCTGTTCTCGATGTGCTCTGGGAGAAACTCCCGTGGACCATCGCGCTCGTCGGGATCGGGACGCTACTCGCGTTCGTCATCGGCTCCCTGCTCGGCACGTGGGCGGCCTGGCGCCGTGGCACCGCGAAAGAAACCGGAACCGTCGTCACGGTTCTCGCGTTCGACTCGATGCCCGGTTTCTGGATCGGCATGATCCTCATCGCGGTGTTCTCGGTGACGCTCGGCTGGTTCCCGTCGTACGGTGCGGCGTCGTTCGATGCGACGGGAATCGAATGGCTCGCCGAGGTCGCATCCCGCATGGTGCTCCCCGTCACGACGCTCACCATCGCCGGAATCGGCGGGTTCTTCCTCATGACCCGCGCGTCGATGGTGGGAGTGCTGGACGAGCCGTTCATCCGGCTCGCTCGCGCGAAGGGGCTCGGCGAGTTCCGTGTCGCAGTCGGGCACGCACTGCGCAACGCCTTGCTGCCCGTCTACACCACGCTCACCCTCACCGTGGGAGTGCTGCTGTCGGGAGCGGTCGTCGTCGAGTCCGTCTTCGCCTATCCAGGGCTGGGCAAACTCACCTTCGACGCCGTCACCTCGCGTGACTATCCGCTGCTGCAGGGTGCGTTCCTGCTCGCCACCGTCGGCATCGTCGCAGCGAATCTGTTCGCGGACCTCACCTACCCGCTCCTGGACCCTCGGGTGCGCAAGGACCGAACCGCAGCGAACAAGCGCGACGCACGATCACCGGAAGGGATGCCGGCATGAGGCTTCTCGGAACGAAGACCCGCTCGCAGCGCCTCGCCCTCGTGGGCACCGTGATTCTGGGGATTCTTCTGCTGTGTGCGGTCGCGGCACCGTGGCTGGCCCCGTACGACCCCGCCGATCGCGTCACGCGGCCGTTCGCCAGACCGTCCGCGGAACACCTGCTCGGCGCCGACGATGTGGGCCACGATCTGCTGTCGATGCTCATCCACGCGCTCAGATCTCACTGTTCGTCGGTATCGTTGCCGCCCTCGTCGCGACCACAGTCGGCACCCTGTTCGGGATTGCCGCCGGATACCTGCGCGGCGCTGCCGATGCCATCCTGATGCGCATCGTCGACGTGGTGCTGTCGTTGCCGGTCCTGCCGCTGACGATCGTCATCGGTGTCTTCGCGGGACCAGGCCTGAAGACCCAGATCATGGTGATCTCGGGCGTGTTGTGGGCCGGCTTGGCGCGAGAACTGCGCGCACAGGTCCTGACTCTGCGCGAACGCGACTACATTCAAGCGGAACGTGCCATGGGTGCCGGCCCGGTGTATGTGTTGCGTCGGCATATCATCCCCGCGATCATGCCGCTCGTGATCCCGCAGTTCGTGCTCACCGTCAAGACCGCGATCCTGCTCGAAGCATCACTGGCGTTCCTCGGGCTCGGCGACATCTCTTCTGCAAGTTGGGGTTCGATGCTGTCGATGGCCCACGCGCGCAATGCCTTCCTCACCGACGCCTGGGTGTGGTGGGTTCTGCCGCCCGGTATCGCCATCGCGGTCACGGTGCTCGGCTTCGCACTTCTCGGCAATGCGATCGAGGAGCGGTCGCGGCCCGTTCTCACCGCCCGTAAACGGGCTCGCCTTCGCCGTAGAGCTCGACCGGCAGAGACCCTCCCGGTCGAGGTAGCACCGGCCGCACCCCTCGTCGTCGACGATCTGACGGTCGTGTACGGCGAGAACGGTCGTGGCGCGACCAACGTCTCCTTCACCATCGCAGCCGGCGAACTCGTCGGCCTCGTCGGTGAATCGGGCAGCGGAAAATCCACCGTTGCCGCCGCGACACTCGGACTTCTTCCTTCCGCTGCCCGGATCGCATCGGGACGCGTCCTCGTCTCCGGCCGCGATGTCGCCACCCTGTCGAACGACGAACTGCGGTCGCTCCGCGGCAACCGGATCTCCCTGATCCCGCAGGAAGCACTGAGCGCACTGAACCCCGTTCGCAGCATCGGGGCTCAGGTCGACGAAGCGATTCTCGCCCACCGCTCATGCAGTCGGCGCGAGGCACGCAACCGCACCCTCGACCTGCTCACACAGGTCGGACTCGGCGCCGACCGCGCCGACGCGTATCCGCACCAGCTGTCCGGCGGAATGCGCCAGCGAGTCGTCATCGCCATGGCCCTGGCCAACGAACCGGACGTGGTGATCGCCGACGAACCCACCAGTGGCCTCGACGTGCTCCGCGAGGCCGAAGTACTCGCATTGCTCGACGACCTGCGCACACGCCATTCGCTCGCACTGCTCATCGTCACGCACAACCTCCCGGTCATCGAACGGATCGCCGATCGCATTGCCGTGATGAAGGACGGCGATCTCGTCGAGATCGGTACCGCCGCGCAGATCGCCACCGAACCGCAGCATCCGTACACTCGCCGACTCGTCGACGCCGCGCCGCGGCTCGAACCCCTCAAGGAGAAGGTCGCCCGATGAACACCCTGCTCGAGGTCGAATCATTGTCGGTGCTGTTCGACGGCGTGCCGGCGGTCAGCGACGTGAACCTGCTGGTGTCGACCGGCGAATCCATTGCGCTCGTGGGAGGTTCCGGGGCCGGGAAATCCACGGTCGCGCGCGCGATCGCCGGCCTCGTGTCCCCGACGTCCGGGAGAATCGTCTTCGACGGTGTCGATCTCGCGACCGGCTCGAAGCGTACGCGCCGGGCGCTGCGGCGCGGGATGCACATGGTCTTCCAGGACCCGTATGCGTCGCTCCCACCCGGTATGCGGTGGGTGACATCGTCGCCGAGCCGATGGTGATCCACCGCATCGGCGACAGGGCGATACAGCGGGACGCGACGATGGACGCGCTGGAATCGGTACGGCTGACGCCTGCAGCGGATTTCGTCGATCGCTACCCGCACGAGTTGTCGGGTGGGCAGCGACAGCGCGTCGCGTTCGCGCGGGCACTCGTGACCCGACCACGGCTTCTCCTTGCCGACGAACCCACCAGCGGACTCGACGCGTCACTACGCGTGGGGATCGTCGATCTGATGTCCGATCTGGCGCGCACCCAGGATCTCGCCGTCCTCCACATCACGCACGACTTGGCGCTCGCGGCCCGGAGCTGCGATGCCGTCATAGTCATGCAGGACGGAAGGGTAGTCGAAACGGGAAGTTCCACTGAAGTATTCACCAACCCCTCGCACCAGTACACGGCGGCATTGGTGGCCGCCACGACCGGCGCACAGTGAAGTATCCACAGGAGAAGACATGTCTGCACAGCTGAATCTGATCGACAACGGGATGCCCATCGACTTCACCGTCGACGACGTCATGAAGTACCACGGCCCCGGATTCCCTGGGGGTGTCGCCCACGCTGTCAAGGTACTCGAGCGCGCCCTGCCGGCCCTGAGTCCCGACTCCCCGGCCGAGCGGCGCGAGATCACCATTTCCACCGCGCATCGCGGTCAGGGTGTACGCGACACATTCGAGGCGGTCGCACGCGCCGTCACGGAGGAACGCTTCACCGTCGATTCGACGCTCGAGCGCTCCGACCGAGGTTCGACCCTCGAACGCTACGTCTTCGTGCTCACCTACCGCGGCACCACCGTGCGCCTCGAGATCCGGGAAGGGTTCGTCACCGACGAGTTCATCACCCTCGGCCGCAAGGCGGATCGCACCGAAGCGGAGGACGCTCGGTTGACGGTACTCAAGCAGGAGATGGCCGATCGTCTGCTCGCCGCGCCCGCGGACGAGGTCTACGACTTCGTGGGGTAACCGCGGGTCCGTACCGTACGACCATGCCCTCCCCACGCACGACACTGATCCTGCTCACCGTCGCCGTCGCGTCGATGGCGACCTGGTTCGCGTGGCTCGGATGGGAGTCCGGCTACCGCACGCTGCCGGACGGCAGTGTGGAGGGGCCCTATTCGACGATGCAGGTGGTCGCGTCCGGCGCGACGATCACCTGCATCGTCGTCGCGGGATGCCTGGCGCTGCGCTGTTCGGTCAGGGGCAGCATCGCGGTGGTCGCATGCGTCACCGCAGGTTTTGCGCTTGCGTGGGGGCGCAACGCGGCAGCGAGTGACGAAACCGGATTGTGGGTCGTGGGCCTGCTCTTGCTCGTAGTGGGCACTGCTGCCGGCGGATCCGCAGTCGCGGCGCTCACCCGGCTCGTATCTCGCCGCGTAGGACAACGTCGGCGCTGATCGAGGTGGGCAGGGACGTTCGCCGAACGTGTCGGGCACCGCGGTTACCCTGACGGGCATGACCGACACACCCAAGGGCCCCGAATCGTATTTCCCGTCCATCGAGAAGAAGTACGGCCGTCCGATCGAGCAGTGGAAGGCGTTGATCCGCTCGTCGGACCTCACCAAGCACATGGAACTCGTGAACTGGCTGAAGGCCGATCACGAAATGGGGCATGGTCACGCGAATGCTCTTGTCGCCCATACTCTGAGGGAATCCGAGGCAGAGTAGGCCGGCGCCCGGTCACCGACATTCGGTGACCGGGCGCCCTCGTCTCACGTATCCGAGGTACTCATGTGTTGTCGACCCAGCGCAGAAGCGCGTACAGGAATCGGGTCGCACCGGGCATGAAGTTGCTGCCGTGGTGGTACGTCGGATCGAGGGTCGTGACGATCAGGCGCCCCGGGGTCGAGACGGTGTCCTCATACAGCATCATGCCCGCGTCGTGCGCGTCACCCGCGGCATCGGGCTCCTCGGAGACGATCAGCGGCACCACGTCTGCGTCCGTGCTCAGTAGTCCGTGGTGATGCCAGATCGCCGACTTGGTGGTCAGGTACTGCATGATTCGTGGTCGTGACTACGGGTGCGGATCAACGGGTCCTCCCCGTGGAGCCACCACCAGAAGTTCGTCGGCCGCGGTTCCCAGGCGACGCCGGGAAGCCAGGTGTGGGCCTGGTTCTCGCCGAGTACGACGAGCGTGCCGCCGCGCTCGGCGACAGCGCGGAATTGCGCGGCGTGGCGAGCGACGAGGTCGGGGTGCAGTCGGTCTGCGACGATCACCGTCGAGTAGCCGTCGAGGTCGCCGTCGGCGAGGTCTGCGAGGTAGTGGAAGTCCGGCTGGTGGGCGAGCACCGCCGGGTCCTTCATCGTCTGCAGGTGCGGGTAGGAGCCGCCGTGGACGAGCGCGAGTCGCGTACCCCGTTGGGGCGCAAGGTCGGTAGGGGAGAAGGGTTCGACGGTCGTCACCGCTGCACCAGCCAATCGATCAGTTGCGTGGTCAGCTTCGAAGAGCTGTTGGGATCGTTCGCCCAGCCGGTGAGGTCGTTGCCGCCATGCGCAAGTACCTGCCCCTCCCCCGACGGGTAGACGTAGTCGAGGGGAAGCGTGTGCCGCCCGATCCGGGTGGTGACGAGGGCGTCCTCCGGAATCTTGTCGATGTAGCCACGAGCGTAGAACCCGGTGACGCCCTTGCGGGTACTCAGATCGACAGGGTCGACGCCGTGCCATACCGGGTGCGGGTCGCCGAGAGTGATCGCCAGGTCTTTCGGCCCGGTGTACGCGAGCTTGCGCCACACACCCAGCCCCGGGAGAAAGTCGGTGAGCACGTGCCCCATGACCGCGATTCGGCCACCAGAGGTGACGAACTCGGTGAGCAGGTCCTTTTTTCGCTCGAGGAAGATCTGATCGGACCCTCCGCCGATGATGAGCCGCGCACCGACGTGAGGTCGATGCTCGGCAGGCGGTAGATGTCGACCTCGCCGAGGCGGGGATCGCCGTGGACACCCCCTGAAAGCTGGTCGGTGCCCATGGTGATCCGTAGGACCGGAGCAAGTGCGGCGGAGGCAGATTCGCCTGGGCCGGGAGCGATGCGTTCAGGTGCTGACACAGGATTCTTCCGTTAGGTCGAGCAGGACGCTCGTGAGGTAACGTAACGGATCCTAAGGTAAGCCTTTCTTAACCAGTGGTCAACTTTCGCGTACCTCCGCAACGGGGTTACGGACTGCTCGACCTTCCGTGAACAAAACGGACACGGCTGCGGTTCCACCGAGCACCAGGGATAGACGAAGTACCCGAACCGCGAAGTGGGTGCGAGCAGGAAGAGAACCGTGAGGCCGGCCGCGGCGAACGAGGCTGCCCGAACGAAGGAGTCCGGCGGATTCCGCACCAGCACCACGGCAGCACAGACTCCTGCAACGGCCAGAACGGCCGAGGTGAGCGTCGCACCGTACGGCCCCAGACGCGTCAGTGCCCCACCGACGAGCGACTCGCCGGCCGGGGTCACGATATCCGTGCGTCCCAGAGGAAAGAGAAGTGTGTGCTCGACGAAGGCCCCCGGGTCAGCGAAGGCCGGAATGTGGAACACGACCGTCAACGCCGCGCACGTTGCCCCGGCCCGCAGGGCGATGCGGCCGTCGTATCGTGCACTCATCAGAACGAGCGCGACCACGAGGACCGGGACCGCGAGCGGTTTGAGAGCACACGCGAATGCGAACGACACCACGGTCGTCACCACCCGGCCTCGGGTCGCCGCCGCAAGGCCGAGAAGTGCAGCGCCCACAACCGGAAGATCGACTCCTCCGACCGCATGGGCAGTGCAACCACCGGCGACGCGATCAGAACCGTGAGCTGCATCCGGGACCGTCGCGGAAGCGGCCCGGCCAGGACCAGCTTCGACGCCAGCAGGACACACGCAACGAAGAACAGTGCGAACCAGATCCGCGGATCACCGATCCTGTTCTCCGGAAAAAGCTGCGAGGGAAAACCGAAGAGTGTCATCGCCGGGCCGTACGGGTTGTACTCGGCCAGCACCGACGGACCCGGACCGTAGGGACTTCCCGTGGTGATCAGAGAAGCGGCCGACTCTGCGACCACCGACACTTCCAGCTGGGCGGTGTGTGTAGCGATCAGCGCCGTTCCCGGCGCCACTACGGCGCGATCACCGCAGACACTGCGGCCGGCGTGAGGCGCCCCCTCGCTGCAAGCGCCGCGGCCACCGCATATCCGGCGCCTGCCCACAGGGCCCAGACGCGATGCGGATGCAGCTGCGTCACTACCCCGTAGGCGAGAACGACCACGGAAAAGGCCACGTAGGTCAGCATCCATCGATGGGCGAACAGACCGGCCGAGACGAAACGTGCCCGGTCGTGAATGTGGGTGCGCTCGAATAGCATGTGGAAAACGCTACGGACGCACGATAATCCGAACATCCCCTGCAGCAGTGATTTTCGGGGTAGCTCGGGCGAGCTGCCCCGAGCGCTCAGGCCCGGCCCTGGACGTGCTCGAAGTAGAAGACGACCGCCTGAGTGCGGTCGCGCAGGCCCAGCTTCCCGAGGATTCGCCCGATGTGGGTTTTCACCGTTTCCTCCGCTACCGACAGCTCCGACGCGATTTCCGGATTCGACATGCCGCGCGCCATCACCTGCAGGACTTCCCGTTCCCTCGGCGTCAACACCGACGCCCGACCGGATTCCACGACCGCAGTACCCTTGCGCCTGGCGAATTCGGCGATCAGTCGGGTGGTGACCGACGGTGCGAGCATCGACTCCCCCGCTGCGACGGTGCGCACACCCGTGATGAAATCCGACGCGGGCGACTGCTTCAGCAAGAACCCGCTGGCACCGAGACTCAGCGCGTCGTAGACGTAGTCGTCGAGGTCGAAGGTGGTCAGCATCATCACTCTGGTGCGATTGTCCGGCCTGGTGAGTACCGCCTCCGCAGCGCCGATTCCGTCGAGTCTGGGCATCCGGATGTCGAGGACCACGACGTCGGGATCCAATGCTGTGACGAGCTCGACCGCCTCCGCGCCGTCCCCCGCAGATCCCACCACGTCGATGTCGCTCTGAGTGTTCAGCACCGCGGCAATTCCGTCGCGGACGAGTGCCTGGTCGTCGGCCACCACCACGCGAATCATCATCGCTCCTCCCTGAGACCGGCGTGTGCCACAGCACGATGGTCGAGCTCGACATCGACGACGAACCGTCCATACTCGTCGGGGCCCGTCTCCACGGTCCCGCCGTACGCGGCGACCCGTTCGCGAATTCCGATGAGCCCGTGCCCTCCGCCGTCGGACGCCGTGTGGCCGGGAACGATGGTGTTACCGACCGTGAGGCGCGAATGTCCCGCTCCGATCCGGATCTCGACGGCCACGCCGTTTCCTGCCCCGTGCCGATGCGCATTGGTCAGCGCTTCCTGGAGGATGCGGTACATCGCACACGAGATCTCCGTCGGTACCGTGTCCGGATTCCCGAGTACTCGCAGGTCCACCTCCTGCCCCGACGAACCGCACCATCGCGCGACCAGGTCGTCGAGTCCGTCGAGTGTGGGGGCTTCCGATCCGCCCTCCGTTTCGGGGCCTCGGAGAACATCGACGACCCTGCGCATCTCGGTCAACGCGGTCGCTGCCGCCGCGTGGATGTCGTCGAATGTGGAGTGGACACCGACCGGTAGTTCCGGATGTGTGAATGTCGCGGCCTGTGTCTGAACCGCGATCATCGACATATGGTGGGCAACCACGTCGTGCAGCTCCCGTGCGATACGGGTGCGCTCGCGGGCGATGGCTTCGCGGTGTTCCTGTTCACGGCGCAGCCCTCGTTCCACGACCAGATGTGTCTCGGCCGCGCGCAGTCGCCGAAAGACCGCGCCGGCAGCCACGATCCCCGTGGCGGCAACAGCGATCATCGCAACCGCATGCAGCGGCAGGCCGACCGTCCACATTGCAGGAAGGACGACCAGGATCAGCGACGTCGACGCCGCAGCCGACACCACCCGAAGCGGCCGGTCCGAGGCGAGTGCGATCAGTGCCATACCGGCCGAGATGCAACTTGCGACCGGCCATGGCACGACTTCGTCCTGGACCAGCCCCGAGACCGTGCCCGCGGCAAACCCGAAGGTCATCAGTTGCCAGGTCACCAGCGGGCTCGCGAACACGAACACCAGCGGAAGCACTTGCACCGCCCCGAGCAGGTAGGCGGCCACGACCCACGGCACCATGTCGGTCAGCTGTCCGACCGACGTGCCGAACAGCAGGGTCAGCAACAGCACTGCACCGGCGAGACCTGGTGTTCCGCTGCGTCCGCGCGGGCGCAGCGGGGCGTACGACGTCTCCGGTGTCCACGCTTCGACAACGGCTCGGACCTGACCGGAGGCGACATCCCGGACACGTGATGGTGGGGCGGTCGCCCTCGATCTCGTATGGAGCACACCCGACACTAGGTCGATGGTTCGTCATCGGGCATCCCCCCGGAGAGCTATTTATCTTGCGGGGGAATCCGCACCGCCCCACGAAGGAGCTATCCGACCGCGCCGAGCGCAAGGTTGGTCAGCACCCGCACACCCACCGGCAGTGCCCGTTCGTCGAGATCGAACGTCGGCTGGTGGATGTCGAGCTCAGGGCCGGAACCCGACCACACACCCAGGCGCCCCATCGCACCGTGGACCTGTTCGAGATACCACGAGAAGTCCTCGCCTCCACCTGATTGCGGGGTGTCGGACAGCGTGTCGGGTCCGGCTGACCGGATCGCATCCTCGAACATCCGGGACGAGATCTCGTCGTTGACGACGGGCGGCACACCGCGGCGGTAGTGCAGTTCGTAGCTCACCCCGGTGGGAGCAAGGAGGCCGTGCACGATCTCGCGGACCATCGGTTCGAGTAGTTCCCAGGTCTCGTGGTCGCCGGTGCGGACCGTGCCGGCCAGCATTCCCGTGCGCGGGATGGCATTCGGCGCTTTGCCCGCGCTGACGGCACCCCAGACCATGACGGTGCCCGTGCGTGGATCGATCCGCCGGCTGAGCATGCCCGGGAGTCCGGTGATCACGGTGCCCAGTCCGTAGACGAGGTCGCCGGTGAGGTGCGGCCGCGATGTATGTCCGCCGGGTGAATCGAGGACGAGTTCGATGGTGTCGGCGGCCGAGGTGATCGCGCCGACGCGCATGCCCACTTTGCCGACCTCGAGCCGCGGGTCACAGTGCAGCGCGAAGATGCGCGAGACCCCGTCGAGCCCTCCGGCCGCAACGACATCGAGAGCACCGCCGGGCATGACTTCCTCGGCGGGCTGGAACACCAACCGGACGCCGACGGGCAGTTCGGGAATCGACGCGAGCGCGAGACCCGCCCCGAGCAGCACGGTGGTGTGTGCGTCGTGGCCGCACGCATGCGAGACACCCGGAACGGTCGACGAGAAGTCGAGGCCCGTCATCTCCTGCAGCGGAAGGGCATCCATGTCGGCGCGCAGAGCGATCCGTGGCCCGCCTGTCGGCCCGACGTCGCAGATCAGACCGGTCCCCCGCGGCAGCACCTTGGGTGCGAGTCCGGCGGCAGTCAGCTTCATTGCAACGAATTCGGTGGTGGCGTACTCCTGCCGAGCCAGCTCGGGGTTGGCATGGATGTGGCGGCGCCAGGCGATCAGGTCGTCACCGTGCTCGGCGAGCCACTTCTCGACATACGGGTTCATCGGCGGCTTACCTCTTCGAGGAGGCGAGCACGCTGAGCGGGATCGATGGCAGCGCGGGTGGCGGTCGCGGCGAGTGCGCGGGCTCCGTCGAGGAGGGCGAGATCGGCGGACTCGGTGATACACGCGGCCGCGAATGCTTCCTGGTGTGTGACGGCGCCACCCGAGTCGAGACCGATGACGGGGTGTATTCCTGGCAGAACGTTCGTCACGTTTCCCATGTCGGTGCTGCCCAGCGGGCGGAACCCTTCCTCTTCGACGGGCAGCGGTGCGCGCCCTAGACCGATGATCTCTTCACGATATGCCTGCACCAGCCACGGGTCCGGAGTGAGTTCGGTGTAGGTGGGCGACACGGTCCGGATGCTGTGGGTGCATCCGGCAGCGAGTGCGCCGGCCGCGAAGCAGTGCCCTGCACGTTCTCGGAGATCATCGAGCAGGTCTGCGGTGGTCGCGCGCAGGTAGTAGAGCATCTCGGAGTGCCCGGGCACGATGTTGGGCGCGGCTCCGCCGTCGCTGACGATGCCGTGGATCTGCTGACCGGGAATCAGGTGTTGTCGCATGAGTCCGACCGCGACCTGCGCGACGGTTGCCGCGTCGGCCGCATTGCGCCCGTATTCGGGCGCCGCGGACGCATGTGCTTCCCGTCCGGCGTAGGACACGGCGATATCCGCGAGCGCGAGCGATGTTGCCCCGGTGATGTCGAACGGTCCGGGATGAACCATCAGGCTGCGCCGACGTCGTCGAACTCTCCCCGCTCGAGCATGAGGACCTTGCCACCACCGGTTTCCTCGGCGGGAGTGCCGATGACGCGGACGGTGACGCCGAGTTCGTCTGCGAGCGCAGCCAACCCTATCCCGGCACCGACGGCCGCGGCGGCGATGATGTTGTGCCCGCATGCGTGCCGATTCCGGGAAGCGCATCGTATTCGGCGCAGAACGCGAGGACGAGTTCACCGCTGCCGTATCGGGCGTCGAATGCGGTGGGAAGGTCGGCGACGCCGGTGCGGACCTCGAACCCGGCGTCACGTAGGACCTCGACGATCTTGGCGGCGCTGCGGTGTTCGTCGAACGCCAGTTCCGGCTCGGCGTGGATCGAATGCGACAGTGCGATCAAGGTGTCTGAGGCAGCCTCGATCGCACTGTCGGATTCGGTCGTCACGATGCCCAGTCTGTCATGCCGGACGGGCGCATCCGACGATGCCACGCAACCCCGGGCGATGATCAGCCGAGCCGGAAGTTGGACTCGTCCGTCTTCGTCTGCAGCGCCTCGATCAGCGGCGCATGCAGCCGCGCTTGATTCCGCCAGGTTCTTGCCGCGGGTCGAGGTCAACGCCGCAGCCTTCTCGACGGCCGCTGCGAGGACTCGGTCACCGTCCACGTGCTGCTCGGCGATGCCGGCGGCAACTGCGTCGACGCCTCCGAATCGGCGACCGGTGGTCATCGCTTCGACCGCGGTCCGGATGGGAAGCCGCTCCCGCATCAACGTGGACATTCCGACGGTGAACGGCATGTTCAGGTTCACCTCCGGAAGGCACCAGAAACCACGATCAGCGCGCATCACCCGAAAATCGTGGGTGAGGGCGAGCATCGCGCCTGCTCCGAAGGCGTGCCCCTGCACGGCGGCGATCGTCGGCATCTGGAAGGTCAGGATCCGCACGAAGAGTTCGTGCACCGAGTCCAGGTATCCGGGCAGGTCTGCCAAGTTGCCGAAGATCCAGTCGGTGTCGAGCCCGTTGCTCCAGAACTTCCCGGTTGCGGCAGTGACGAGGGCTGCGGGGCCTCGTGCGCCTCGACGTCGTCGAGCCGACGGTGCAGTTCGATGAGCATGTCGGGGTGGAAGCGGTTCTCGTTGACCTCTTCGCCCTGGTTACCGAGATACAGGACGAAGACGTCGCCGTCACGTTCGAGGTAAGGCATGACCGCGAGAATACCCCTATTCCTACTCGTGAGTAACTTTCGAGTTGCCGCTAGGGTCTGACCTCATGGGAACACCCGAGATCCTCGATCCCGCCGCCGCGGCCGACCTCGTCGCCGAACGCACAGGCATCACCGAACACACCATTGCCGTCGTCCTCGGTTCGGGCTGGCGCGCCGCAGTCGACCGCTTCGGCGAACCCACCGCAAGCATTCCGATGGGTGACCTCCCCGGCTTCGCGCCACCCACCGCGGCCGGACACCCCGGCACCGTGTACTCGTTCACCGTCGGCGACAATGCGGTGCTCGTGCTCGCGGGACGCACCCACGCCTACGAGGGCCACGACCTGAGCCGGGTCGTCCACCCGGTACGCACCGCAGTCGCCGCGGGAGCGCACACCGTGATCCTCACCAACGCCGCGGGGGGTGTCGATCCCGATCTCGGAGTGGGACAGCCCGTTCTCATCTCCGACCACCTCAATCTCACCGGCCGCTCGCCTCTCGTCGGCGCCCAGTTCGTCGACCTCGTCGACGCGTACTCCCCCGAGCTGCGGGCACTCGCCCGCGAGATCGACCCCACGTTGCGCGAGGCGTCTACGCCGGACTGCCCGGGCCTCATTACGAGACGCCGCCGAGATCCGGATGCTGCGCATCCTCGGCGCGGATCTCGTGGGCATGTCGACGGTGCACGAGACCATCG
>BBEG01000028.1 GCA_001312645.1 Rhodococcus sp. JCM 9791
CTCCGCGGCAGCGCGGCGAGATCCTGCGGAGTGCGTTCGAGAAGATCACCGCCCGCGCTGACGACTTCGCCCACCTCATGTCGCTCGAGATGGGCAAGGCACTGCCCGAGAGCCGATCCGAAGTCGCTTACGGCGCCGAGTTCCTGCGATGGTTCTCCGAGGAAGCAGTACGCATCGCCGGTCGCTACACCCACGCCCCGGCCGGGACGGGGCGCATCCTCGTCACGAAGCAGCCGGTGGGGCCGTGCCTCGCGATCACTCCGTGGAACTTCCCTCTCGCGATGGGTACCCGGAAGATCGGCCCGGCTTTCGCTGCCGGCTGCACCATGCTGGTCAAACCCGCATCCGAAACGCCGCTGACGTTGCTGCTGCTCGCACAGATCTTCGCCGAAGCGGGACTTCCCGAAGGCGTACTGTCGGTGCTGCCGACGTCACACGCGAGCGCCGTCACCGGACCCCTCCTCGAGGACCCACGGCTGCGGAAGCTCACCTTCACCGGATCGACCGGGGTGGGCCGCTCGCTCGCCGAAGCCGCCGGCCGGTCGCTGCTGCGCACATCGCTCGAACTCGGCGGCAACGCGCCGTTCCTGGTGTTCGACGACGCCGATCTCGACGCCGCCGTCGAGGGTGCGGTGGCTGCGAAACTCCGCAACGGCGGCGAAGCCTGCACGGCCGCGAACCGATTCCACGTCGCGAACTCCGTGAAGGAAGAATTCGTCACCAGGCTGCTCGAACGGATGTCGGAATATCGGATGGGGCCGGGCACCGACCGGAGACGACCCTCGGCCCCTGATCAACGAATCCCAGCGAAACACGGTCGTCGAACTCGTCGACGACGCCGTCTCGGCCGGCGCGCGCGTCCGCCTCGGCGGACAGATTCCGGACGGTCCGGGGTGGTTCTATCCCGCGACGGTGATCGACGACGTTCCTCGACAGGCCCGCATCCTGCGCGAGGAAGTGTTCGGGCCCGTGGCCGCGATCAGCGGGTTCGACTCGGAAGAGGAAGCGATCGCCGCAGCGAATGCCACAGAGTACGGATTGGCGGCATACGTCTTCACCAAGGACCTGGACCGGGCATTACGCCTGTCGGATGCGATCGATTCCGGCATCCTGGGCGTCAACCGCGGAGTGGTCTCCGACGTCGCGGCGCCGTTCGGTGGTGTCAAGGACTCGGGACTCGGTCGGGAAGGCGGCAGTGAGGGGATCGAGGAGTACCTCGACACCAAGTACATCGCCCTGCAGTGACCGGCGGGGCCGTGCAGTGACCGACCGGTCGGGGCGTCTCCTAGTGGCCGAGGCGTCCCCGGCCGAGGCGCAGCAGCAACATCGCGAGGGTGTGGCCTTCCTGGCCGAGCTCGCTGAAGCGTTCGAGTACCTTCATCTCACGGCTGTGGACGAGCCTGGTGCCACCGGAGGCCATACGAGTACGGCCGATCAGACGGGACACCTCGGCGCGACGCTTGACCGCGGCCAGGATCTCCGAATCGAGCCGGTCGATCTCCTGGCGGAGCGTGTCGATCTCGGCCTCGGTGGTGGGCACCGGGTCGGTGGCGGCACCGTTCACCGCGGCAGCACCGTCGGACAGGGAAGCGTCGATGTTCGTGCTCATGTCATCTCCTCGCGTCAGCTCTGAAATCGTCCGGGAAACGGGGGCTGTTACCGGAATCGGAAAACGTCGGTGGTCGAGACGTCGAGCCGACCGTATGCTCGAAGCTCGGCCGAACGAAGGACACATGACATAGCGTCCAGTTTGCCACCCGGACACCTCGCGGCCAAGTCGGATTCGATGTCCGACCCGTCCGGTAGTTTGGGATCACGATGAACACTCCTGCAGCGCTCGCCCATTCGCTCCCCGCTTCCGACGCCCTCCTCGAGGGTCTCAATCCGCAACAGCGGGAAGCAGTCACCCACGAAGGTGCACCGCTGCTCATCGTCGCCGGAGCGGGTTCGGGAAAGACTGCGGTGCTCACCCGCCGGATCGCATACCTGCTGGCCGAGCGCGGTGTCGCACCCGGGCAGGTGCTCGCCATCACGTTCACCAACAAGGCGGCGGCCGAGATGCGCGAGCGTGTCGCGGGTCTCGTGGGGCCGCGCGCACATTCGATGTGGGTCTCGACGTTCCATTCGAGCTGCGTGCGGATTCTCCGGGCGCAATCGGCATTGCTGACCGGCATGAACTCGAACTTCACGATCTACGACTCCGATGATTCCCGTCGCCTGCTGACGATGATCGCGAAGGATCTCGAGCTCGACACCAAGAAGTACTCCGCGCGGCTGCTCGCCACCCAGATCTCGAACCTGAAGAACGAACTGATCGGCCCCGACGAGGCCGCCGCGACCGCGAGTTCCGATCCGGCTCCGCTCCCGAAGATCGTGGCGAGTGTATACGCGCAGTATCAGAAGCGGCTGCGCGCGGCCAACGCTTTCGACTTCGACGACCTGATCGGAGAGACGGTCGCGCTCCTGCAGGCTCATCCGCAGGTCACCGAGTATTACCGTCGTCGATTCCGTCACGTTCTCGTCGACGAGTACCAGGACACCAACCACGCGCAGTATGTGCTCGTGCGCACTCTCGTGGGCGACTCCGACGAACCGGCCGATGTCCCGCCGAGCGAGCTGTGCGTGGTGGGCGACGCCGACCAGTCGATCTACGCGTTCCGCGGCGCGACGATCCGCAACATCGAGGAATTCGAGCGCGACTACCCACAGGCCCGCACGATCCTGCTCGAGCAGAACTACCGGTCGACGCAGAACATCCTGTCGGCTGCGAACGCCGTCATCTCCCGCAATACCGGGCGCCGCGACAAACGACTGTGGACCGACGCCGGCACCGGTGAGGCAATCACCGGCTACGTGGCCGACAACGAGCACGACGAAGCCCGGTTCGTCGCCTCCGAGATCGACAGACTGGTCGACACCGGCGAGGTCAAGTACTCCGACATAGCCGTCTTCTACCGCACCAACAACGCTTCCCGGCCTTTCGAGGACGTGTTCATCCGTCACGGAGTGCCCTACAAGGTCGTCGGGGGAGTGCGGTTCTACGAGCGCAAGGAAGTGCGCGACGCCGTCGCGTACTTGAGGGCCCTCGACAACCCCCACGACACGGTGAGTCTGCGTCGTATCCTCAACACTCCGCGTCGCGGTATCGGCGATCGCGCCGAGGCGTGTGTCGCCGTCCATGCGGAACGGCACGGTGTGAGTTTCGGGCAGGCGCTGCTCGACGCCGCGGAAGGCAACGTCGCGTTGCTGAACACGCGTGCACAGAAGGCGATCGCGGGATTCGTCGGAATCCTCGACGATCTGAGAACGATGTTGAGCGAGACCGACGCCGACGGAAACGACGCGGTCGACATCGGCGACGTGGTCGAGGCGATCATCGAGCGCACCGGCTACCGCGCCGAACTTGCCGCCAGCGACGACCCTCAGGATGGCGCACGCCTCGACAATCTGCACGAATTGGTCAGTGTTGCACGGGAATTCAGTTCCGATGCGCGCAACGCGGCCGGTCTGGACGACGTGGCGCCTGCGGAAGGGGAGCCGGCTCCGGGGTCGCTTGCCGCGTTCCTCGAGAAGGTGTCGTTGGTGGCCGACGCCGACCAGGTCCCCGACAACGACGACGGCGTCGTCACGCTCATGACGCTGCACACCGCGAAGGGGCTCGAGTTCCCAGTGGTGTTCGTAACCGGTTGGGAAGACGGGCAATTCCCGCACATGCGGGCACTCGGAGACCCGGCTGAACTGTCCGAGGAGCGGCGCCTCGCGTACGTGGGGATCACCCGCGCGCGTCGTCGGCTCTACCTTTCCCGTGCGGTGCTGCGCTCGGCATGGGGCCAGCCTGTGACCAACCCGGAATCACGTTTCTTGCAAGAGGTTCCGCAAGAGCTCATCGATTGGCGTCGAACCGATCCGGGTCCGATGCGAGGGCAGTCCATCGGGTCGGGCACCGGATCTCGTTTCTCGGCTGGCGAATCACGCTCGGCCACTCCGAGTTTCGGCCCCGCGCGGGGCCGAAACAATCATCTCGTGCTCACCGTGGGCGATCGTGTCACGCATGACAAGTACGGACTGGGGACGGTGCTCGAAACCAAGGGTTCCGGACCCACTGCGACGGTGGTCATCGATTTCGGAAGTGCCGGCAAGGTGCGGCTGATGCTGGTCGGTGGCGTGCCGATGACCAAGCTCTGAGGGGCACCGCAGGGTCGGCGTGGTGCTCGAGTGGTGTGCTCAGTCGGCGTACTGACCGAGGGAGATCCCACGGGTGGCGAGCCACGGCAGCGGATCGATCTTGTCGACGCCGTTCAGGTGAACCTCGAAGTGCAGGTGCGGGCCGGTGGAAAATCCGCGGTTGCCCATGGTGGCGATCTGATCGCCCGCCATGACGTGCTGGCCGACGGTGACGAGCGATTCGTTGATGTGTCCGTACACGGTGATCGTGCCGTCGGCGTGGAGTAGACGGACCCACATGCCGAAGCCCTGCGCCGGACCGGAATCGATGACCTCGCCGTCGGCGACCGCGAGGATCGGGGTACCGATGGGGCCTGCAATGTCGACGCCCGCATGCAGCGTGCCCCACCGGGCTCCGAAGTTGGAGGTGTGGCTGCCGACGGCGGGCAGGACGAACAGGGGACGACGGGCGGCTTCTTCGCGCGCTGCCCGCTCCTCACTGAAACGCTGGCCCTTGGCGAGCAGGTTGGAGAACTGCGACAGATCGTTGGGATCTGCGATGTTGAGGACCTGGGGTGCCTGTGAGGGAGCTGCGCCGGCGCTCGCTGAATCGGAGGCGAACTGGGCAGCCTGCGGAACGGCGGTCGCGGTGAGGGTGTTCGCGTCCGAGGCGTCGGCGGCGAGTGCTATCTCCGAGGTCGCGGGGCTCGAACCCGAGTTGCTGGTCGCGGCCTGTCCGGCGGCGACGACGGCACCGGCGGCGACAGCAAAGACGGCTGCGCGACCTTTGAGTGCAGTGGGGGAGTGGGGATGCGGTGGGCGCCGGTACGGGCGCGTGGGAGTCGACGTTCTCGACCGGTTCGCTGCCGTAGTAGGTCGGTTGTGCCTTACCGGTGTTGCGGAAGTCGGTATCGCGGAAGTGCGGGGCGCCGGAGGAGTTCCAGGGATCCCAGGCCTCGTCCGGTTCGGTGGTGGAGCGGCGAGCGGGGCTGCCGGTGATCTGGCTGCCTGGACGCATGCCGTCCTCCTTCGTCGTGACCTCATCGTTACTTCGGCTGGCAGTGACGGTAACGAAATGGTCGCGTGGGTGGCAAGCCGTAAGCCCGAACCCGTCGTTTATGTGACTGGCATCACAGTTTGACCTGGCCTGATCGGGTATTTGCCCCCAGGTCACGAATTCGCCCCACTGGATATCGCCGAGATCGCAAAATGTGATCGGCGAGGACGACGTGCGGCTGTGCGCTCGACCATCGGAGTGCCGGTCGCCGTGCGATCGCAGCCACCTGTCATTCTGGGTCAGGTGGTCCTCTCGGTTGTCGTACAGTGCCCTCCCGGAGGTAACCCCGTGAGGTAGTACGAGACCTGCGGAGTCCGTGATGTGCGCCACAGAGCGCGGGCGCGGTCGTTTCGTGGGTCGTCCGAGAAACTAGAGTCCGAAATCGGCCCGCTCAATACCCCCGAGCGGGCGAGAACGCAGACGAGACGGTGAGCAGATGGATCTCTTCGAATACCAGGCGAAGGAACTCTTCGCCAAGCATGACGTGCCGACTTCGGCCGGCCGTGTGACCGACACCGTCGCCGGTGCCCGCGAGATCGCCGAGGAAATCGGCAAGCCCGTGATGGTCAAGGCGCAGGTCAAGGTCGGTGGCCGCGGCAAGGCAGGTGGCGTCAAGTACTCCGCCGACGTCGATGCCGCCCAGGCCAACGCCGAGGCTATCCTCGGCCTCGACATCAAGGGCCACGTCGTCAAGAAGCTGCTGGTCGCAGAGGCGAGTGACATCGCCGAGGAGTACTACATCTCCTTCCTGCTCGACCGCACCAACCGCACCTACCTGGCGATGTGCTCGGTGGAGGGTGGCGTCGAGATCGAGGTCACCGCCGAGGAGAATCCCGACGCACTCGCGAAGATCCCGGTCGACGCCGTCAAGGGTGTCGACCTCGCTTTCGCCCGCGAGATCGCCCAGGCCGGCAAGCTGCCCGCAGAGGTCCTCGACGCGGCCGCCAACACCATCCAGAAGCTGTGGGAGGTGTTCATCAAGGAGGACGCGCTCCTCGTCGAGGTGAACCCCCTCGTCCGCACCCCCGACGACCAGATCCTGGCGCTCGACGGCAAGGTCACCCTGGACGCCAACGCCGACTTCCGTCAGCCCGGCCACGCCGAGTTCGAGGACAAGGACGCGACGGATCCGCTCGAGCTCAAGGCCAAGGAGAACGACCTCAACTACGTCAAGCTCGACGGCGAGGTCGGAATCATCGGTAACGGCGCGGGCCTGGTCATGTCGACCCTGGACGTCGTCGCCTATGCCGGCGAGAACCACGGCGGCGTCAAGCCCGCCAACTTCCTCGACATCGGTGGCGGCGCTTCCGCTGCCGTGATGGCTGCAGGCCTCGATGTCATCCTGAACGACGCGCAGGTCAAGAGCGTGTTCGTGAACGTCTTCGGCGGCATCACCGCGTGCGACGCGGTCGCCAACGGCATCGTCGGTGCCTGAAGACCCTGGGCGACGAGGCCAACAAGCCGCTCGTCGTGCGCCTGGACGGCAACAACGTCGAGGAGGGTCGCCGCATCCTCGCCGAGGCTGCTCACCCGCTGGTCACGGTCGTCGCCACCATGGACGAGGCTGCCGACAAGGCTGCCGAGCTCGCCTTCGCAGCGAAGTAAGGGATACAGAACAATGGCAATCTTCCTTACCAAGGATTCCAAGGTCATCGTCCAGGGCATCACCGGCGGCGAGGGCACCAAGCACACCGCACTGATGCTCAAGGCCGGCACGCAGGTCGTCGGTGGCGTCAACGCTCGCAAGGCCGGCACCACGGTCTCGCACACCGACAAGGACGGCAACGCGGTCGAGCTGCCGGTCTTCGGGACCGTCGCCGAGGCCATGAAGGAGACCGGCGCGGATGTCTCCATCGCGTTCGTTCCCCCGGCCTTCTCCAAGGACGCGATCGTCGAAGCCATCGACGCGGAGATCCCGCTGCTCGTGGTCATCACCGAGGGCATCCCGGTGCAGGACTCCGCGTACGCGTGGGCCTACAACGTCGAGAAGGGCAACAAGACCCGGATCATCGGCCCAACTGCCCCGGCATCATCACCCCGGGCGAGGCGCTCGTCGGCATCACCCCGGCGAACATCGCCGGTACGGGCCCGGTCGGCCTGGTCTCCAAGTCGGGCACCCTGACCTACCAGATGATGTTCGAGCTGCGCGAGTACGGCTTCTCGACTGCCATCGGCATCGGCGGCGACCCGGTCATCGGTACCACCCACATCGACGCCATCGAGGCGTTCGAGAAGGATCCCGAGACCAAGGTCATCGTGATGATCGGTGAGATCGGTGGCGACGCCGAGGAGCGTGCCGCCGACTACATCAAGGCCAACGTCACCAAGCCGGTCGTCGGCTATGTGGCCGGCTTCACCGCTCCCGAGGGCAAGACCATGGGCCACGCCGGCGCCATCGTCTCCGGTTCCTCGGGCACGGCCCAGGCCAAGAAGGACGCACTCGAGGCTGCAGGGGTGAAGGTCGGCAAGACGCCGTCCGAGACCGCTGCGCTCGCGCGTGAGATCCTCGCTTCGCTCTGAGCCTGTAGCGCCTGAGCAGATTCACCGCGGCGCCTGCCCGGACCACACGGTCCGGGCAGGCGCCGCGTTCTCGTTTTCACCCGTTGGTCGCCCGACCTCTGTCCCTTCGCTCCGATCGGGGAGGGAGTCAAAGGTCGATCCATTCGGTGCCCGCGGGTTCGAGCCCACCTGCACCCGAGGTGAGCGACGCAACGAGGCCTTCGAGTTCTGTCGCATCGCCCGCGACCGTGAACACCACCTGGTCGGCGTAGGCGACGTCGAGCATTGCTACTCCGCGCCCGCGCAGTTCGGCCTCGAGCCGACCGGCGTCGGCATGCCCCACCTCCAACGTGAACTTGTCGCGTTTCTGTCGTTCGACGAGCGACGCGGTGTCCAATGCCGTCGACACAGCACCGGAGTAGGCGCGGACGAGACCTCCCGCACCGAGTTTGATGCCGCCGAACCAGCGCGTGACCACCACGACGAGGTTCACGAGATCGCGGTGGTGCAGCACCTGCAGCATCGGGACACCGGCCGTGCCGCCGGGCTCTCCGTCGTCGCTCGACCGTTCCGCCCGGTGCGCCTGATCGTCACCCACGACGAACGCCCAGCAATGGTGACGCGCGTCCGGATACGACCGACGTTGTTCGTCGACGAATGCAGTGGCGTCGCCGGACGAGTGCACCCGACGGATCGCGGCGAGGAACCGTGAATTCTTCACCTCCGTCTCGACGACGATGTCCGATCCTGGCGCGAGTGTGTGCGGCATGGCCACCATTCTGGCGCCGGGTGCATAGGGTGGTCATCAGCGACCGACTACTGCAGGAGGATCGATGTCATACCCCAGCGGCCCATCCGTCCAGAGCAAGGTTGTGCCGTTGCTGTTGCCGATCGGCGTGGCGGTGCTCGGCGTCGTGAACTTCATCGTCGGGCTGGCCCCGTACGTGAGGATCACGTTCGGCTCGTTCGTGTCGTTGTCGTCGTTCGACTTCGGGTTTGCAGTCGTGCCGCTGGCGTTGCTGCTGTTCGGCGGCGGTTGTGCGGCTCTGTCGTTGCTGCCCGGTCAGGATCTGCGCGCGGCCGCGGTGGTCGCGTCGGGGGTCGGTTTCGTGACGTCGATGTTCCAGCTGTTCCACCTGCCCCAGGACACAGGTATCGCCTGGGGTGGCGTGACGATTCTCGTTCTCGGTCTCCTGCAGACGGCGCTCGCCGTGTTCGCGCTGCTCTTCGGGATCGGCGTGCTGGTGCCGGGACAACGCCCTGCCCCGCAGCGCGTACGGACAGGGCTTCCCGCAGCAACCCCTCCCGCAAGGTGCACCCCAGCCGGTCGGTCCCCAGCAGGGCGGTCCGCAGCAGAGCCAGCAGTTTCCGACGGGCCGGTTCGACACGCAGTATCCCGCCCAGCAGTTCGGAGCCCAGCAGTTCGGAACTCAGCAGTTCGGAGTGCCGCAGCAACCCGGTCAGACGCAGTACCCGGGGATGCAGCAGCACTACCCGGGCCACCAGGGCGCGTTCTCGGGGCAGAGTCCCCAGCAGGCGCCCTACAGCGAATACCTGCAGCCGTACGCGGCGGCACAGCGCGACGCGGAGCAGCCGCACGAGCCTGCCCAGCCGCACGAGCCTGCCCAGTCACAGGATGCCGAGCCCGAGCCGTCCCGCGACACCGGATCGGCACGGCGCTGTGGCGGAGAACACCGATGATGCGCCGACCCAGGTGTTTCGTGCACCCGACGACCAGCGGTGATCGGCGCGCCTGACGCAGTCGGCCGACCGACGGTGTAACCATCGAGATGATGACTTCGACGCTAGGCCGGCCAATTCGGCACACACCTTCCGAGGACGACCGGATCGACTCGGAGCGCTTCCGGATCCTGATCGCAGCGGCGGCGCGTGTTCCCGCAGTGACGATCGCCTTCGTCGCGACCGTCGTGGTGATCACGATGGTCGCGGTGAACAGTGATCTCACGGGAATCTACGCAGCGATCGCCGGGACGTGGCTTGCACTGCATCAGGTGACCCTGACGATCGACGGCACGTCACTCGGCGTGCTGCCATTGCTCCCCACGGGGCTGATCGTGTGGCAGGCTGCGCGGGCAAGCGCCGCAGCCGTGGATGCGACCATCGACCACACCGAACAGAACCTGACGCTGCAGGACGCCGCGCGGATCGTCGTCGCGACCCTTGCGGGGCCCTTGATCGTCACCGTGGTCGCGCTCGTCGTGATGCAGGATGCCGCGGGTGTGCTCCCGGTGGCGCCACCCAACGCGGCTGCCGCTCTCGCATGGGTGAACGGTCTGTATTTGCTGGCCGCCGTGTTGGGGATCGGTGCCCGGACATGGCCCGTGATGTGTCGGCGGTACGACGTTCCCGAATGGCTCGTTCTGTCGGTGCGTCCGGCGATGCGAGCGCTGCTGAGCATGTTCGCGATGGGTGGCGTACTCACCCTGGTCGGCATGGTGTTGTCGTGGACCACGATGGGCGACCTGCTCGAGCGCGGTGGGGGAGTCGTCGGCGTCCTCGGGCTGACAGTGCTGTCCATTCTCTATCTCCCAACGTCTTCCTCGGCGCCTCGTCGATTCTTGCCGGTAGTACCGTGCAGTTCGGCGACGTCCGATTGAGTCTGTTCGAGGCGAGCGGCGGCGACCTGCCGGCACTCCCCGTCCTCGCCGTGATTCCGGCCGGTCCCGCAGCTGCATTCTGGCCGGTGATGCTGGCTGTTCCCGCGACTGTCGGCGCGCTCGCGGGCAGGTTCGTCGCTCACCGCGTCCTGCAGGCACAGGCCGACGGTGTTCCGGTGCGCAGCGCCGACGCGTCGCTGACGCTTCTCGCGGCCGCCGCACAGACCGGCGTCACGATCGCGCTGCTGACCTGGGCTGCGGGTGGCCGCTGGGGATATTCGGGATCGTGGGCAGCAACTGGTGGCTCACGGGTGTTCTGGTCTTCGCGTGGGTCGGGTTGCTCGGGCTGATCACCGCACAGCTGCTGATGTGGCGCGAAGGCAGGTTCGCTGCGGCACAGGCGGTCGAGGACGCGTACGACGACTACGAGGACGATGACGACCTCGATTCCGATGATGACGACGTCGATGTCGACGACGAGATCAAGGCGATCGAGGGGCCCGATGCGGTGGCTACCGATGACCTCGACGATGCCGACGATGCCGAAGACGCCGAGGAGGCCGAAGACGCCGCCGACGACCCGAACGTCATCGAGGCCGAAGTCGTCGACCTCGACGAAGACGAGACGGACACGGACGAGACGGACACGGACGAGACGGATACCGACGAATCGGATGCGGGGGCGGCGCCCGACACTGTCGACGGGGAGGTCGAAGTCAAGCGTGAGAAGGACGGCGACTAGTCTCTGAAGCGGCCGCCTTTCCGGCCTGCCCCCTCGAGTTCCAGGAGTAGAGCGCTGACTGCCTCGCGTGACCAGCTGCCGCCCACCGCGCCCGCGCGGATCGTCGTCCTCGCTTCGGGCACGGGGAAGTCTTCTGCGCTCGCTCATCGACGCGGCTCTCACCGGCGGGTATCCCGCGCAGATCGTCGCAGTCGGCGTCGACCGCGAGTGCACCGCGCAGGAGCACGCCGACGCCGCCGACATCCCGCAATTCAAGACGACACTGCGGGACTACGCCGACCGCGGCGAATGGGATCGCGCTCTCACCAAGCCGTCGCCGAACACGAACCCGACCTGATCGTCACCGCTGGGTTCATGAAGATCCTCGGCACCGCGTTCCTCGAACGATTCGGCGGGCGCATCATCAACACGCACCCCGCTCTGCTGCCGGCGTTCCCCGGTGCGCATGCTGTCCCCGATGCGCTGGCGTACGGCGTGAAGGTCACCGGGTCGACCGTGCACCTCGTCGACGGTGGTGTCGACACCGGGCCGATACTTGCGCAGGAACCCGTGCCGGTCCTCGACGGCGACGACGAGGCTGCCCTGCACGAACGCATCAAGATTGTGGAACGACGCTTGCTGGTCGACGTTGTCGCCGCCGTCGCGACCCGTGGAGTTGTATCCGATGGACGAAAGGCCGTGATCCCCAGTGACCGAACGTAAGGCTGTGCGCCGCGCACTGGTCAGCGTCTACGACAAGAGCGGACTGGCCGAGCTGGCGAGTGGGCTGCACGATGCGGGCGTCGAACTGGTGTCCACCGGCTCCACTGCCGCGACGATCGCCGGAGCAGGAGTGCCCGTGACTCGCGTCGAGGAGCTCACCGGGTTCCCCGAATGCCTCGAAGGTCGCGTCAAGACGCTGCACCCGCGCGTGCACGCCGGCATCCTCGCCGACACGCGTAAGCAGGACCACCTCGACCAGATCGCTGATCTCGGCATCGAGGCGTTCGAGCTGGTGATCGTCAATCTGTATCCGTTCACGCAGACCGTGGCCTCGGGCGCGACCCCCGACGAGTGTGTCGAGCAGATCGACATCGGCGGTCCGTCCATGGTGCGCGCCGCGGCGAAGAACCACCCGTCGGTCGCGGTGGTCGTCGATCCCGACGCTACGGTGACGTCCTCGACGCCGTCAAGGGCGGCGGATTCACGCTCGCGCAGCGCAAGCGTCTTGCGTCGCAGGCTTTCCAGCACACCGCTGCGTACGACGTCGCGGTCGCGAGCTGGATGAACAGCGGTTATGCAGCCGAGGCGGGGGTGAGCGAAGTGACGGGGGGTGTCGCAGAGGAAGTGCAGTCGCAGTTCCCGGCGTGGGCGGGAGCCACGTGGACCCGTTCGAACGTGCTGCGTTACGGCGAGAACCCGCACCAGGCTGCCGCGCTGTACGTGTCCGAGGGCGGCGAGCCCGGATTGGCGCAGGCCGAGCAGTTCCACGGCAAGGAAATGTCGTACAACAATTACCAGGACGCCGACGCTGCGTGGCGTGCCGCGCACGACCACAGCGAGCCGTGCGTCGCGATCATCAAGCATGCCAACCGTGTGGCATCGCGATCGCCGACGACGTCGCTACGGCTCACCGCAATGCGCACGAATGCGATCCGGTCTCGGCATTCGGTGGCGTGATCGCCGCGAACCGTGAGGTGAGCGTGAAGATGGCCGAGCAGGTCGCCGAGATCTTCACCGAGGTGATCATTGCTCCGTCGTACGCCGACGGCGCCGTCGAGGTGCTCTCGCGTAAGAAGAACATCCGCATCCTGCGCGCGGATTCGCCGAAGGCCGCGCAGATCGAGATGCGTCAGATCTCGGGTGGCCTGCTCCTGCAGGAGCGCGACGCGCTCACCGCAGAGGGCGATTCGCCCGCCAACTGGCAGCTTGCGTGCGGTGACCCTGCGGACGCGGCGACCCTGCGCGACCTCGAGTTCGCGTGGCGCACGGTGCGTGCCGTGAAGTCGAACGCGATCCTGCTGGTGTCGGGCGGCGCGACCGTCGCGTCGGTATGGGCCAGGTCAACCGGGTCGATTCGTCGCGGCTCGCGGTGACTCGCGCCGGCGATCGGGTCTCGGTTCCGTTGCAGCGTCCGACGCGTTCTTCCCGTTCGCGGACGGCCTGCAGGTTCTGACCGAGGCGGGCGTCAAGGCCGTGGTGCAACCGGGTGGATCGGTGCGCGACAACGAGGTCATCGACGCTGCTCGCGAGGCCGGGATCACGCTGTACCTGACGGGTGCGCGCCACTTCGCGCACTGATCTCGAGCTGAGCGAACCTTTTCGCAGGGCCACCGCCCACTCGCAGTTGCCGTTCTCAGGCGGCGTGCGGGTGGGCGGTCTGCTGTGCGGGGGCGTCGAGGACGCCGCGATCGTCTGCGATGACCAGGCGCGCAGCGCCGCGGTCGAGCAGTTTGCGGATGAGGACCGCAGCTTCAGCGCCCTTTTCGGCGTCCACGTGGCTGAGGTCGATCGTGATGGCGTGGCCCGTCAGATCGTCGTAGATCCTTCGGGATCTCGCCGGTAGGGGTGAGTCGGAATTTCATGGTGTTCTCCTGTCGGAAGGTAAAGAAAAAGGCACCCGGGGCGATGTGCCCGGGTGCCGAGAGGCCAGTCGTTGAGGACTTTATTCTCGGGGTTGCCGCGAGGCTACGTGGGAGTGGAAGAACGCGAACGGAACGGAACGGCGCTTGCAGAACTGATGCTTGTGATGCATCGGACCGTACCTTTCTCGTGTACTCCAGCGGGTTAACGGCAAACCATACACTATCGACGCGAAAGCGACATTTTGTATTCCGCGCAGGTTGCGGGTGCCCTGGTCAGAGGGATGCGAGCCATTTCTGGAACCCGGAGGTGAACTCCTGGGAGTACGGCAGGTCGGCGACGTAGTCGGAACCGGTGGACTGCTGGTCGCCGATGTCCTTGAGAACGTGGTTGGTGCGCTGCATGCGCAGCGACGTCAACCGAGTGTGTACGAGCGCGGAGTCGAGCGCGTCGACGTCTTCGATGCGGACCTGGATGTCCTTCGACGAGACGGTCGTGAGGACGGGGAGATTGCCTTCGACCTGCGCGGCGAGCATCCGCGGATCGAGCGCGTCCTCTTCGGCGAGTGCCTTAGCGTTCGCCGAGACCAGACCCGCATTGCGCAGCGGCTCGGGCAGGTTGTCGCTCAGTGTGCCGTCGGCGCGCAGTGACTCGACCGCGCCCGCCAGCGCGACACGCAGTTCGTCGGCGATCTGCACGGGCAGCTGTCGCGCGGACACCACGGCGTCGAGCTGGGCGTCGATCTGGGCGGTGAGTAGGTCGAGGAGGCGCACGGCCAGCGGCTCGAGCAGTCCGAGGCCCTTGATGTCGTGTTCGGTGCGGGCGTTGTCCTGAGCGAGCGACAGGGCGATCAGTGCGCCCTCGCTGTGCCCGATGACGTACATCCGAGAGGAATCGACGCCGCGTTGCCGAGCGAGGAAGGCCAGTGCGTCGGCGGCGGCATCGATGAAGGTCGAGAACCCGAGATCGGCGACGTCCTCGACGTCGTAGGGGCCCAGGCCCGTGGTGCCGCTGCCGAGCTTGTCGTAGCGCAGGCTCGCGAATCCGTTGTCTTCGAGGACGTCGGCAAGGTGCCGGAGGGTGCCGATCTGTCCCGGGAGCAGGGAGCTGTCGCCGTTGCGATCGGTGGGGCCGCTGCCTGCGAGCAACAGGACTGCCGGTACCGCTCCCTTGATCGAGACGGGGATGCGCATGCTGCCGTGCAGGGTCACATCGCCGCTGGAAAAGGTGATCTCGGTGTCCGACATGTCATTTGTCTATCAGAAGGGCCGCACCCTGCGAACAGTCAGGCCGTTCGTGCGCGGCGCGCGCGTCGCATCCGTCCGTATCCCTTGAACCCGAGCCACCCGAACAAGATCAACAGAGGGATCACCAGCAGCGGCAGGACCAGCGCGATCAACGACGTCACGAACGACACGGTGCTGTCGATCACCGACAGCACAGGGTTGCCGACTCCTGCGGTTGTGGCGGTACTCACGGCGCGGGTACCGGTCTGCGCGGTGCTCACCGCGAGCGCGGTGGGCGCGCCCACGACGATCCCGGCGATCGCCGCCCACGTCGGATCGAGGTTGCTGAACGCCGCCCACGCCACCAGGGCCCCCGCGATCGGACGGGTGACCGTACCGGCCAGGAACAACGCATTGTCGACCAGCGGGATCAGATCGGCGAGCACTTCCGCGACCGTTGCGATCGCCAACGCGGTGAGCGCCGCCGTGGAACCGACCCACTGCATGGAATCGCCCACCACGATTCCGAACAGTTCGAAGTGCACGGCCGCGCTCAACATCAGCAGGGGAAGGAACGTGCGCAACCCGGTCGCGGCGGCCAGGCCGAGCCCGAGCAGCACCGCCAGGAGCCAGGTGTCCATGAGCGGAAGTGTATGCGCGGCGCCGCAGATTGCCGTCCTTTCGCCCGCCCGATTCGCGAGGGGATGCCGAAACGTCGCGACGGTCGTACCTTTGGTGGGGTGACGTCCCCCTCATCCCGCCCGTCCACTCTCGGTGATCTGCGCGCGTCCGGACACGTGCAGCGTTCCGTCAAGGACGAGATCAGACAGAATCTGCTCACCGCCCTGCGCGACGGCACCGATCCGTGGCCAGGAATCGTCGGATTCGACGAGACGGTGGTCCCGCAGCTCGAGCGGGCGCTGCTCGCCGGCCACGACGTGGTGCTGCTCGGTGAACGAGGCCAGGGCAAGACCCGCCTGCTGCGCACCCTGCCGCTGCTCCTGGACGAATGGACACCAGTGATCGCCGGGTCGGAACTGGGCGAACACCCGTACGAGCCGATCACACCCGCGTCCATCCGCCGCGCGGCCGAACTCGGCGACGACCTGCCCGTCGCGTGGCGGCACCGCAGCGAGCGTTACGCGGAGAAGCTGGCCACCCCGGACACATCCGTCGCCGACCTCGTGGGCGACGTCGACCCGGTCAAGGTCGCGGAGGGGCGTAGCCTCGGCGACCCCGAGACCATCCATTTCGGTCTCGTGCCGCGGTCGCACCGCGGCATCGTCGCCGTCAACGAGCTTCCCGACCTCGCCGAACGCATCCAGGTGTCGCTGCTGAACGTCATGGAGGAACGCGACATCCAAGTGCGCGGGTACACCATCAGGCTGCCGCTGGACGTGCTGCTCGTCGCGAGCGCCAACCCTGAGGACTACACGAACCGCGGACGCATCATCACCCCGCTCAAAGATCGCTTCGGCGCGGAGATCCGTACGCACTACCCGATGGAACTCGACGACGAGATCGCGGTGATCCGGCAGGAGGCCGAACTGCAGTCCCGTGTTCCCGGTTTCCTGCTCGAGATCCTCGCGCGCTTCACCAGGCTGCTGCGCGAGTCGACTTCGGTCGACCAACGGTCCGGTGTCTCGGCACGGTTCGCGGTCGCGGGGGCCGAGACCGTCGCCGCTTCGGCTGTGCGCCGCGGTGCGGTGCTGGGGGAGGACGATCCGGTGGCGCGTCCGGTCGATCTCGGCACCGTCGTCGAAGTATTGCGCGGCAAGGTCGAATTCGAGTCCGGTGAGGAGGGGCGAGAATTCGAGGTCCTCGACCACCTGCTGCGGCGCGCTACCGCCGAGACCGCCCGTGCTCGCCTGGCCGGCATCGACCTCGCCCCGCTCGTTGCGGCCGTCGAACAGGGAGATCCTGTGGTCACGGGGGAGCGGATCACCGCGAAGGTGCTGCTCGACGAACTTCCCGAACTGCCCGTGCTCGACGACATCGCCGACCGCCTCGGCGCGAGCGATCCCGGTACTCGCGCCTCAGCGATCGAGTTCGCACTCGAGGGGCTCTACCTGGCGCGGCGCATCTCCAAGGACACGGGCGACGACGGCGCGGCGGTGTATTCCTGATGAGCAGGGCAGCTCGCTACGGTCCCTATCACGGAGGTGATCCGCTCGCCCCGCCGGTGGACCTGCGTGATGCCCTCGCGTCGATCGGCGACGACGTCCTCGCGGGCAGTTCGCCGCGACAGGCTTTGCGCGAGCTCCTCCGGCGCGGACAGGGCAACATGCGTGGCCTGGACAAGCTTGCAGCGCAGGCGAACAGGCGTAAGCGTGAGCTGCTCGACCGCAACAACCTCGACGGCACTGCGGGAGGTGCGCGAACTGCTGGACAAGGCCGTCCTCGAAGAACGGAAGACGCTCGCGCGGGCCCTCGACGACGATGCGCGCTTCTCGGAGATGCGCATGGAGGAACTCCCGAGCTCCACGGCGCAGGCCGTGCAGGAACTGGCCGACTACGACTGGCGGAGCGCCGAGGCGCGCGAGGACTACGAGAAGATCCGCGACCTGCTGGGTCGGGAGATGCTCGACCAACGGTTCGCCGGTATGAAGCAGGCGCTAGAGGGCGCGACCGACGAAGATCGGCAGCGTATCGCCGACATGCTGTCGGACCTCAACGATCTGCTCGACAAGCACTCGCGCGGTGAGGACACCCCGGAGGACTTCGCGCAGTTCATGGCCGAACACGGCGACTTCTTCCCGGAGAATCCGCAGAACGTCGAGGAACTCCTCGATTCCCTCGCACAGCGTGCCGCGGCAGCGCAGCGACTACGCAATTCGCTGACGCAGGAACAGCGCGACGAACTCGATGCGCTGGCCCAGCAGGCATTCGGCTCGCAAGACCTCATGCAGCAACTCGACCGGCTCGACGGCAACCTGCGCGCAGCCAGGCCCGGCGAGGACTGGACGGGTTCGCAACGGTTCCGCGGCGACGAGGGCATGGGGCTCGGTGAGGGCACCGGTGCGCTGCAAGAGATTTCCGAACTCGACCAGCTCGCCGAGCAGCTCTCGCAACAATACGCGGGTGCCTCGCTCGACGATGTCGACCTCGATGCCCTCGAACGTCACCTCGGCCCCGAAGCCGTCGCCGATGCGCGGACCCTCGCCGAACTCGAGAAGGAACTGCAGAAGCAGGGATTCTTCGACCGCGGAGCCGACGGGCAGTGGCGTCTGTCTCCGAAGGCAATGCGGCAACTCGGGCAGCACGCGTTGCGCGATGTGATGAACCGGATCTCGTCGCGGGGCGGGCAACGCGAGACGCGGCGCGCGGGGGCGATGGGGGAGCCGACCGGAGCGGCCAGGCCGTGGGAGTTCGGCGATACCGAACCGTGGGATGTCGTGCGCACGTTGACCAATGCGACGCTGCGCGATCCAGGTGTACCAGTGCGGATGGCGGTGTCGGACGTCGAAGTGGTCGAGACGGAACAGCGCGCACAGGCTGCGGTCGCGCTTCTCGTCGACACCTCGTTCTCGATGGTCATGGACGGGCGATGGGTGCCGATGAAGCGCACTGCACTCGCGTTGAACCACCTCGTGTCCACCCGATTCCGCGGTGATGCGTTGCAACTCATCGCGTTCGGACGGCACGCGCGGGTGGTCACGGCTCCTGAACTCGCAGGGTTGGACGGCGTCTACGAGCAGGGCACCAACCTGCATCACGCGCTGTTGCTCGCCGGCAGGCATCTACGACGACATCCGAACGCGCAACCGGTGGTCCTCGTCGTCACCGATGGGGAACCGACCGCGCACCTGGAACCGGACGGGTACGCGGCGTTCGACTATCCGCCGAGCGCACGGACACTCGGGCTGACCGTGCGCGAACTCGACCACCTCGCGAAGATCGATGCGCAGGTGACGATCTTCCGACTCGGCGACGATCCCGGACTTGCGCGGATCGTCGACAGGATGGCACGCCGTGTGGGTGGTCGGGTGGTCGCGCCGGACCTCGACGGCCTCGGTGCCGCTGTGGTGGGCAATTACGTGCGGATGCGGCGTCGCTGACCTCGCGCTGGTACCGGCACGACAGTTGCGTCAGTACGACGCACGCCCACCGCTCGCGTCGTACACGGCGCCGGTGGAGTAGCTCAACGCGTCCGAAGACAGCCACGCGACGAGTTCCGCAATCTCCTCCGGGCGGCCCATCCGGCTCATCGGAGTCAGGCTCTGTGAACGGGCGAGGATCGCCGGGTCGGTGTCGGCGTTCATGGGGCTTTCCACGGCCGCCGGGGCGACGACATTGGCGAGCACGCCCGTCGTGGCGATCTCCTTGCCGAGGGATTTGGTCAAGGCGATCACGGCGGCCTTCGACGCCGAATATGCGCTCTGGGTGGGGTTTCCGTCCTTCGCCGCGATGCTCGCCAGGTTCACGATGCGTCCCCATCCGGACTCGATCATGCCAGGGGTGAACGCGCGGCACATCAGGAAGGTGCCGTCGACGTTGACGCGGAAAGTGCGTTGCCAGTCGGTGAAGTCGACGTCGGTCACGGGTGCGGACGGGCCTACGATGCCGGCGCTGTTGACGAGGATGTCCACCTTGCCCACGCGCATTCGCAGCCGGTCGACGGAATCAGGGTCGGTGACGTCGAGATAGTCGTCGGCGCCGGGGGCGATGTCGGCGGTGGTGACCTGCACACCGGCATCAACGAGGCGTTTCGCGCACGCTGCGCCGATTCCGCTGGCACCTCCGGTGACGAGTGCGGTCGCGCGTGTGGGATAGGTGATCATCGGAGGTCTCCTCGGGGAACTATGTACGAACCGAGTACAAACTATGTACAAAGTCGGCATAATTGATGTCACTGTTGTGTGCGAGACAAATATACGGCCGCGGAGGCGGGCGTCAATTCCTCGAGGAGGAAATCGGTGGAAATTCGCTGGATACAAGCGTTCGTGGCGGTCGCCGAGGAACTGCACTTCGGCCGCGCCGCCCAACGGTTGCAGATGGCGCAGTCGCCGCTGAGCCAGACGGTGCGCAAACTCGAGAAGGATCTCCGCGTCACTCTGTTCGAACGCAACACCCGCAGTGTCGCGCTCACTGCGGGCGGGCACGCCTTTCTTCCGCACGCCTACCAGATTCTCGAAAATGTCGAGACGGCCAGGCAGGCCGCCCGCGCCTCGGAAGGGCGCGTCTACGGCCGGATCAGGATCGGGTTCACGGGTGTGCTGAACCATCTGGCGCTACCGCCGCTCACCCGTGCGCTACGTCAGCGCTATCCGGACATCGAACTGACTCTTGTCGGTCGAATCATGACGCGTGATGCGGTGGATCAACTGGAAAGCGGCGCACTCGATCTGGCTTCGTGGGGCTTCCTGTGCAGTCGGTGAGCGTCGCGACGCGGCTGATCCGTCGTGAACCGTTCGGGGCGGTGCTACCGACAGACCATCCACTCGCCGGTGAATCGGAGATCGACCTCCGCGATCTCGCCGACGACGGGTTCATCACCACGCCGATCTCCGCGGGATCGTCGTTGCAGGAAGTGGCGATGCGCGCCTGTCTGGACGCGGGCTTCCGGCCACGCATCGTGCAGGAGATCACCGACCCGTACATGATCCTGCTGCTCGTCTCGACCGGAGTCGGTGTCGCGCTCATGACCTCGGGAATCGCACCGATCGCCCCGCCCGGCACCGTGTTCGTGCCCCTTGCCGGTGAGCCTGTCTATATGCAGCACGGTCTCGGGTGGTCGCGCAAGCGGATCTCGCCGGCATTACAGGTAGCGCTCGATCTCGCCGAGGAGATCCTGCCCGGCCCTATTGAGACGTAATCGGTCTTTTTCAAAGACTTTTTCAGTGTTGGACGCGAAATAGTGCTGCGTGTCACTCTCGTTTCGTTCCGGCGAGTATGAGGCCGTCTTCTCCGAGGAGTCCTCGGTGTTCGTCGGATTCTGGGACGAAAGGAACATCAGATGACGAACAGCCACGCGGCCGCGCCCGGTACGGGCAGCACCGCGAACGCCCGCCGGGCGGCGATCTCCGGCTTCCTCGGAAGCACACTCGAGTACTACGACTTCTTCATCTACGGCTCTGCCGCGGCCCTGGTCTTCAGCCACATATTCTTCCCCGGCGGCGGCGCGACCGCGACTCTGCTGTCGATCAGTACCCTGGGCGTCGCGTATGTGGCGCGTCCGCTCGGCGCGGTGCTGTGGGGACACTGGGGCGACAAATTCGGCCGGCGCAACGCGCTTCTGGCTTGTTTGCTCATGATGGGGGTCTCGACGTTCATCATCGGTTGCCTGCCCACCTACGACCAGATCGGTATGGCCGCACCCGTGATCCTGGTGCTGCTCCGGTTGTTGCAGGGATTGTCCGCCGGCGGTGAATCGCCTGGGTCGTCATCGCTCACCCTCGAGCACGCTCCGGAGCGCCGTCGCGCGTTCTTCACGTCGTTCACCATGAGCGGCATCATGTTCGGAATCGTCGTGTCGAGCCTGGTCTTCATTCCGGTGGCGTCGCTGCCTGATGAGGCCCTGTACTCGTGGGGCTGGCGGGTCCCGTTCTGGCTGAGCATCGTTGTGACGGTCGTTGCCGTGTGGCTGCGTCGCAAGCTCGACGAGCCCGAGGTGTTCGAGGAAATGCAGGAGAACGGTGAGACGGCGTCGCTGCCCGTCGTCGAGATGTTCCGCTCGCATTGGCGCACGGTGATCCGCGTCAGCCTGTCGTCCAGCTTCGCGATGATCAACACCATCGTCAACGTTTTCGCCCTCGCGTACGCAGTCGATGTGCAGGGCATGGACCGGTCTTCGATGCTGTGGGCGATCGCCGCCGCCAACTTCGTCGCGGTGCTCACTCAACCGCTCTTCGGGATCCTCGCCGACCGCATCGGACGCAAGCCGGTGTTCGTGTTCGGCGCGATCGGATCGGGCGGCATGGTGTTCGTGTTCTTCCATGCGATCAGCACCGGTAGCGCACCGATGGTCTTCGCCAGCGGCATCATCATGATCGGTTTCTTCTATGCGATGCCCAACGGCATCTACCCGGCCTACTTCCCGGAGCAGTTCCCCGCAAAGGTGCGCTACACCGGCATGGCCGTGAGCCTGATGCTCGGTCTGCTGGTCGCCGGATTCACCCCCGCGATCGCGCAGGTCATCTCGTCCGGTGACGTCGCAAACTGGGCCCCCGTCGCGTGGATGTGCTTGGGCTTCGCCGTCCTGTCCGCGGGCGCTGCGCTGACCGGTCCCGAAACCTACCGCACCCCCACCGAGGAACTCGGCGGATCGAGCCCCAGCTCACCGGCGAAACTCGAGAAGAGCTTCGCGGACGCCTGACCGATCGCCCTCACCGAGGTGCTCCCCGTGAGCGCCGAAGCACCCCACCCCACAGGAGCATCATAGTGTCCACCGCGCACCGTATCGCGCTGGTCGGCGCCGGAATCGGCTCGTCGCTGTCGCCGGCCCTGCACACCCGCGAAGCCGTCGAGCTCGGTCTCGGCAACTACCGCTACGACCTGATCGACCTCGACGCCGAGAACCTGGACGTCTCCGACACCGCCGACGTCGTCCGCAAAGCGGTCCGCGACGGCCACACCGTTGAACATCACACATCCCTGCAAACAGCTCGTCATTCCCGCCCTCGACGACCTGTCGGACAACGCGCGGCTGCTGGGTGCCGTCAACACCGTAGTGGTGGACGACGGCCGGTTGATCGGTCACAACACCGATCACAGCGGCTTCCTGACGGCTCTGCGTGGTGGATTGCCCGGAGTCGACCTCCACACTGTGCTCCTCGTGGGGGCGGGCGGCGCCGGCTCCGCCGTCGCGTATGCGCTCGCCGCCGCAGGAGTTGCACACCTGCAGATCGCGGACGTCGACGCGGACCGTGCTGCGGCTGTGTGTGCGCGCGTGTCCGCAGCAGTCGGCGGCATCCGCACGACACCTCTCGCAGTGACGCAGATCGGCGATGCACTGCCCGCGTGCACCGGTGTGGTCAATGCAACGCCGATCGGCATGACCGGCCACCCCGGCACCCCTTTCGATCCCGCGGCGCTGCGCCCGGACCTGTGGGTCGTCGACATCGTCTACCGCCCGATGCGCACCGAACTGCTCTCGGCTGCACAGTCTCTCGGATGCGAGGTCCTCGACGGCGGGCACATGCTCGTTGCTCAGGCAGCCGATACGTTCACGCTGCTCACGGGTGTGCGCGCGACGCAGACCGTATGCGCCGCCATCTTGCCGAACTGATCGCCGAACGTGCACTCGCGACTTCGGCAGCAACCCGGACTCAGGAGACCCGATGACCACCCCCGCCTTCGCCCGGCCACTCGAACTCGGGCCGGTGCGACTGCGCAACCGCTTCGTGTCCGCGCCCATGGAACGCAACTACTGCGACCCCGATGGCACCATGACCGACGAGTACCTCGCCTACCTCGAACGCCGCGCCGCCGGCGGCGCGGCGCTGGTGTTCACCGAAGCCGCCTATGTGCGGGCCGACGGCAAGGGCCGTATCCGGCAGATGGGTGTCGACGACGACGATCGCATTCCCGGCATCGCCGCATGGCCGAGGCAGTGCACGCGTACGGCGCGCTCGTCGGGGTGGAACTCAACCACGGCGGTCGCACCGCACAGCGCCGTCAGCGGATTCGTTCCGGTCGCACCCACCCCCATCCCGTGCATGGTCGTCGGTGGCGAGATGCCCGAGCAGCTCGAGGACGACGACATCGAGCACATCATCGAGTGCTTCGGCGAGGCCGCCGCGCGCTGCGCGCGGGCAGGCGTCGACGTGTTGTCGCTGCACGGCGGCCACGGATACCTCATCCACCAGTTCCTCTCGCCCGCCTACAATCAGCGCGACGACAAGTGGGCCGATCCCACCCTGTTCGTCAACCGTGTCATCGACGCCGTGCGTTCCGCGGCGCCCGATCTGGCACTCGGTATCCGTTTCTCCGCGTTCGAAGGCGTCGAGGGCGGTCTCGATGCCGACACCACCCGCGCGCGCCTCGACGCAATCGATACGCGCCGCCTCGATTTTCTCGACGTGTCGGCAGGAAACTATGAAGCGGGGCAGTGGATCATCCAGCCCGGTGAGTGGGCTCGAGGCCTGCTCGCCCCCTATGCCGAGCAGTACACGCGCGACTTCGACATCCCCGTCGGTGTTGCCGGTCGCATCAGCACCCCCGAATCGGCCGAGGAGATCATCGCCTCCGGCCAGGCCGATTTCGTATCCATGGCCCGCACACTGCACGCTGACCCGGACTTCCCGAACCGTGCGCTCGAAGGCCGGCGCTACCGCCCGTGCATTGCCTGCAACTACTGCATAGACAGCCTCGCCGCCGGAGCTGTTCCCTGCTCGGTGAACCCGTGGGTGGGGCGAGAACTCGATCAGCCCACCGAATCGGCCCGTACCCCGGTGCGCGTCGCCGTCGTCGGCGGTGGACCGGCCGGTCTGTCGGTGGCTCGCGAACTGGCCGTCGTCGGCCATCACGTGGATATCTACGATGAACGTGACAGCCTCGGAGGGGATTTCGCGCTCGCAGCCGATCTCCACGAATACCCGGAGTATCGGCGGATCATCGACTGGTATCTCGCTGAACTAGCCGATCTCCCGGTGACCTGCCACACCGGGGTGAGCGTGGATGCCCGGACTCTTGCCACGCTCGATTTCGACGCGATCGTGCTTGCCACCGGAGGACGCGGTCCCGCCCTCGACGTGCCCGGCCTGCACACCCGGCGCGTCCGTGACGTCCGGGACTTCCTCGCCTCCGGTGAACCGGCACCCGACGCCATCACCATCTTCGGTGCCGATCGCGAAGCCGCCGCCGTCGCCGACGACCTGCTGTTGAAGGGAACCGACGTCGTCATGATCGGACCGCAGCCGACCGTCGCTCACGATGTCGGACGCCGCGCCAAGATCGTCCTGCTGCCGCGCCTCGCCGCCGCCGAGAACTTCACCGCACATCTGTCCTCGAGCCTCGTCCGGATCGACACCCATCGGATTGTGATCTCCACCAAGGGCGAGACCCGAACCGTGGACGCGCCCGGCGAATTACTCGTCTCGCAGGGCATCGAACCGCGCGCCGACCTGCTCACGGAACTGCGACGCCTCACCCCGCCGTTCGGTGTACACAGTGTGGGCGACGCCAGTGGCGATGGCGGGTCCATCCACGCAGCCAACATCACCGCCGCAGACGTGGCCGCACGCATCACCGCAGCCGCAGACACCCGCTCGGAGGCCCTCGCATGAATCCCCCTGTATACACCGACGGCACCGCCGTCACGACAGACACCGACGCACCGCCGTCACGACCCGGGATGCCGTGCGCGCCGCGCTGCCGCCCATCGGACTCGGCACCTGGCCACTGGTGGGGCAGGACGCCACTACCGCCGTGCTCAGCGGCATCGAGTCCGGTTACCGCTTGATCGATACCGCCGCGATCTACGACAACGAAGATGCTGTAGGTGTGGCCCTCGCCGAGTGTGGAGTACCCCGCGACGAACTGTTCGTGACCACGAAACTACGTGGCAATGATCATGTTTCGGGAGATGTCCGGGGAGCTGTCGAGCGGAGCCTCGACAGGCTGGGGCTCGAGTACCTCGACCTGTTCCTCATTCATTGGCCGCTACCCCGACTGGACCGGTACGTCGCCGCGTTCGAGGGAATTCTCGAGTGTCGCGACGCGGGCCTGGTCCGCTACGCGGGCGTGTCCAACTTCCTCGAGCACCACCTGCGCAGGGTGGTCGTCGAGACGGGAGAAGCCCCCGCTGTCAACCAGATCCAGATGGACCCGACCATCGCCCGGTTACCCGTGCGCCACGCCGACGACGAACTGGGTGTGTTCACCCAGTCGTGGAGCCCCCTCGGCCGGGGCGAGACCTTGGGTTCACCGGTGGTCACCGCGATCGCGGACCGTCTCGGTGCTACTCCGGCCCAGGTGATCCTGGCGTGGCACCGGGCACACGATGTCGTCCCGATCGCACGGTCGGCGAACCCGCAGCGTCAGTCGGAGAACCTGGCCGCCGTCCGCGTCCATCTCGACCTGCGGACGTCGCCACCCTCGACGCGCTCGACCGCGGTGAGGGCGCTGCACGCGATGTCGAACGTGAGGAGCACTTCTGATGGCGCTGCGCATCGGTATCGTCGGATGCGGCCGGATCACCGGCAACCACGCCCGCGCTCTGCAGAACATCCCGGGTGTCGAGATCGTCGGTTGCGCCGACGCGGATCTCGATCGCGCCCGCGTGTTCGCGCAGCAGCACGGCATCATGCACGCCGTCTCGTCCGTCGAGGAGTTGTTCGCGCTCGGACTCGATGCGTGCACCGTGTGCACCCCACATCCCGTTCACGAGCAGATCGTCCTCGCCGCTGCGGATGCCGGCATCCACGTGTTGTGCGAGAAACCGATCGCCGTGGATGTGGCCGCCGCCGACCGCATGATCGACGCGGCCGACCGGGCAGGCATCACGTTCGGAGTGCTGTTCCAACGCCGCTTCTGGCCCGCCGCACAGCGCATCAGAGCCGCGATCGACGACGGCCGACTCGGCGCACCCGTGCTCGGCGAGGTGTCGGTGCTGCTGCACCGTCCGTCGAGCTACTACTCGGCGGACGCATGGCGTGGCCGGTGGGACACCGACGGCGGCGGTGTGCTCATGACGCAGGCGGTCCACCAGATCGACATGCTGGCGTGGTTCATGGGAGACCCCGTCCGTGTCTTCGGGACGATAGGCACTCGATTCCATGGCGACCACATCGAAACCGAGGACACCGCCTCGGCCGTCGTCACCTTCGCATCGGGTGGCACCGCCACGATCACCGCCACCACCGGTGTCGATCACAACCTCGGTAACCGGGTCACCGTGATCGGGCGGACCGGCGCTGTCGCGAGCGTGCACGAGTTTCCCGAAGGGCGCGAAGGGATCAACGAGATCTGGACCGTCCCAGGAGAACTCGAACTCGACAGCCCGCTGGACCCGAGGATCGACGCGAACCTCGATGTCGGCGACGTCAATGCGGGCCTGATCGACTTCCACACCCTGCAGGTGCAGGACTTCGCCGACGCGGTACGCACCGGACGCAACCCTGCCGTCACCGGTCGTGACGCCCGCACATCACTTGCGGTGATCGAAGCGATCTATCGCTCCGCCCGCACCGGTGGGCCCGTCGACCTCGAGCCCGCACCCACCCTTCAAGAAAGGTAGAGAATCCGATGACCTCCGCAACACCCACAGGCGACCCCGACTACGATGTGGTGGTCGTCGGCTCCGGTGCAGGTGGCCTGTCCACCGCCATCGCTGCGGCCCACCACGGAGCATCCGTGCTTGTGCTCGAGAAAGCCGACGTGTGCGGCGGCGCCACCGCATGGTCGGGAGGCTGGATGTGGGCACCGCGCAACATGTTCGCGCGTGCCGACGGCGTCGACGAACCCCGAGGGCTACCGCGTACCTACCTCGAGCATCGGCTCGGCGACAACTTCGATGCACCGAAGGTCGACGCGCTGCTCGACGGTGCACCGGAGATGGTCGAGTTCTTCGAGACGAAGACCGCTCTGCAGTTCGTGCCCGGCGCCGGCATCGCGGACATCCACGGCGACACTCCGGCGCCGGTACCGGGCACCGCTCCGTCGGGCCTCGGCCGGTGAACCTGCGCAAGCTCGGACCCGACGTGGCGCGCCTACTGCGCAGGCAACTGTATGAGACGTCGTTCCTCGGGATGGGCATCATGGCCGGCCCCGACCTGCAGGCGTTCCTGCATTCGACGCGTTCACCGAAGGCCTTCGTGCACTGCGCGCGGCGGGTATCCGCGCACATGCTCGACCTCGTCACCAAGCAGCGCGGTCAGCAGCTCGTCAACGGCACCGCACTCGTCGGCCGGTTGCTGCGGTCGGCGCTCGACGTGGGTGTACACATTCGGGTGTCCACCGCGGTCACCGACCTGACCACCGACGGCACCGGACGCGTCGCGGGCGTACGAGCAGAGGGACCCGATGGCGCCTACACCGTGACTGCGCGGCGCGGTGTGGTTCTCGCGACCGGAGGCTTCAGCCGCGACGTCGACCGTCGACGCGAATTGTTCCCACGCACCCCCACCGGCACGAACACTGGACGCTCACACCGCCGACCACCACCGGCGACGGCATCTCCCTCGGTGAATCCGTCGGAGGTCGCCTCGACCGTACAGTCGCGTCACCGGTGGCGTACTGCCCTGTCTCGCTCGTGAAATACCGCAACGGCAAGGAGAGCGTGTTCCCGCACATCATGGATCGCGCCAAGCCCGGAGCGATCGGGGTTCTCGTCGACGGCAAGCGATTCGTCAACGAAGCGCTCGGTTACCACGACTACACCCTTGCAATGGTCGAGCAGGTGCCTGAGGGCGACGAGGTGTGCTCGTGGCTGATCGCCGACGCCCGCTACATGAAGTACTACCCGCTCGGCATGGCGAAGCCGCTTCCGATCCCGATGCTGCCGTATCTGCGTTCCGGATATCTCACCCGCGCCGCGACGATCCGGGAGCTCGCCGCGAAGATCGGTGTAGACCCGGACGGTCTCGACAAGACCGTCACCGTGTTCAACGAACATGCCCGGGCCGTGAGGATCCCGAGTTCGGTCGCGGTTCCACACCGTTCGGCGTCAGATCCGGTGACGCCGACAACCCTTGGCCCAACGCCTCTCTGGCACCGCTGGAGAGGGGGCCTTTCTACGCCGTGAAGGTAGTGCCGGGAAGTTTCGGGACCTTCGCGGGCCTGGCCACCGATGCCGACTCGCGGGTGCTCGACGACAACGACACCCCGATCGACGGTCTCTATGCGGTCGGCGTCGACCAGGCATCCGTGATGGGCGGGCATTACCCGTCGGGCGGCATCAATCTCGGCCCCGCCATGACCTTCGGCTACCTCACCGGTCGCCGCCTCGCCTCGACTCCAGGAGAACACCGATGACCGCACCGCTGGGGCTTGCTGCCCTCACCGTCCTCGACATCGCGCCGCTGCAGCATGTCGAGCTCGCCGAACAGCACGGTTTCGACACCATCGGTCTGCGTCTGCTCCCGCTGCGCCGGGCAGCATCGCGTACCCGCTGCACGAGGACCCGGTTGCGCTCGACACCCTGATCCGGCGGCTCGACGACTCACCGGTCGACGTGTTCGATCTCGAGATCATCCGCATCGGTGAGGATTTCGATGCCGCCGCGTATGTGCCGATGCTCGAAGCGGGCGCGCGGCTGGCACCCGCGCCGTGCTCGTGGGCGGGGACGACCCG
>BBEG01000029.1 GCA_001312645.1 Rhodococcus sp. JCM 9791
TCGTTGCCGCGTGACGGGGTGAAGCCGGCGAGTTCGTCGGCGGTGGCGAACGGCAGGTCGCCCACGGGCGCCGACGGGTCGCTGACGAAATGCAGGAGGAAATCGAGGAACCTGCGGTGCAGGAAATCGAGGTAGTCCTGCGTGTACAGGTTGGGGTTGGCTTCGAAGTCGACGCGGAGGGTCTTACCCGGAATTCCCGCGTACACGTTCATCGACAGGTCGTCGACGGGGCCAGTGGACTGCACGTGGTAGTCGGCAGGCACGTCGCCGTAGACGATCGGCCGGTGGAAATTCATGATGTTGACGACGGGCCCGAAAGCATTGCGCGTCTCGGTGTGTTCGCGACCGAGTGCGCGCAGATCGGCGAGCATGTCGGCGTAGGAGTATCGCTGATGACGCAGCGCGCCGTTCATTTCCACCTGGACGTCGCGAATCAGGTCGGTTCCCGGCGCCGACAGATCCAGCCGCACACGCAGCGGCACCACGTTGGATATGACACCCGCAGAGCGTCTCAGGGCAGCGGTGGTGCGCGCCGATACGGGGAGCGACAGCACCACATCGGTGGTGCTCCGAGTGCGAGCCAAGAACGCTGCGAACCCGGCGAGCACGATCGGCACCTCAGTGGCATTCACTTCCTGCCCCCGTGCTGTGATCGCCTCAGAGAGCCCGGAGGTGACGGCAGTTCCTGATCGCCTCGCGGGGACTGTAGGGGGCGCGACGTCGCCGATCAGTGAGAGTGGCTCGGGAAGATCTGTAAGGCGCTGGCCCAATGCTCGCGGTCACCTGCCTGCCGCTTCGATCCCACATAGGTGGTTTCGAACTCGATGATCTTCTCGATCGGCAATGACGTGACCGGCGGCGTCCCTTCACCCGCGATCCACGCCGAGTACAGCTCCGCGGCCCGGCTCAACAGGATCATGGCCCCGTGGCCGTCGAGCGCAATGTGGTGGACGTAGCTCGACAGGAAATACCGATTGTCGGCAATGTGCAGCAGGGTGCTTGCAATAAGTCGGTCGCCGAGGGGGTCGAGCGGCGCCGAGAAGCGCGCAGTCATCCAACGATGCGCAGCCGCTTCCGGATCATCGAATTCGCGACAATCGACATATGGGACATCATCGACATATTCGATGTCGACGAATTGCTCGGGAATACCGTCTCCGTCAGCGAGAAAGAGGAAGCCAGATTCCACATCGCGCGCAGCCTGCAGCATCGCCTCGGTCACGAGACCGTGATCGAGACTGCCCCGAAACTCCAAGTACTGAGCAGTAATAAAGGGCACGTCCGGATTCAATACCTGGGCGTACCACAGCCCCCGCTGGCTTGGGGACAGCGGAAGTAGTTGCACCACGCTCCCTCGCCTCACCCGACAAAAACACATACCTGGGGCGCGATAGCTGCGTTGTCATCCGCCCCGACGAACCGCGACTGATGCCTCCCAACACCGTTGCCACGATCGAACGCACAAAGTGTATCCAGGGTCAGCAAAGCTCACCACTTGAACGGACGGCCAACTCGATGTCGGTTATCGTTCCGGCGGAGAAACACGAAGGGGGAACAGGCCGCGTGAACAATGTTACCGGTGAGTCAGATTCGCCAGGTCCGCGTCGACGCAAGGTACGTCGACGCCTGTCGGACGAGGAAATCGCAGCACGCCGCAAGAAGCGGAGGCGCGTGCAGATCGGCAGCGGTGTCGGCGTTCTCGTGGTGGTCGGATTCTTCGGATGGCTTGGATACGAAGGCCTACAGGCGAAATCGAGCCTAGAGAAAGCTCAGGATTTCGCAATGCAGGCGAAAGACGCCCTGCTGTCGGGTGATACCGAAGAGGCAACCCGCGCGGCCGGCGACGCCGACCGTTACGCGCAGGAGGCACAGGGTTCGGTTGATTCGTTCCCGTGGCGCGCAGCCGGTGCCGTTCCATGGTTGGGCAGCCCTTTTGACACGACACGACAAATGACCACGATTGTGAGCGGTCTCACAGCAGATGTATTGCTTCCTGCGGTCGACGCAGGCAGTGCAGTGTCTCCCGATCAGTTGATTCTCGACGGTGCGCGCATCAATCTTGCAGCCCTTCGCGATGCCGCGCCGGTGCTCGAAACCACGTCCGCCGCGATCACAGATCTCGACGCGCAGGCGCAGGCAGTCGACAGCACATATCTCGGACTGATCGACGACGCACGCCTGGACCTTCAAGACCAGGTGTCCGAATTGTCTGGCCTGCTGAACAATACGTCGACCGCAGCGCAGATTGCACCCGCGATGCTGGGTGCGGATGGGCCGCGCAGCTACTTCATCGGGTTCCAGACCAACGCCGAAGCGCGCGGGACGGGCGGACTGTTGGGCGGGTTCGCGGTGGCCCAGGCGAACGACGGCGCCGTGAGCATCGACGATGTCGCCAGCAATCGAGAGCTCACGTTCGAATACGACCCCATCGATCTCGGGCCGGACTTCAAACAGGCATATGGCCACAGCCGTGCCACCCAGGATTTCCGCAACAGCAACGTCAGTTCACACTTCCCCTACGCCGGCCAGATCTGGCAGTCGATGTGGCAGCAGGAGACCGGCGAGCGCGTGGATGGCGCGATCGCGACCGACCCTGTGGCGTTGAGCTACGTGCTCGAGGTCGTCGGCGACGTTACGCTGCCGACCGGCGAGAAGATCACCGCCGACAACGTGGTCGAATTGACTGAATCGACCGCATATTCCCGGTTTGGCGATGATCAGGCGGCACGCAAGGCCTACCTCGAGTTGGTCGCCAAGACCGTGGTGGAAAAACTCACCGGCAGCATCTCCCAACCCCAGGCACTTCTCGAAGCGCTCGGGCGGGCCGCGAGCGAGGGCCGGCTTTCAGTATGGAGCTCAGTCCCCGAAGAGCAGGAAATACTTGCCGGCACAGCACTGGGTCACGTTGTTCCGGATGACCCCGCACCGTATGCAGGCGTGGTGATCAACAACCTCGGTGGCAACAAGCTCGACTACTACCTAGAACGAGAGATCGAGTACACCGCGGGCTCCTGCGAAGGTGATACACGCAATTCGACAGTCACAGTTCGCCTTACGAACAACCTCCCTGCCGGCGACCACACCAACTATGTTGCGGGGATGTTCGACAATCCGATCGGCGCACCAGCGGGTACGAACCTTGCTGACGTCGCGCTCGTGGCAACTCAGGCGCCGAGCTCAAAAAGTCAACGATAAACGGCAGGTCGGGCTTCGTGTTCAACAGCAAGGAACTGGGCCATCCAATGTTCAACGCGCAGGTCCCCATTCCGCAGGGCGAGACAGTCGAAATCGTATACGAACTAACCGAGCCAATAAACAGTGGAGCAGCACGAGTGCCTGTCCAACCCCTCGCGGACGAGCCTGCGATCGCAATCTCGGTCCCGGTGTGCGGATAGAGCAGCAGACTTCCTACATAGACCGGATGTCTCAACCAAGCACGCTCGCTCAATGACTGTGATGTTCCCCACCGACGTTAAACATTGCGGGTCATGCCGGGCGCTACAGGCTACTTCCACCGAAATAGCCTGAACTGCACCTTGTTCAATGTTACCTATCGGTAGTCAGGCCCATAGGGAAGATCAAGTTCTACTCGAAGGTCTCCAACATTGCAACATCAGGATGCGGCGGAACCTGCCGTACCTCAGAATGTTCATTGGTGTGCTTACGACCGAGGTTAAGCACTGGTCGAGGCATGCACGGTACGGGGAGGTACACGTGCACTGTCCGGCACTGTAGTGATCGCCGACATGGCGAATGCAGCAGTCCGGGGCCTCACCACCTGGGCTCGGGGAGGAGTCAGAATGAGGACAACGCTTAAGGGATCACGCACCACGAAGCCGGCATCGGTAGTGCCGCTCGGCATACTGCAGAATTCGTCGCTTATCTTCCTTCTCCTCAAGACCTCGACCGTCACTTGACCACTCTCGAGATTCACGATCAGCCACTGCCCATGCAGCCATGGACGCCTCGGCCCTGTCGTTGAGTCCTGCCAGTCGGACAGCGCTAAACAATGTGCCCGAGGCAACCCGCATGAGCGGCAATCAACCTCAAAGCGTTCGACTTCAACGCAACACATGATGAAAGGACGACCATGCTGCGGAGCGCGCCCCAATCAGTACCCCTGCGCATTCGAGGCACCCAGGTTCGCTTTGATGTCTTGACCATGCACGAGGTCACACAGCAGATCTTCGAGAGTGCACCCGCCACCTGGCGAACCGTGATCACGCCGAACCTCCACCACATCCATCTATTGCGACGAGACGCATCGCTGCTGCCCTTGTATCAGTCAGCGGACCTCCTTCTTCCTGACGGTTGGCCCGTCGCCTGGATGTTGTCGCGCGTGGCTGGATCCGACGTCGAGCGGATCGCCGGCTCGGACCTTCTCGAACAAGTGCTCGCAACAGATGGTGGCGGTCGTGCTCTTGTCCTTGTCGGAGGCGAGGATGTCACCGCATTGGCGACTGTCGCCGATCGAGCACGCCAGGTTAACTGGACCGTATTCGTTGAGCCCGCGCCTCGCTCGGAGGTCGAAAGTACTGATTCTCGGCAAGCGTTGGCTTCACGGGTCGCGGCGAACGGGCAAGGCGGCGTCATCGTGCTTGGGCTCGGCGCGCCAAAACAGGAGCGGTTCGCGCATGAAGTCAGACAGCTCGCCGGCTCCGGTCACATATTGTGCCTAGGGATGGCAATCAACTTCAGTGCAGGTAAGTACAAACGTTCACCAGAGTGGATGCGGCACGCCAAGTTGGAATGGGTCCACCGGATCATTAGCGAGCCCCGACGCCTTCTACCGCGATATGCGCGGGATGCGGGCGCACTTCTCCCAACTATGGCGGAAAACGGCAAGGTCAGGGCATGAACGAGTCCCACACGCTCATTGCTGGTAATCCGCTTCAGGCACGCCCGGTGGTTCTCCAGATTGGGCCTGAACCGGGCAGTAACGGCGGTATCGCTACAGTCATTGAGGAAACGCTCAAATTCGAGTCAGGCCGCTTCGAACAGCGCTCCTGCCACTCGTGGGTGCCAAACGGCAAACTCGCATCGTTCCCACGGGCCATTCGCGCGGCTTTCACGATGTTCACCAGCCGACGTCGCTGGAGCATCGCGCATGTCCACTTGAGTGAGTACGGGAGCTTCCTGCGCGAGGGCGCGTTGATCTTGCTCGCTCGAACCTTGAGACGTCCCGCTGTTGCAACCCTCCACGGAGCGAATCTCACACAGCATGTCGCAAAATATCCGCGACTCAGTCGTGCAATCTTCAATTCCACAACGATCGTTCTCTGTCTCGGTGAGAACCAGGCCAACATCGTGGCACGAATCGCCCCCAATGTTCCACTTCGGATAGTCGGAAACCCGATCCACTACACCGCTTTTCCGAGCTCCATCCCACCAGCCCCACCACGACGTGACCAGCCGACATTTGTCTATGCAGGTGAGGTCGGTCAGCGCAAAGGACACGATCGGCTGATCAGAGCCTGGGACACCGTGCTTCAGGAATATCCGGAAGCACGTCTTCGCATAGCTGGCCCACTAGCCAAAAACTACGAGGTTAGACCACAACAGGGAGTCGACTACCTCGGAAACCTCGATCGGAAGGCACTCCTCGAGGAGTACTCGAAGGCAACAGCCACAGTTCTCCCTAGTCGCGCCGAAGTCTTGCCAATGGTTCTGATCGAGTCACACGCTCAAGGCACTCCAACCGTCTATACCAAGGTCGGTGAGTGGCAAGTATTCGCGGATGCACCGGGGATCAGACTCGTCAATGTGCACGACGAGTCCGAAGATGTCGTCGTCTCATCTATTGCACAGGCCATGATCGATCTTGCTGCCATTCCGGCCACCGATCCAACCCTACTAATCTCCTGGAGCCGCGACCGGTTCTCCACTCAAGTGGTCTCCAACCAGCTGGACTGCGCCTATCACGCTGCAATTTCCGGCGAAAACCCAAGTGCCCTGCACAATCTGAGGAATAGTTCGGGCCTCGACGTGAAAACCCCTCTGCCGACAAATACTATCGGCACGCAACGGTCGACGGAGGAAATATGAAAACAGTCGGAATTCTTACTCGCCACGTCTACCCGAATTATGGATCGCTCCTGCAGGCCCATGCGCTTCAAAGCGCAATTTCCTCGTTTGGCCCCCAGTGTAACGTGATTGACTACTACCCTATGACAGATCACCCGATGCGGTTGGCGTCATCCAGACTCAGAGAGTCTCGCATGAGAGACTCCCCAATCAAGCGGGCCGCGTACCTTGCAATTCAAACCCCAAATATGGCAGGCATGAGCGTTCGATTTCGCGGCTTTCAGCGTACGCATCTTTCTCTCACCGAAACTTGCGCGGATGCTGACTCCATAACTGACGCGATAAAGGAAATCGATGTTGTGGTTGCCGGCAGCGATCAGATTTGGAATTCCGTACACGGACAGTTAGACCCAGTCTATTTCCTTTCCGGCCAGCCAAGCGAAAAGAAGTTCAGTTACGCCGCAAGTTTCGGATCCGGATCGCCGTCAGCTACCGATTCTGAAAGGGTAGTGCACTGGCTCGGGGATTACCGAAAGGTATCTGTTAGAGAGCCTTCCGCCCAATCTTCGCTCACCTCGATTGGAATCGAATCTCGCGTTGACATCGACCCAGTATTACTCCACAATCAGGACTACTGGACAGAATTCTCTGCAGCCCAACCGCAGGCCAGGTCCAAGTACATCTTGGTATATCAGCTCCACAATACACCGGATTTCAACCAGCGGCTCAAGCTCATATCTGAACGCCACGGACTGCCAGTTCGCCGTGTGACCCCCGATGCCAAAATATTTCTTACCAGCGTGCATTCGACTACCTTGTAACACCAGAGAAGTTTGTTTCTCTCTTCCGCGACGCGGCAGTAGTCGTCACGGATTCGTTCCATGGGACCGCGTTCTCGCTCTTATATGGTAAGCCGATTTACGCACTTCTACCGGAAAGGAATTACACCCGCAACATCGACCTACTAGCTTCGGTCGGACTCTCGCACCTAGCGACGTCAGTAGATCAGGACTTGCCAGCCGATCCCCACTACGATCCCGAGCCGGTATCTGGCAAACTCAGATCCCAAGCCGCCGAGTCCTGGAAATATGTTCGTGATATCGCAACGGCGGGCGACCGGATATGACGCAGCAGCTGAGTGCCTCTGACACTCCGAGCGAAGAGATCCGAAATCGGATGCTCCCGATCGATTATCTCCAACTCGGTCTTTTTTACCATCTACGCCTTCTCGTACTCGCTATACATGGCCGAGCTTTTTCCCTCCTCAATCTTCTACGCATCTTTGTCCATCTTCTTTATATTCGCCACGCTACGTGTCATTGTAATTCTACTCAGAGCCAGGCCAGGAACTCCTCTCATATTCGGCCGTTCCGCCGGGGCATTGCTAATTGCATCCTTCGCACTCCTCCTTATCTCGATTGGGCAGGAACTCGCTGCGAACGGCGATTTCTCATATACAAGTTTCAGCGCATCCGCATTGATCGTCATACCGGCAATCATTGCGCTATGCATCGCCAATACATCAACTGAGCGCGTCGCTGACCTTTATATGACGATTTATCTCGCTCGGTATTTGCTCTACTTCGCAATATCCAACGAATACTCGATCGAGGCTATACGCTCAATAAGTTGGTCTGATTCAGTTTCGCCATTCGAGTCATCCTTCGCCCACGACATGCTCGTACTGGTGATGTACTTTGTTGTACGGCAGAGCAAGGTTCGCACGGGCGTGACTGCATTCTTCACAATGTTGGCTCTCAAGCGTGCGGCGTTTATATCAGCCCCACTCTTCATACTGTTTGGACGCCAACTTCGCGCGCCATCCCCACCAAAGCGCGCATCTGTGATCGCACTATTTCTCGTTGGGGTCGCTAGCCCGTTCATCGTCATTGCTGCATACTCACAGAGCTTCTCACGGTTTTTCAGCGAAACATTCGGGACAGATCTAAACGACTTCACGAGCGGGCGCGTCCAGATCTACCAACTCGCCACACATTGCGCCGACACCTCGCACGCGTTCGGCTCGCTGAATACTTGTCTCAGCGACCTAGCATTGCGATTGAACGGAACCACCTGGAACAGTCTCTTACATAATGACACGCTCCGGGTTTACATGGAAGTCGGAGTCCTGGGAATTGCAATCTACATGGGAGCGCTCGCATATGTTTGCCGGCTCTCCCGTCCCGCTTTCGTTCTCATGGCATATACCTTTTTCGTGCTAGCCACTTCCAGATTAATTACCCATGTGAGCTTTTGGCTCGTACTCTTCACCGCGATTGCCTTGTTCGAGATGCTTAAATCAAATCGCGAACTCGAGGACGGCAGGTCCAATACTTCTGGCGATACCCACGCGACCGAACAGAATTCGCGAGAGTCAAATACAATTAGGGGACGATAGATGAGTATTCGACCGTCGCGGGTGGGAATCCTTACCCTGACACAGTCCGAAAACTATGGAACTGTGCTCCAGGCATATGCGACTCACCAGCTCCTAAACTCTGCCCCGAGCAGAGACCTATACTCGCTGATTCCCACCGACGTCCATCAGGTAAGGCGTCGGCGCGTCCTCTCGCTAGCCAACTAAGAATCCTAGTTCAGGAATGACCCGCCTGCGAAATTTCGCAGAAATGCGCAGTTTCATCCGCCCCTTCACGGATACCCGGGACGGCAAACGCTGGGTCGATATCAGCAGTCGACAGTCCGCAATTAACTACCTGAACTCTCGATACTCTGGATTCATTACGGGTTCGGATGAAATATGGAACCTTGCATTCGTCGGAGACAAGAGCATATATTACGTTCCACCTACCACCGGTAAGGTTCGAGCTAGTTTCGCAACATCAGCGAATCGGCTTGACATATCGAAGTTGTCTAGGGAAACACGCGAGATACTACGGGCCTCGCTTGATTCCTACGCGTACATCTCAGTCAGAGACTCAAACACCCGATCGTTCATCGAAAACATCCTCGATCGGCCAACTCCAATCGACGAAATCGTCGATCCAACAATAATCCATGGATTGCCCGAGTTTATTCGAACTCCCTCCGATAATCCTAGGGAAGGCCGCAAGAGGATCTTGATGATGGTCCGAGATAGACAGGTGGGGGACGAACTGATATCACGGTTTCATAATGTGGCAGATATCGACACCGTGTTCGTCCGGTATTCCGACGCCAAGTTTCTTCATCTGACTCCCGGAGAATACGTTGGGTGTTTCGGCGAGTACGACTGCGTCGTGACGGACTACTTCCACGGAACGTGCATGAGTGTTCTCAATAAGGCACCGTTCGTCAGTTTCGACAGCGAAGCGCTGTATTCACAGTACGAGAGCAAGATCAAGAACTTGCTCACCAAACTTGGGCTCAACGACCACTACGCTGACCTTTCCGGGAACCCCAGCGGAACTACCTCCTCTCTCATCGAGACCGTAGATCGAATGTTGACCGCGCCCCCGGCATGGACGGCCGATGCGGCCATCGAACGTGAGAGGGAACATGGTCTAGCGGCTCTCGAACGGATCAGGAGCGCAATCAGCGAGGGCCTAGCCAGTGTCCGTTGAGTCTGCCGGCGTCGCACGAAAATCGGCAATCTACGCAGTCGCGTCAATTGTCCAGAAGCTGTCTTCGCTCATACTCCTACCGATCTATACGCGTCTCCTGACACCGGAGGAGTACGGGTATTTCAATATCATCGTTACCCTTCTAATGCTCGGCGGGGCAGTCGCTGCACTCGGCTTGGAATTCGCCGTGGTCCGATACTCTCACCCTTCATTATCGGGCACGAACGAGACCGCCCATAACCACGGCGATAGGCAGGCCGAGAATTTCACAGCGACGTACGCAATCGTAATAGCTTCTTCGTTCCTCTTGACGGTAGTTCTGGTCGCAACAGGACCACTCTACTCGCCATTAATATTTCCTGGATTCGATTTCTATCCGGTAATCCTGATTGCGCTGTCCTCAATCCTATTTCAACCACTAACAACGGTATACCTAGCATTACTCCAAGCACGTTCGATGGCTCGTTCGTTCGGAACATACTCGCTTGCACTTTTTGCTTCTAATGGACTACTCACGGTTATCTTGTTAGGCCCCATGGAAGCCGGACTGCTTGGTGTCGCAACGTCCGCCGTAATCGTCAATGCAACGTTCGCGCTATACGGTACATGGCGAGCATTCAGACTCGGAATGCTTTGGGCGAAATTCAATCGGGACGATGTCGCCCGATTACTCAGTTATGCACTTCCGATGCTCCCTCATACGCTCACACTGCAGGCCACTTCCCTTGCGACTCGTGTCATCATCTCGAATATTGTTAGTGTCGCCGCCGCCGGATTGTTCAATATCGCGATGTATGCGGTTAATTTTATCGACGCGGTACAGACGGCATTCCATCGGTCCTTCTTGTCTTGGTACTTCGTCCAAGTCGACAACAAACCAACCGGCTGGAGAGTTCAAGTACGGAATGTAATCGCGTCGTTCGTCAGCGCATCGGTTGTCATCGCGGCTTCAGTTGCACTATTCGCAGATGAACTGTTGCTTATATTGACACCGCAGGATTTTCATTCGGCAGCGACCATAATCCCTTTGCTGGCGCTAAGCATGATGGTTAAATCTGTTTATTACCCCTCATTGTCGGCCTTGCTTTATCATCGCAAGGGCACCAATTCCGTGCTGTTGATTTCAGGCACATCGAGTGCAATTTCTATACCTCTAGCGATTGTAGGGGCTTGGTATTGGGGGCTAACTGGCGTTGCTATTGCACAATTAGTACAGCGCCTAACCATGAGCGCCATGGCGGTCAAACTGTCCGCGCGCTTAGATTTCGCTGGTATCCCATGGTCGCGGGTGCTCAAGGCCCAATCGGGTGGTTTGGCAATAGTTGCGATAGTCATGATTGGCGATTCCGTGGATTGGTGGGGAGTAGATTTCTGGCCGCTACTGTCCGTTAAGATTGTTCTGTGGGTCGCGCTTATTCTCTACATACTCATTTGTGATCCATTCTTGGCCAAGACCGCAAGGAGCGTAGTCCATCGTGAGCCTTAAGAGTAACCTGAAGTCGGTAGACCCACTCCGTCGTTTTGTGAAGCGGATTAAAATTCACCGCGAGTACATGTACGATGCCTGGTTTATGTCCAGCCATTTGCTGGATGGAGGCAGGGCATCAAGCCATGAGCAGTACCGAATCATGCTGCGTGTGCATTCGCTCGAGAAAGGTATGGCGCATCGTTCGCCACGCTCGTTCGGTGCAGCCAAAGCCACTGCACTTACCCAAATGCTGATGAACTCGAGCGATGAAACCCGTGGATCGACCGCCTACAACATGGGTGTATCCGTGCTCGCATCTTGGCGCGATTTCCATCAAGAGCGTGACGACCGGAATCAATCTACCCTCGACCTAGTCGAGCTGTTTCTCAGTGACGAATGCGAGGGGTACTCAACGAATTTCCGTGCCGGGGTGAAGGCAATTTTCGATCGAGACCCTGACTCTTGGAAAGACTTGCCCTTCGCCGATTTCGTCGCGACTCGACATTCGACGAGGCGCTATTCGGGTCAATCGGTTAGCGAGCATGACCTTGGTGAAGCAGTTGAACTCGCAATGCTCTCTCCATCCGCATGCAACCGGCAAATGGTTCGCTTACATGTGATTGATGATCCAGCGAGAAAGCGACTGCTATATGACACTCTCCATGGAACCGGTGGAGTGGATTTCGACAGTTGCCGGCTAGGCGTGGTTACCTACGACTCTCGAAGCCTCGAATTTTACGGTGAGCGCAATCAGGGTTACCTGAACGCCGGCCTATTTGCCATGACATTGGTGTATGCCCTCCATTGGAAGGGGATCGGTGCATGCCTGTTGCAGTTCGGGAATACCGTCACCGAGGAGCGGGGCCTTATCAAGCAACTGGGCATCCCAGAAGTCGAGCGAATCGCCGTAGGAATCTCCTTCGGACACCTTGAGTCCAGCGATGTTGTGCCGGCAAGCGTCCGGCGAACCGTTTCTGAGGTACTGAGGCGCGACGCTCTAGGTGTGATCACGTCATGATCGATGGGGACGTGTCCATATGCTCGCCAGTGCCAAAAACAGAGATACGTCCGTCCAGTCGCTGCGCGGGCTCACGGGATTGCTGGCAGTCCCGGAATAGAGATTTTCAGAATTAATTCGCCAGGCTCGAAATATCGTTGGCATCAACGGCCGGTTACTCAGGGGAGGACATAGTGGTGAATCCGAGGTTCGATCTCCGACGAAACAAGGGGCGATTGCCCATTGGTCCCCGACCTGCCGAGGACACTAGTTCGAGCCCACATTCAGGATCTCCAGCGAGCCGATATACGCACATCGACGCGATGCGAGCAGTCGCAGTGCTGCTGGTGGTGGTGGCACACGCAGGAGTCGGCCACATAATCCCAGGTGGGTCCGGCGTCACGATCTTCTTTACCATATCAGGATTCATTATTACGACCATTCTAATTAAGGAGTGGAAGAACACCGGAAAATTCGATATTGGCGGGTTTTATATCCGCCGCGCGGTAAAACTGACCCCTCCGCTCTTGGTCGCTCTAGTCATACCAACGATAATTTACTCAGCATTCGGTGGGCTCATCGATTGGAGCGATTTCGCCGGCCAGATCCTGTTCTATTTCAATTGGCTTAAACTCGACCACCCCGACGTCCTTCCTGGATCACCGGTCGTGTGGAGTCTCTCAATCGAAGAGCAATTCTACATTGTATTTGCTGTTCTGTGGCTTTGGCTCGTGAAAAGCTCTCGGGCGATTCCGTGGCTTGCCACGCTCTCGATCGTGGCCATCATCGCAAGTACCACACTCCGCTTCCTGTTCGCGTCTCCTGGGAGCGAACAAGTCGCTGACCGCATCTATTACGGGTCTGACACCCGAGCAGACAGTCTCGCTTGGGGCATCCTCGCGGCGATTGCACTATTTAAATGGCAGAACTCGACTGCACGCCGGGGTTGGCTTCAGCGCATCACCGGTAACGATTGGGCACTCATCGGTGCGTGTCTAATCTTCCTTGTGAGCTTGCTGATTCGCGACGACTGGTTCCGGCAGACGATTCGATACTCGTTTCAGAGCGTCGCCTCTTGCATTGTCATACTTTATGGGTTCACCGCCTTCCAAAGTATCGCGAATCGGTTGTTTACAGCGTTCTGCCAGATACGCATCATTCAAATCATCGGACTCGCCAGTTACAGCATCTACATAGTCCATTTGAGCATAATTATCGTCATTGATGACTACACCAAGCGACTGCCGTTGCCAGCGCATGTTGCGATTGGAACTGCTGTGTCGGTAGCGTCGGAATTGCGATGTACTACTGGCTGGAGGTACCCGCTCGCAAGCAATACGAGAAGCTTCGGGAACGCCGTGCGTCATCTGCAGTTCATGCCACGAACCAGTCCTGAGTACCGGCACACGGAAGGCCGTGGTCTCTGATCGGCGTCGAGCGTTCAGCAATCAGCACCGTTGTGAGACGACAACCTGGGTTGCGATACTCGTGCACTCACCTCGTAAAGACAGCTGCCGCCACAAAGACATGGTCGAGAACGTTCTGCGGAGGCCGGACATCGGGCGATCACAACGAAAATTGCGTTGACCACAGCAAATGTCCAGGTTGTCGCCCCACCTGGTATGCCCGCCGAGCTGTGATCGCGGCAAGGAGAAGTCGGCCCACGCGCAGTTCACGGTCGAGACGCGTATCCCGGTGTTCGTCCCAGGCCCCGATCCTGCGTCGGAGCGCGGCGCTGCGAGCGCCAGTATGTCCTCGCGTCAGTACTTTCCCAAGAATTACTTACTTTCCGGGGGAGTTCCAAGGCGGGCGAGGCGGTTGCTCACACGCTCAATAGTCGGTGTCGTAAGGCGCTGGTTGGAAGCCACCGACCGAAGTCATCATTGAGCACGTGGGGTGGTGCCAACGCGCCGGGGTTGCGACGGCTGGTTTGATCCGGTCAATTTCGATCACGGAAAATCGTACGAATTGTTCCAAATGATTTATAAAGTCCGATGAGTCATTGGGATTTTAGAGACAATGCTGTAACTGGCAGTCGTTTGCTCGCCTACGGAAGAACTTCCTCGATCCTGGGTGATGGCATTTCGCTTAATGCCCGTTTCGAACCCGAGACGACGACCCAGAAGCCCCTGTTCAGCAACCGGGCTCTGGGAGGAAGTCACGGACATCACCACCGTTGATCGCGATGGTCGAGGTCCGAAACGGATGGAGCTGCTTGACCAGTCTCGCAGTCACTACACCGGCGTGGTCTTGGGCGCATTGCGCCAGAGCCGACGCCACGAATACGGTGTAGGTGTAGGTCGATCAAATCTCGGGTCCTGGAGGAACATCGGCCGTGCGCGCACATCGGTCTTCGACATCCGAAACGCCTGCTCGACAGTCACCGGCCGTGGTGCTTGCCTTTGGGATAACGAACCGGGTGGCCACGGACTTCGTGGCTCGTTCAAGTTCTTCACGATTACGAACGATACCTAGCGCTACTCGTCGATCTGTTCGGGGCGGGACCGCCTTCAGTACGTGGACCTCGTGCTGAGTCGTGGAGATATTGCAAGCGCTCAGTATGCGCCGTCACTCGCAAGGACAGCCTTGACGGTCTTCCCGATGATCAGTACATCCGAGATCATCGACCAGTTCTCTACGTACGACAGATCGAGCCGTACCGACTCGTCCCACGACAGATCCGAACGGCCGCTGACCTGCCACAGACCCGTGACGCCGGGACGCACAAGTAGGCGGCGCTTGACGCGACCGTCGTAGTTCTCCACCTCACGACGCAGCGGCGGACGCGGGCCGACGACGCTCATCTCACCACGCAGCACATTGATGAACTGCGGCAGCTCGTCGATGCTGTACCGGCGCAGCACCTTACCCACCTGGGTCACGCGCGGATCGTCACGCATCTTGAACAGTAGGCCAGCACCCTCGTTCTGCACCAGCAACGACTCGACCATCGCGTCGGCCTTCGTGACCATCGACCGGAACTTGATCATCCCGAACGGCCTACCGTCCAGACCAATTCGTTCTGACCGGTAGAACACAGGACCCTTGTTGTCCAGTTTGATCGCGACAGCCACAACCGCAAAGAGCGGCAGGAGAACAAGCAACGCCGCCACCGAGAAAGCGACGTCGAAGAGTCGCTTACCACTACGTTTGGCGCCGTGATAACTCGGTTTCTCTACGTGGATCAGCGGGAGACCTGCAACAGGACGCATCTCAATCCGCGGGCTCGCCACATCGACAACACCGGTTGTGACCACCAGATCTACGCCATGCGGATCAAGCTTCCAGACCAAATCCTTGATGCCTTCAGGACCAAGAGTCTCGGTAGCCGCCACCGCAACCGTGTCGGCACCCGATGCGCCGAGGGCTTCGAGGATCGAGTGCTCGTCACCGAAGATCGGCACCGACCGACCGTCTACATCGATCTCTTCCCCAACCGATCCTGAATATGCCGGAACACACACTCCGACAACTCGATATCCGTCGGCAAATTTGCGCTCGAATGTGCCGCCCAGATGCCGAACTGCACGCGCACCCCCGACTACGAGTACAGAGGTGGTGAACTCTCCACGCCGACGCTTCCGCGCCACAGCCTTTCTCCACAACCACCGGCTGACTAGCAATCCGAAGAGTCCAGCCGGCAAAGCAATCGCCAAGTAGCCACGCGCGAGTTCGAGCTGGAAGACAAGCGCAACAATTGCAATGAACCCGAACAATCTCAGTGTGCTAGAAACGACCCGTTGATACTCGTCGTAACCAGCACCGATTACCCGACGCGACCGTGTACGGAACAGACGAAGGTTTACCAGCCAAGCAACGGCAATCCCTACAGAAATAAGCGTGTAGTTCAGCGTGCTGACTGTATCCATCGTCAGTAGGTTCTCGTGGCCAAACCGGACGATGTGCGCCAATAGGACAGACAGCGTGACAATTATTGCGTCGGTCCAAAACAGGCGACGTACATACGCCGCCTGCCACGCCCGTCTTGTCCCGGTAGTGTCTAGACTCCCTGACGTGTGTGCCGAATCAGCGCTGGTCAAATCGACTTCAGAAGCTGATGTTCGCTTCTCTCCGACGGTAGTCACCGCGAGCCAACCCTCATATTTGTCTCCTCCCCGAGACATGTTTGTTTCTCCAAGCAGCTATTGCCCGAAGGCCGCAACCCTCCCAAGTTGCAAGCCAGCGCCAGTCGCCGCCCACTCTGTCGCATCGATCGCCCTACGCGTAGGTGCTTCGACCACCATCGCCCGCGCTACCTACGATTGAGACTGTAACGTTACTTACCTCAATAGGCAGACTGAACCGATGTCCAGAAAGCGTGGCACTCACCGCGGCCACATGGGCAACCCGGTTCGCGTTACTCCACGCCACAGCAAGTCCATTCCAGCCCCCGCCTCAGCGGAATATGGCTGCGCTTCCGCCAGTTTCGTATTAACGCCCGATTCGCGCGCTCAAACAATCGGTCATAGACTGCGCTCGCCGGAACCCGCCCACCTCGCCGACACGGCAATCAATCGCCGCCGAAAGAGACGTAAATCACATTACGGCGACGTGAATCGTAGGCGAAATATGGGATTTCCGGACAACTTTCATAAACTCGACAGGGGAGGCGAGGTTCCACAATGGAGGGAAATGCGGTAGTGCACACAGCGTTCCGTACAGCTGTAGTGCCAGCAGCGGGGATGGGGACACGGTTCTTACCCGCGACAAAGACTGTTCCGAAAGAGCTCCTACCGGTAATTGACACTCCGGGCATCGAGTTGGTCGCTGGGGAGGCGGCCGATTCGGGTGCTTCGAGATTGATCATCGTCACCGCGCCGGGAAAAGACGGGGTTGTATCGCACTTCGTCGAGGACCTAGCCCTCGAAAGTCACCTCGCGGCCAAGGGCAAGCACACACTGCTCGAGAAGGTCCGCAAGTCATCGAGCCTTCTCAATGTGGAATCTGTGATTCAGGATCGTCCGTTGGGCCTCGGCCACGCCGTCGGATGCGCCGAGCAGTCCCTCGCCGACGATGAAGACGCTATCGCTGTACTTCTTCCCGACGACCTCGTCCAGCCCGTCGGGATCCTGGAGACGATGTCAAGGGTCCGCGCCGAATACGGCGGGACCGTGCTGTGCGCGATCGATGTCCCCAAGGCGCAAGTGAGTTCCTACGGGGTCTTCCACGTCGAAGAGGTCCCCGGCGTCGCCGACCCGGACGTGATGAAGGTGCTCGGCATGGTCGAGAAGCCGCAACTCGCTGATGCGCCATCCACCTTGGCAGCGGCGGGCCGCTATCTCCTCGACCGAAGGATCTTCGACGCACTTCGCCGCATCAAGCCGGGGGCCGGCGGCGAACTGCAGCTGACAGATGCGATCGCACTGATGATCAACGAAGGCCATCCCGTGCATGTCGTGGTTCATCGTGGAACAAGACACGACCTCGGCAATCCCGGTGGCTATCTCCGCGCAGCTGTCGACGCAGCACTGAACAGCGACGAATACGGATTTGAGCTACGCAAGTGGCTCATCGAGCGCCTGGAAATGAGGAGTAACGCTTTCCGAGCCGAGCGATGACAGGGCGGCCCTGGATCAGATACCGATCCGGGACCGTCCCCCTCGCTTGCTCGATTCACCCGGATTGAAGTTTGCCCACAAATCGCCTCAAGGTCCAGCGGCGATAAACATCTGGCGTCCACACCGTCCGAAGTGAAACTCACCGTCGCGCCGGCCGGCACCCAAATCGATTCACCCTGTTCCACCACGAAGACACATCCGGCGTCGATGGTTTCCACTCCCTCGACAGTGATCCTGCACGTTCCCTTCGTGCAGAGGAGAATCTGAGGGCAGCGTGCATAATTGCGCACCCCGCCGGATCCCACAGCACTACTCCCGTCGATTTCGACGCGACGCAATCGGAACTCCTGAGCAGGCGTGGGATAGTGCAGGATCACGGCATTCCAGGAGGAATCCGCGAGCGGCTCGGCGCGAACGATCGGGGGCGAAATGGGATCGAACCGGAGAACTCGCATCAACTCGTCGCGATTTACATTCTTTGTTGTCATCCCGCCACGTAATACATTGTCGGAGTTGGCCATGATTTCCACGCCTGTGCCACGCACATAGGCGTGCAGGTGCCTGCGTCGAGGTAGATTCCTTCGCCCGGGTTCAGCGTCATACGGTTCAGGAGCAAAGCGGCAAGTACGCCAGTGTCTCCCGGATACTGTTCGGTCAGGTCGAGAAGCGTCTGAGCTTCGTCGCTGAAGCCACCGCATGGGTATCCCGCGAGGTAACGCCTGCAGCCTTCAGACAGCGCCGATAGCAAGGTCTGAGCGTCGACTTCGTCCAGGTTCAGCCACTTGTCGAACACCGTACGCAGCCACCAGACTCCAACTCCTCTGCGTAGGTGGAGAGCTCCGGCACACGGAGTGCCGTGACCAGCGCGACTGTCCGACTCACCTCGCGAAAACCGGCCAAAGCATGGAATTCGGTGAGAGCGACGAGGAGCTCCGGTTTATGGTTGCCGTCGCGGTAGTTCCGTATCGGCGAATCGATCGGAATTCCAGCTGCATCCTCCCGAGCGAAACCCATCCGTGCCTGCTCGAGCGTCGGGTGCGCTTGCAGCGACAATGCGGATTCGGCTGCCAGAACTTTGAACAGAAACGGCAGCTGTGCACCGAATCTCGACAGGGAGTCCGCCCCCAGCGTCGATTCCGGTGACTCGGCGATCGCATCGGCCAACGTATCGCCACACTGCAGTACGGATGGGCCGTTCGGATGCGCGCCAAGCCACAACTCGGCCTCGGGATCATCCGTCGGATACGCTCTGCCCATCAAATCAGCTAAGGCTGTCCGTGATCCCCATGAGTACGGCTGGATAACTCCGTACAGTCGCTGAGCACGATGTATGCCGTTGCGAGCGCTGGCGGCCACGTCAAGGTGGCCATTGGCGCCTGTTGTTACCTCGGTGATTTCGATCGTCTCCCCTCGTCATCGAATGCCGCTACGTTGCAGGATTCTTGTAGCCCGGTTGGATTTCCGGATCTCCCGCGGAACCATGTGCATCGTGTCGGCGACTTCTGCACGTCTTGAGGGGAGGACGTCGTGCAGCCACTGACTGTTCGGCTCGGGCTCGACGGACTCACGCTGCCCGTCCGCCAGGAAGATCCTATGTGTCCCGCTTCGCCGCCGCGAGCCGAAACGGGTTGTGCAAATCGTTGACGCCTGTCACCTCGAGTGACAAGATGATCCACCACACGCGACGAACGTGTGTGCGAACAACTGAACAGAAGGCCCGCCGCGACTGGCATCGCGACGGGCCGGATGTCCGACTGAAGAGGAGTCGAACATGCGTCAGCATACCTATGTGCAGGTGTCATCGTGAGTATCGAAGCGATCGCCTGGGCACTCAAACACGCTGCTATTCCCTCCCCTACCCCACCCGGCATGCGTCTGCGCCGGCATTGACCTTGGTGCTCCTCGCTGGCAAACCACGCGTCACGACACGGCGAAAGCGCCTTCCCGTCGGTGCGCACCCTCGCCGGATACGCCCGAATGAGCGAACGCCAAGTGCAACGCTGCCTCGGCGCACTCGTCGAACTCAGGATCATCGGCCTCGGCGATCAGCGGCAGGTTGCGGCCACCATCTCCCGTGAGGATCGTCGCCCCATCTGCTACAACATCCGCATGTCGCGGGGTGGCAGCCGGTCCAACGACGCCGCAAGCCCGGTGTACCGGCAGACAGGCAAATCGCGTGTCGAGCTCAAACACCATGCAGCCGCAGTCGAGCTTTTCGGCAACGCCCGGTCCGGCATCACCATGACCAATGATGCTTTCATCTCGCGCAGGTCCTGGACGACGGACATCAGCATCGACCATCGGGGGGCGACGGTAGTGATCGAGTATGACGGCGTCTACTGGCATCGCACAAAAGCGAAGATTCTCGTCGACCAACGCAAGAGCCTGGACCTGCTTGCGGCAGGGTATGTGGTGGTGCGTCTGAGGGAAGACGATCTGCCGCCCTCGAGATCGAGCACCCGAGGTATCGGGAGATTCGGGTGTGTTCGGCGGCGCCGCGCCCCCGAACCGTCATGGAAGACATTCGCAACTGGATCGACGACCTACCAACTGGTTGATCTCGCGCGGCTGTCAACCTCAGCCCCGCTGGCGGTGACAGGATAGCCGTATGAACCGAGATATCGAGTTCCGCATCAGTGCAGTGGTTGGTCTGCTCATGGGTGGGTAGGCGCTATGGAGAACATGCCCGGACCTACCGCCTCTCCCAGTGAACGATGTTGTGCGGTTGTGTTTCTCGTTTTCGTCGGCGCAGCGATCACCTTGGCGGCTGCTTGAACTGTTGGGGTGGGACTTTCTCGCTGCCGCTGGGTGAGGCGCTGCTGTTCGCTGCGATAGCCGGAGCGGCAATCGTCGGAATCGCCGGCGGCCTACGGATCCTGCAGCTCCGCCACGCCGCCAACAGGGAACGCGGACTCAGTGCCAATCCACGAAGCCGATCGTGAGCACGCCACGCCTCTCACTGAGGCTCCGGCCTGTTGGAGCCGGGATGACGGGGCATGCCACAGTGTGAAATCCGGCCTGGGTGATCGAGATCCGGGCCGAGAAGCCACGGCAAACTCGGGCCCATGAGGTGTTCGATGAGACAGTCTGGCAGCAGGGCACGGGTTCTCCAGGTGATCGTGGGACTTCACCAATCGCATGATCAACTCGAAGCCCGTGCCCCTACCTGCATCGACACGCCGGTTCCTTTGATTTCTACCGGCTGCGCCCATCAATTGCCGGACGCTCTTAGGCTGGTGTACGTGTACGCCCAGTGACCCCATCGTCACCACGACAACACCCCTCGGTCTCTCCACGAGCCTGAGGGGCGTCTTTCGCTGTCTGGATTACCGGTCGTAGCCGTTGCTCGCAGACCCGGTCGAGAGCAGGACGATCATCTTGGTAAGAAAGCACTCCAGCGAACCCTCACCCGCGGTGCACGGGTGGGCGGTGTCGGAACTCGGAGGAATCCCGGGCTCCGCGCTGGCGATGCCCGCCGTACCGAGCGTGAGAGTGGCCGAAATTGCAGAGACGGCGAGGAACTTACGAATCACGAGTGATCCTTCCGAGTACTGGATGGGTCCCTGGCATATCGATCCGTTCGGTGGAGTGTTACGGAATGGACGTACCGGGCGCGTCGCTGCAGCAGCCAGGAGACGCGCTTTACGCTCGCCTCACTGGTGCACGGCAGCGGCTATGTCAATGGCCATGGACAGACGCGCCGGTCTTCCAGAGCGCGCAACAGTGCCGATATAGGTCGGGCCCAGGTCGCGATACCGCAACCGCCACGGTGGAACATAGCCCTTCCGCGATACCGCTTCCGTGCGGTCTCTTTCACACGAAGTTCGAGTCGGTGAACTCGATCTCGCAGCGAGACGAACAGAAGCCGCTCGTGTCGGGATCGAGCGTTGTCTCGCAGTAGCGGCACTGCAGCTCCGCGTCCGATGGGGTCCGGAACATCGAGAGCCCTCCCCAGAGGATGGTGAAGAGTACGAGGATGTCGAGGTCGGTCACACGCAACTGATCGCCCTGCACCTGTGGGTCGTTACCGATCCCTAGCCGAGCGACATTTCAGTGCCCATGGAGAACATGGAGTCGTGAAGCTCCATCTTCGCTGCCGTGGCCCCGCTCAGTACGAAGCTGAGATCACCACTTACTGATTGCCCGGGGTTCGAGTCCATCGAGTCCAAAGTCGGAACGCCAGCTGTACTCGCCTTCGAACTTCCGGTCCTGGCTATCAATCAGGTACTGGTTCGAAATGGCAAAGTACTGTGGAGCGTCCCCGATGTTCGTCACGGTCACGGAGGCCATCGATGTTGCGTCGTCCCCGGAATGCACCACGAACTCCAGCTCCCTCATCCCTGACAGGCATCCCGAGGCCAGGCAGAGGTTGGCCTGCTCGCCGCTGTGGTCGTCGAGTCTCCGCTTGTGGTGGCTGGCACGGAAGCTCTTGAAGCACTTGAGTTGTCGTTGCCAGAGTTCACTGCGCCACCTCAGAACGCGCCCGCAGCGCAACGCCAGCATTCTCGAATCGACGACCTAGCCGCGGCGTGCCGCCGGGCCGGTCTCACCGCACGGTTCGACACCCTCACCGCCGAGAAGGCGACCATGATCGCCGACTCGGTTGACATCCACGGCATCGACGCGCTGGTGCGAGCCGCGCTCGAACGACACCGCCCCCGCAACCCCGCCCGCTCGGCCGCCGCGTGGATCTCCACCTGGCAGCAGCTCCGGCCACCGCGCCCGAAGCTTCCGCCTACCTGCAACCAGTGCGACGAGTGGGGATGCTGCCCGACGACGATCTCGGACGGGCCGTCCGCTGCCCCTGCCGCCAGGCCGGATTACGCGAACCTGACAGGTCAGCCGACTCCTCAAAGCAGATGTCGTTCGGAGAATCGCCGCACATGAAGTCAATTCCGCCGACAGTCAAAAAATGCGGAATACCAAGCGCACTATCCGCGAGCGGATAACCACAGAAACATATTGGTGCGGTGGAGCTTTCAACCTCAGCTGGATGTTAGTCGAGTTCGTCCAGGTCTCCCCACCTCCCTCAAGCCATCCCGAAACGAGCAAGAAAGCAAACAATGCAACGCATCCGGAGAGCACGAGAAACGCATTGGCACGGCAGAGAACACGGTGCGGCGCAGGGGCACCCAGGAAAAAAATGAGCGACATCCAGTCCGACGAATATCCTGCTGCCGAGGACGCAACCCGCCGTCAACTCCACCGAATAGAGCCACCTCGACCGATAAGCAGATGCAGACGTCACCACGATCGGTCGCGATTGGCGGACGTAATGCTACTTATGCCCCGGTCGCTGCGGTCGATTCGAAGGTCGACAAGGTTGCGAGCAACGTCCGCCTCTACGGCACCGACGGGCTCGGGAGCCAGACCACCGTCGGCTACGGCACCCCACCGAACGCGAGCACTGTTGCCTTCCGCACCTCCGGTGGGCGGCTGAAGGTCGGCGCACCGACCGAGTCCGATGACGCGACCACGAAGGCGTACGTCGATGCCCAGAGCGGTGGCGGGGGCGGTACGAGTGCAGTCGGTGAAGTCTCCGTTGCATCCGCACCAATCCTCGCGTCGTACGGCGCTCCGATCACCGTGACCCCGACCGCAGTATCAACCACGAGCATTACCGACGGTGTGCTGGTCGAACGTGCCGACGCTGCACTCCGGTACGAGGGCCTGACCAACCGCGGCGACACCGGATCGCACTACTACTTCCAACGACTCACCGGCTCGACGGCAGGTACCGCATCGAACCCGTGGCTGGTCGCGTTCGACTACGACTGCCAAGAGTTCGAGATCAAGGCATGGACCGCTGGCTCTCCTCGCGTCGAATATCGCCTGTGGTCGATGGTCAGCCCATGGCGCAGGTCCTCGCCGTCCTCGGCGCGTCGGGTGCGTGGGCGATCAAGGTTCAGTTCCCGACGGCGCAGTTGCGGCGCATCGTGCTCGAGGTCGACTCGGGTTTCAACTTCGGTGGCATCTGGCGAGAGCCGGACGCGACAGTGCACCCGTCGTCCATTTCCGGCAGCACCGAAGAAACTTGCCGTGCTCGGAGACTCTCTGGTGTGGGGCGAGGGCATCGCCGCCTCCGGTCAGCAGACACTCGGGTTCGTGCCGCAACTCGGCCGGCTCCTGGGCTGGACCGTCACGAACCTCGGTATCGGCGGTACCGGCTGGGCCACCGATGTGACCACGGGTGTGACCGCAGTGAAGTTCGTCGAACGGCTCGCGGACATCTACACAGCGGCCCCGGATGTGGTCCTCATTCCGGGTTCGCAGAACGACAAGGCCGCAGCGTGGGTGCGATCAACACCGAGGTCGCCGCGTCGATCGCGGCGATCAAAACAAACCTGCCCAGCGCGAAGATCATCCTCGCGTCGACTCTGTTTCCGGCCGTGCCGACCACGGCGCGTGGTGGGTTCGATGTGGCCTGTCGCGATGTGATGGACGCGGAGGTCAGGAGCGCGGTGGACGCCACGACGGGCGTGTCATACATCGATGCGAGTGGATGGTTCACAGGTACCGGTCGAGTCGGGACGCCGGACGGCGGTAACGCGGACTGGTTCCGGACCTCTATCGACTGGGCGCACCCGTCCACAGAGGGCCACACCTACCTGGCACGCCGGTTCGCGGCGGAGCTGAAACGGATCGTCGTCTAACCGCGGTGGAACGTGTGGCTGCATCCGCAGGCCTCGGACCAGCCGCTGGGCCCCTCGACTCCATCGCTGCACGACCCGGCGATGAATCGATCGTGAAACCCGCCCAGTACCGGAATGCGCGATACCCAGCGGAACGGGGACTTCCGATACGGATGTCCGCAGTCGGGGCAGAGGTCGGTCATGCCTTCGTTATCGCGGGGTAAAGACCCTCGTTACGGGACTAAAGACCCTGACCTGCAGTTTCATCTGTTCGGATGACAGGCCCGGTCACTTGCCGGGCAGGGGGAGTCCACCGCCGTCGAGAGCGGACAGGACGACGATGAAGACGCCCACGAGGAGGCCTCCCGCGATGCCGATGAGAGTGTCGATCTGCCAGTCCTTCATAACCGGCGTATCTCGCGCGCCGGACGACCGTTACCGAGTCGACGGTGAAGGTCAGTCGTCCCACTCGTCGTATGCGGCCTGGATCTGGCCCCTGCTCTTCTGCTCGATGAGTGCCACTGTGTTGGACGGGAGGGGACCGGGGTTCTTGAGGTAGTCGCCCAGGATCTTGCGGGTGAGTTTCTGCTCCTTGAACCACGCAACATTGAGATTCATTGCGACATCCTCGCACTGAGCGCGGCTACTCGAACCTGAGATTGAGTCCGTGTAGTCCGAACGGATTACCCGCCCGTAACGCATCCCGCGAGGCATTACGGGGAGATCAGTCCGGCGCTCTGACCCCGTTCTGAATGCCCTACCGGAGCGACATTTCAGTGCCCATCGAGAACATCGAATCGTGAAGCTCCATCTTCGCCGCAGTCGCGCCGCTCAGCACGAAGCTAAGTTCACCGCTCACCGACTGGCCGGGATTCAAGTCCATCGATTCCAGATCAGAGCGCCAGTCGTACTCACCTTCGAACTTCCGGCCCTGGCTATCAATCAGGTACTGGTTCGAGACTGCAAAATACTGCGGAGCATCCCCGATATTCGTCACGGTCATGGACGCCGTCGATGTTGCGTCGTCCCAGAAATGCACCACAAACTCCAGCTTCCCGTCCCTGACAGGCGCACCGAGGCCCGGCAGCGGCGCGTCTGCTCGAGTGGTCGTAGCGGCCGCGCTGGTAGTGGCGGGTGCGGAAGCCCGTGGTGTTCTTGAGGTGGTCGAACTATCGTTCCCCGAATTCACCGCGATGAGGAACAAGATCAGCACGGCCAGCGCTGCCCATGGCCACTTCGGCTTCTTCTTCCCGCTGACAGGCGCCGGTGGTGCTGTGAAACCCGCGGCAAGCGGTCCGCGAGGCCGCGTCTGGTTGGTCCAATGCTGCCCGTCCCAGTATCGGTCCAAGGTTGGGTTGGCGGGATCGGGGTGCCAGCGGCCGGAGGGTTCATGAGGTGATTCCGTTCTGCGATGAGATCTCCCTCGTCTGTCGTAGTCATCGTCAGGCTCGTTACGGGACTAAAGACCCTGACCTGCAGTTTCATCTGTTCGGATGACACCGCTGATCCGAACCGCCCATAACGCATCCTTATGTCCCTGTGCCAGTCCGCCAGAAACTTCAACGCGAAACAGCAACGCGCCAAGGGTGCGTTGCTGTTGAGCGGGACTCGATCAACGCCGGCGCCATACCCGTTGGTCAATCCCCATCGGCCGTCCCGGCCTGCTCAGTCAAGCCGCCGTTTCGGAGCGGTGGCGGCGGCTTGTCCTGCCAGGAACCCGAATGTCATCGACATGGCAATGGGCGAACCCCCCGAAGGATAGAGATACCCGAAGACGCCGGCCGCCACAGTACCGGCAGCGTAAAGCCCCGGCAACGGAGTGCCGTCATACCGAAGCACCTCCCCGTAGCCGCTGATGCGCGGACCACCGGTGGTACTCAACATCCCCGGATACAACCGAAGCGCGTAGTAAGGCGCCGACTCGACCGGCTCCAGCGAGCGTCGACCGAACTCCGGATCGACGCCTCGTTCGGCCAGGTGGTTGTATTCCGCGAGCGTTGCGGCCAACGTCGTGAAATCCACGTCGAGCCGGTCGGCGAGCTCCTCGATGGTGGCCGAAGGGTACAACCACTCCGGGTCTGGATCGCCGGGAGCCGCCGAGAGCACGGCCACCTGCGACCGCGCGGTGGCGTCGAATATCACCCACGCTGCGCCGAGGTTGGGCAGTCCCGGACCCTGGGCGCTGAAATTTCCGAACGCCTTCGGGAAATCGTTGTAGCGGGTGTGCTCGTTGAGAAACCGCTTTCCGCCCCCGTTGACGATCAACGATGCCGGATGGGAGCGGATCGGTAACCCTGCCTGCCCGGCCTGCACAACCGGCCTGCCTCCGTCGTCCAGTGTGGGGTCGTAAGCGACGGCAGTACCGAAGTAGGACCGCATGTTCGCCACTGCGGCACCCGCCTCCAGAACCATCTGCAATCCGTCGCCAGTGTTGGTGGGCGCGCTGACCGGCACGACGTCGTATCCGATGAATCCACGTACCATCTCGCTGTCCCACTCGAAGCCGCCACAGGCCAGCACCACCGCGCGCCGAACGCCGATGCTGGCACCACCACTTCGGACGCCGACCACCTCGCCGTTGGCGATGACCAAGCCGTCGACTGGCTGGAACGCCGGATCACGACGCCGCGATCTACGAGACCGCGGAGCAATCGCGCCACCAGTGCGACACCTTTGACGCGCACATCGTCGGCCGTCCGCTGGGCAACCAATGCGGCCAGCTCCTCAGGATCCTGATCGGCCCGCTCCTGCGCGTGAGTAGTCCGTTCTCCCAAGATGTTCAACGTCGAACGCACCGGTAGTGCGTCGGCATACTCGGGTAGTTCGGTTCGGACCGAGAACGGTAGCGCCTCGACCGCGCGGCCTCCCGCAGTGCGCCCCGGCAGGTCGTCTAGGTGCAGGTAGTAGTCGGGGAAGCCCGGGATCGCGGCCATCTCCAGAGGAGTGTGTTCTTCCAGGTACGCCAACATCTGTGGCGCAGTGTCTACGAAAAGGTCGATCAACGCTGGGTCCGGCGCGTCATCGCCGCAGAGTGCCCGGATGTAGGCGAGGGCATCGGCTTCGGAGTCGGTCCCTCCCAACTCACCGAAATGACTGTTGGCCGGGATCCAGGCGGCACCACCCGAGAGCGCCGTAGTCCCGCCCAATTGATCGCTCTTCTCCAGCAGCAACACCGAGGCGCCACCGTCGGCGGCGAGCACCGCGGCAACCAGCCCGGCCGCGCCGCTACCGACCACGACGACGTCGAACACTTCCTGCCACTGATGTGTTACGGCGTCGTCGATCACGTGGTTACGCATCAGTGTCCTCCATGGCCGACGAGATCTGTGGTCGCGCGAAGGCCGCCGACGCACCGGCCCGCCGACCGAAGAAGGTGCAGTCGCCCAACGAGGCACCGCTCACGTAACCGGTGGCGGGAATTCCGGAGGTGATCCGGCCCGCCGCATAGAGACCGGGCACCGGCGCATCGTCGTGGTCCAGAACCGCACCGTCGGTGGTTGTCTTGAGACCGCCCAGCGTGAACGTGCGGAATCGTTTCCTCGCATCGATGGCCGCGAACGGCGAACGCAGCGGCTCGAGCCACCGCTCCGACTTGCCGTATACCTCGTCGTGGCCGGCCTCTGCGGCACGGTTGTACGCCGCCACCGTCTCGACGAGGGCTCCTGGTGGGAGCCCGGCCTCTGTCGCGAGTTCCTCCACGGTCTCGGCGACGTAGTCGGGTTGTACCGGGCCGCGGAATTCCTCTGCGCTGTCGAAGATCTTCTCGTCGAGGATCAGCCATACGCGACCGTCCTGGCGGAAGAGACCGTGCTGCCCGACCCTTCCGAGATAGGAATCCTCGTTGATGAACCGCTGGGCGGCAGCGTTGACCAGTAGGCCTGGTTTGACCAGAGCAGGAGGGACCGAGAATGCTGCCTCACCGGCATTCAGCCGCGCCGCCGCAGCACCGACTGCCATGGCCGCCCGGAGCACCGATCCGTCGTTCTCCTCCACGCCCAATTTGTCAGTGCCGACCAGGGCCGGCGCGTGGTCGGCCAGCATATGCTCGTTGTGGATGAAACCGCCGGTGGCCAACACCACCCCTCGGCGAGCTGCCAAGTAGAGGTCTTCCCCGAACCGGCGGGCGACCACTCCGACCACGCTCCCCTGGTCGTCGACGACGAGGCGTCGGACCCGGGTGCTATTGCTCTGCTCGACGCCGAGTTCGGCGGCTCGACGAGCGAGCACTTCCATCAACAAGAATCCGCCGGCGCTGCCGTGTCGCGATGACGTCGGCGAGGCCGGGCAGTGCCCGCGGGGAACCGGTGTAGTGAAGGTGGAGAAGGGGGCTGCGTCCTCACCGCCGGAGAACATCAGACCGTCGTCGGTCCACGGCTCCGCTGTGGGGCCCGACCAGAAGGCCGGCTTGAATGGAACACCGCAGTCGACCAGCCAGTCATAGTGCGCCACACTGCCTTCGCAGTAGAGACGGATCTTCTCCTCGTCGGCCCATGGCCCGCAGGCTGCTATGAGGAAGCGCGCCATCTCTTCCGGCGAATCCTCGAACTCACAGGCCTTCTGCAGGGCGGTCCCGCCACCGAGGTAGAGAAGGCCACCGGACATGGCGGAGGTGCCGCCGGGGCCACCGG
>BBEG01000030.1 GCA_001312645.1 Rhodococcus sp. JCM 9791
CTGGTCGGCGGTACGCACGTCGCGGCGGGCGGCTTGCTCGAGGGCGGCGGGGTCGAGGTCGGGGCGCTCGATGCTGCCGTGGGGAGAGTCGGGATCGTCGGGGTTGTTCATACCTGGACGGGCCCATTTTGCAGCGATGGCATCGAGTTTCGCGCGTGTGGTGGGATGCAGGTCGCCGCGCAGGGCGGACATGAGTCCGGCGTCCTGGGGCGGCAAGCGTAGGGAGCGTCGGGCTGCGCGGTCGCGCTCGTCCGGGGAGGACCCCGTCGGGGTCGAGACGGGCGAGGAGGTCGATGCCGGCGGTGGTGAGTGTCGTCCGGGGTGGAGGTGCGGGCGAGGGTGCCGAGGATCTGGTCGATTTGTTCGAGAGCGGTATTGCGGTATCGGCCGGGAATTCTGTCGATGACCTTGCGGATGGCGTCGGCGTGGTCGGTGCCTGCGGCGCCGTCGGTGATCGCCTGTGCGGTGACGGGCAGGACCGCATCGAGAGCCGTGCCGGTGGGAGTGGTGCTGGGTGCGAGGAGGCGGGCGTTCTTGATGCGGCGGTGGGCGTCGGCGCGGGAGAGTCGGAGGAGTTCGACGAGGTATTTCTGCGGTGTGGAGAGTTTCACGGTGTTGTGGATGCCGCGGTCCTGGATTTCGCCGATGAGTCGATTGCCGAGCCGTCGAGCTTTCGGCGTGCCGTTTCTGCCGTCTGAAGAAGGCGTGCGATGTCCGCGTCGGGGAGGGTTGTGAGGTTTAGCGCGATGAGGCGTCGAGTGCCGCGATGGTATCGCTGAACTGCCCGAATCCATCCCCATTCGAACTCATGTTCCCACCCTACATAAATCGAATAAACATTCGAGTAACGATTTCATAACGGAGTGAACTTCGAGAGTGGTCATCCTCTATCTGGGTCTACGCTCTCGGCATGACTGGTGGTGTGGATCACACTCATGAAGGCGACAAGGATGTATACGACATAGATGTATACGACGTCGTCGTGCGCGGCGGACTCTGGTTCGACGGAACGGGCGCTCCCGGCGTCGTGCGAAATCTCGGAATCCGCGACGGTGTCGTCGCAATTGCAACTGCCGACGAGTTGGCCGTCGGCCCCGACACCGACGTCATCGACGCGCACGGCAAGTGGTTGATGCCGGGGTTCGTCGACACCCACACGCACTACGACGCGGAAGTGCTTGTGGGGCCGGGATTGCCGGAGTCCGTGCGACACGGGGTCACCACCGTGCTCATGGGCAACTGCTCGCTGTCGACCGTCTACGTCAACGCGCTCGACGGGGCGGATCTGTTCAGTCGAGTCGAGGCGCTGCCCCGCGACCATGTACTGCGCGCACTGGAATCCACGAGAACGTGGACTTCGCCGTGCGAGTATGTCGAGGCCCTCGATCACATGCCGCTGGGCCCCAACGTGACTGCGTTCATCGGTCATTCGGACGTCCGGGCGTCGGTGATGGGGCTCGGGCGATCCACCGAGCCGGCAGGCAGGCCGACCCGCTCCGAGCTTGCGGCGATCGACGACAAGGTGAACGAGGCGCTCGACGCCGGGTTCCTCGGCGTCTCCACGATGACGAACCCGTGGGACAAGATGGACGGCGACCGCTACCGTTCCCGCACGCTCCCCTCGACTCATGCATCGTGGTCGGAATTCCGTCGGCTGCATCGCATTCTGCGTCGCCGTGGACGCGTACTCCAAGCAGTCCCGAACCTCAACACCAAGTACGACGTCGCCTTCTTCGCCCTCGCGAGTACCGGCCTCGGACGGCGGCCGATGAAGCGTCGGTGCTGGCCGCCGCCGATACCAAGGCCGAGCGGTGGGTCAACCGGATCTTCGGCCCGATCGCCTACGCCGCCAATCGGATCGGCAAGGGCATGTTCCGTTGGCAACACCTGCCGACCACATTCGAAGTCCATTCCGACGGCATCGATCTCGTGGTGTTCGAAGAGTTCGGATCGGGTCGTGCTGCGCTACATCTGAACGAAGAACTCGGCCGCAACGATCTGTTGAAGGACGAGGCCTACCGGCGGTGGTTCCGCCAGGACTTCGAGAAGAAGTTCTCCCCGCGCGTGTGGCACCGCGATTTCGACGACACCCGGATCACCGAATGTCCCGACGAGTCGCTCGTAGGCCGTTCCATCGGCGACGTCGCGCGCAGCAGGAAACTCCACCCCGTCGACACCTTCCTCGACCTGGTCGTCGAACACGGACGGAAGTTCCGGTGGCACACCGTGATCGCCAACGACCGAGAGAGGGTCGCGAACCGATTGATCCGGACCCCGGGTGTCACCGTCGGGTTCTCGGATGCAGGTGCGCACCTGCGCAACATGGCCTTCTACAACTTCGGAATCTGCCTACTGCGCCGCATCCACGAGAACGAGAAGCGGGGAACCCCGGTGATGCCACTCGGGGAAGTGATTCACAAGCTCACAGGCGAACTCGGTGATTTCTACGGGATCGACGCGGGGCGCCTGAGAGTGGGCGACCGCGCCGACTTCGTGGTGATCGACCCGGACGGCTCAACGGCGATGTGGACGCGTATCACGAAGCGACGATGGACGAATTCGGTGGTCTGAGCCGGATGGTCAACCGCAACGACGATGCTGTGACCGCGACCGCCGTGGCAGGAAAGGTGGTGTTCCGGGAGGGCAGCTTCGTGCCCGGCTACGGGACCACCGTCGGGACCGGGCGGTTCCTGCGCGCGGGTGTCGAGGAGCGGGGCCCGGCGCGGCGCGAGCAACTCCGGTGGCCCGCCCGTCGTGATGATCCCGGCTCCCGCTCGCCGCACCCAGCAGCAGCGACGCGAGGAAACCATCGGACGGATTCTCGACGCAACCATCACCTCGCTCGCCGAACTGGGCTATTCCTCCACCACGATCGGTGAGATCTGTTCGCGGTCCGGGGTGTCGTCGGGCGGAGTCTTCCGCCATTTCCCCACACGACTGGATGTGATCGTCGCGGCTGCCGACGAGGTCAGAAGCCGGCAGTTCGTGAACTTCCGGGCCGGGCTCGAGCTGCTCGGAGACACTGGCGCCGACCCGGTAGGCATCGAGACCGTACGTGCGTGCCTGATCTTGCTCCGTAAGGCGACGAGGGCACCCATCAACGCGGCGTGGTACGAACTGCTCGGGGCCGCTCGTACCGACGTGCGGTTGCGTGAACACCTTGCACCCATGGCTGCGCGCTACCACGCCGCGATCGCCGAGTTCGCTCGCTCACTGCCCATCGCGGAGCGATTCGAACCCGGCGAGTTCGACATGATTCTGTTTTCCCTCGTCCACCTCTTCGATGGTGAAGCACTCGTCGCGACTGTGCATGCACAACCCGAACAGGAGGACCGCGGGTCGAATTTCTGGCCCAATTTTTGGTGGGCGTCACACTTCGCATAAGTTCGAGTAATGAGCGATGAGAACGGTTCTGCTCCGCAGTGGTTCGTCGACGCGCTTGCTGCGCCCGTCGAGACCGGCAAGTACACGGTGTCGGGGGCGACGATCTCTTACCGTGCGTGGGGTGAAGCCGGCACGCCCGGCGTAGTCCTCGTCCACGGTGGTATGGCGCATTCGCGCTGGTGGGACACATCGGGCCGCAGCTGGCGGTCGGTCGCCGCGTGGTCGCGCTCGACATGAGCGGGCACGGCGACAGCGACCACCGTGAGCAGTACAGCCTCGAATATTGGGCGGATGAGGTCCTGGGCGCGGCCGAGCACGGCGGTATTTCCGGCCCGCCCGTCCTGGTCGGTCACAGCATGGGCGGAATCGTCTCGTTCGTGACGTCTGCACTGCACGGCGATCGGCTGGCAGGTGTCGTCATTCTCGACTCTCCGATCCGTGACATGACGCCGGAGGAACTCGAGATGCGTGCCAAGACGGTCGCGAACAGCGGTCCGCCGAAGGTGTACCCGTCCGTCGATGCTGCAGTCGCGCGATTCCGGCTCGTTCCGCCCCAAGAGCAGGCGGAACCGTACGTGTTCGACATATCGCCCGTACGTCGCTCAAAGAGGTCGACGGTGGCTGGTCGTGGAAGTTCGACAACCTGCGGATGGGCCGAGAGGCTCGCCGCAGCCTCGAGGTGCTGCGTCAGGGCTGCCCGCTCACATATTTCCGGTGCGAACACGGCATCATCCGGGAACCGTTGCTGACGCAGATTCGCGAGCAACTCGGACCCGCCGCGACGATGGTGGAATTGCCTGCCGCCGGGCACCACCCGATGTTCGATCAGCCACTGGCCCTGGTCACGGCGGCCCGGACCGTGCTCGCCGGGTGGGGTCGCTGACTCTGTGAACCCGCTTCGCCTGGTGGCCGTCCACCTGGGTGCCCAGCCATGGTTGCCGCGCTACGCCCGCGTCATCGTCGGGGTGGACCGCGCGATCCAGAAACTGACGCGCGGCCGATTCACACTCCTGACGGCGACGGGACTACCGGAATTGATGCTGACGGTCGCCGGTCGGAAGACCGGTGTGCCACGCACGACCCCGCTGCTGTGCATGCCGCACGGCGGCGGCTGGCTGGTCGCGGGATCCAACTGGGGCAATCCCGCACCGCCCGCATGGGTGCTCAACCTGTGTGCTGCAGACGAGGCGTCGGTGCGGTTCAGTGGGATAGATACCGCGGTTTCGGTGCGGACCGCGGAAGGCAGCGAACGGGATGCGCTGTGGGCAGTGCTGGTGGCGACGTGGCCGAACTACGATCTGTACGCCGAACGGATCGAACGCCAGATACCCGTGTTCGTCCTGATGCCGAAGTAAGTGGATATGCGGGGGACTTCATGACGGATACAGGTGTGGCCGAACGCGGGACCACGATTGATGTAGTCGCCCGAGCGCTGACCGAAGTCGGTGCGCCTTGGGTCATCAACATCGTGTCGTCGATGGTCCTGGGGATCTCTGTGGGCAGCCCTGGATGGGGCATCTTCGTGGCAGTGTGCTCGGGCGTCGTGCCGATGGCCTTCATCCTCGGCGGGATGCGCAGAGCGAAGATCGGTGACCACCACGTCACAGAGATCGACGAGCGTCACGTGTTGATCGTTGCGATTCTGGCAGTGGTTGTGGGTGCGCTCGTTGTTCTGATCATGGCCGATGCGCCGATCGAGTTGGTCGGATTCACGTCGGCGGGTCTCGTGACTCTGGTAGCCGCGGGGGCCATCACGAGCATCGGGCGTTGGAAGGTCAGTGTCCATACCGGTGTGTCGGCGGGCGTTACCGTTGTGCTGGCTCTTGCGCTGTCGCCGTGGTGGCTACTGGCTCTGATGTCCACGCCCCTGATCGGCTGGTCCCGGGTTCATCTCGGTGATCACACACGTGGCCAGGTCATTGTCGGCGCGGTCGCGGGAGCTGTGGTCGCCGGAGCGGCCTACGCTTCGATCGCCTAGCGCCGCCGTCACACAGGCTGGTGCGCGTCGGCGTCCTCCATACGAATCGGTGTGCGGCGCTCGCGGAGCAGGTGCCGCGCAGCCCAATCGAGCCAGAACCCGAGGAAGCCGATCACGACGATCACGGCCATCACCTGGTCGTAGGCGAGCTGATCGCGTGCGTTGAGAATTTGATAGCCGAGCCCCGAACGCACACCCAGCATCTCGGCGGGCACGAGTACGACCCACGCGATTCCGAGCCCGACCCGCAGACCCGTCTGGACCTGGGAGCGGATCGAGGGGAGCACTACTGTGGTGAGCAGTTCGACACGTGTCGCGCCGAAGGATCGGGCCACCATGAGGTGTCCTGGATCGATCGCGTGCACGCCGGCCGCGGTGTTGATGACGATCGGCCATATGGCCGCCGCTGCGATGAGGAAGAACACCGGCTGGTGACCGATTCCGAACAGCGCCACCGCGATCGGAGCCCACGACAGCGGTGAGATCATCCGCAGGAACTGCATGACCGGCATGGTTGCTTGCTCGACGACCGGGTTGAGTCCGATCAGCAGCCCGAGTGGAATGCCGAATGTCGCGGCGATCAGCAATCCGACGAGAAGCCGCCACAGGCTCGCGAGCATGTCGGGAAGCAGCACGCCGCGGGTGAACAGATCCACGATGGCCGGTCCCACATATTGCGGCGCGAATTCGCGCACGATCGAATCGGGTCCGGCGACGACTGTGGTGACCAGCCACCACAGGCGACGGCGACGACGATCGCGATGGTCTGCGGCAGGAGCGGGAGACTCCGGGCGGACCGGTCGGGGTGCTCACGTGGGGTCGACCTCCTCGATGCGGGTGAGATCTGCTGGTAGCCCGAAGGCGTCGGTGCCGGGGATTCGGGTCAGCGACGTGCGGACGAACCGGTCGTCGACGAGATCGTGGTGCACTGTCGCCGGGTCGATCCGCGACAGGAAGTCGGTGTTGCCGTCGACGACCGTGCCGTGCATCGCCTCGACCAGCGCGGTGGTGAAGCTGGGGAACGGGAAGGGTTGGTACCCGATCTGCTGAGGCGCCCACTGCGGATGCCGGGTGTCGGCGTCGCGCCCCGGATAGGTCAGGGCCGTCGTGATCGCGGGAAGCGGCTGCGGCAGATAGCGATCGGAGAGCATCGTTGCGGCGCCCGGACGATCTGCCCGATCTGCAGCTGGGCGGACACCACCGAATCGGTCAGGGACTGCACCGCCGCAGGATTCTCTTCGATGACGTCCTCGTGGACGAGGAACGCGCAGCACGCGTGATCGCGCCACAGGTCGCCGAGGAAGCGGTGGATCCGACCTACGCCGCGGAGTTCGGCGGCGGCGTTGAACGGGTCCGCAACAGTGAATCCCGCAATCGAGCCGTTGGCCAAGGCAGGAATCATATCGGACGGCCCCATGACGACGAGGCCGACGGTGCGCGCGGATTTCGACGGCGCCTGCCTCACCACGGGGGTCAGACCGTGTTCGCGCAGCAACTGCTGAACGACGATGTTGTGGATCGACCACCAGAATGGGATCGCGATCGTCTCGCCCGCGAGCTGTCCGAGGTCGGTGATGTGCGGGGCGACGGTGAGCGCGGAACCGTTGGTGTGGTTCCAGCCGAGAATTCGGGCGGAACTTCCCAGGCCATAGCGTAATTGGACGGCGAGGGGCATCAACAGGTGCACGACGTCGACCTGCCGGCTGACGAATGCTTCTGCGAGCGACGCCCAGCTGCGGAACAGCACAGGTCGAGCGCTGTCGACGATGCCGTTCGGATACAGTCCGGCGCCGTGCGCGACGAGCAGCGGCGCTGCGTCGGTGATCGGTAGGTATCCGATGCGGAGTTGCCCGGTGGTGTTGGTGCGGTCTGTCGCGGCGGTACGCACAAGGTCGGCTGCACCGAACACGCCACCGGCAGCGGCGATTCCGAGCGCACCCTGCATCAGGGTTCGCCGCGTCAGTTTCCCGTTCACGATGGAGTCAGCGACGAATCGCGGTAGTGCTCGAGGATCTCCGTGCGCAGCGGTGCCCGTTCGTCCTGGTTGACGTCGGCGATGCGCCACTGCTGCCGCACCGTGCCACCTCGGCCGAACAATGCGATCCGGTCGGCGAGGCGAAGCGCTTCGTCGATGTCGTGGGTGACCAGCACCGTAGTGAAGGCGAGGTCGCGGGCGAGGTCGCCGAGCCACGCCTGCAGATCGGAGCGTGTCGCGGGGTCGAGTGCGCTGAACGGTTCGTCGAGCAGCAGCAGGCGAGGACGCACCGCGACCGCGCGGATCACGGCGATACGCTGTGCCTGCCCGCCCGACAACTGATCGGGGTAATAGCCGGCGAGGCCGGACAATCCGAACCGGGCGAGCAGTTCATCGGCGTACGCGATGTCGAAACGATCGCGATGATTCTTGAAACGTCCGCCCAGCGCGATATTTTCGCGAACGGTGAGCCACGGCATGAGATACGGCTGCTGGAACACCACACCCGTGTGCGGGCGGGTGTCACCGTCGGTGCTCGGCCAGTCGATCTCTCCGCGATCGAGATGATCGAGACCGGCGATGATCCGCAGCAGTGTCGACTTTCCGCTACCGCTGCTGCCGAGCAGGACGAGGAACTCGCCGGTGGGGACGTCGAGATCGAGTCCCTGCAGGACCGGTTCGTGTCGGCCCGCGAAACTCTTGTAGGCGCCCGCTACTCGAACTTCGAGAGTTCCCATCGCAACTGTCCTTCCGAGGGGGATTGGATGGGGAGGAACGCGGCTTCGCGGAAGCGCCTGTTCGTTGCGCTCGCGGAAGCGTATCCGGCGCCGCCGCGCAGCGTCGCTTCGAGACGTGTCGCGGCCACTGCGACGACCGAGCCGTCGAGGCGCAGGCGGATCAGATCTGCCCCGGACACCGTGGACGGTGCGGTGGCGAATCGGTACAGCCGATCTCGAAGTGATTCGTATTGCTGTGTCAGGACCTGGTATTCGTCGATGAATTGCTCACCGAGACCGTGCAGGCGCGCCGACGCCTCCGTGAGAGATGCTCGGGTGATGCCCGCGCAGAACGAAGTCTGCAGCAACAGGAAGGTCGGGCGGATGGCGCCGCAGAATTCGGTGAGGTCTCCGGAGATGACGTCCGAAGCAGGAATCCGGACGTTCTCGAATGCGATCGACGTCGACGAGGTGGCACCCAGCGCGAGCAGTTCGGGTGACGAATTGATGCGGATGCCCGGTGAATCGGCATGTACTACGGCGATGACGTGTCCGCCGTCGGCGGTGCGTGCAGGAAAGACGATGAGTGATTCCGGAAAGACATTGGAAGCCCAGTGGATCGGTCCGGAGACGGTGAGTCCGTCGTCGGTGCGTTCCGCGACGAGCGGGAGTTCGCCGAGTCCCGCAAGGTATTTGAGCGCGGCCGCCATGGCAGTTACGCCTACACGCCGACCCGATGCGAGCTCGTCACAGTACCGCGCACGGAGGTGTTCCGGTGCGCGGTCCAGATATTCGAGTGTCATGCGCTGAGCCCACAGCGAGAACCCGACGGTGAGGGATTCTGCGGCGATGCCGTCGATGACCGCGACCATGTGGTCGAGACACTTTCCGCCGAGCCCGTTCTCGAGCAGGCCGAGCTCGCCGATGCGTGCGAGGTCGGTGCGGATGTCGGTCTCACCGCGATCGAGAGCGGCGGCACGGTCGCGTACGAATTCGGCGATCGTGTCGAGCTGCTCGTTCGGGTTCTGAATGGCCGCGGTCATCGGGTACTTATCCTTCGAGGGAGTGGATACGGTCGATCGGGGTGCTGACGGCATCGCGAGCGCGGACGACGGCGTCCTCGTCGGGAGCGTTGTAGAAGCACAGGCACTTGTCCATGTCCTCGCGGACATAGGTGCGCAGGAAGCTCACCTCGGGGACGTTCGCGTACTTCGGCGAGTTGGCCTTCTTGCGCGCGAGGTATGTCTCCATGTCGATGGTGTCGGGGATGTCCCACTCGACGAGGTAGCCGGCCTCGGGACGCGCGGCCTTGATCTGGTCGAGCTCGGCGCCGACTAGTCGAACTTCGTTGGGGCCCACGATTTCTGCGACGTCGAGGGTGGTTGCCTCGAGCTGTGCTGCGCGGCATGCGTTGAACTCGGCGACAGCGAAGATGCGCGTGCCGCCGGAGGTCACCTGCGATTCGATCAGTTCGCCGCCGCCGGCGACGACTGCGTCGCCGAATGCTTGATGGCGGTCTCGGCCTGACCTTCGGTGGGTACGAGTTCGTAGAGATACAGCGACATGGGTCACCTTCCGAGGTGGAGCTGGGTGGGGGGTGCTGACGGCACGGTTGTGCGCAGGCGTACGTCAGGAGGCGACGAGCGAGGCGGAACGTGAGCCGGTCAGCGAATGAAACGACAACACGCAGCACCGGTCACCCGCACGAGATCCACGTGCAGGCGACGGGTCAGAAGACAGCGTGTCACGGGTGCCACGATACATCCAGATAGAACGATCTGTCTATCGCGTCGATCCGTTAGGCTTTTCTGCGTGCGCACCACAGTCGAACCCCTCGCCAAGCGACCGCCCGCGGAACGACTCCTCGATACCGCCGGCGCACTGTTCGCCGAGCTCGGTATCCGCGCAGTGGGTATCGATCGGATCCTCGCCGAAGCGGGTGTGGCACGGGCGAGTCTGTACTCGTCCTACGGCTCGAAGGACGGTCTCGTCCATGCTTACCTGGACCGCCTCGACCATCGCGATCGCACCCGATGGAACGACGCAGTCGCAGATATCGACGACCCCGTTGACCGAGTCCTGACCTTCTTCGACCTCGCGCTCGCCTCGGCGCCGGGCAAGAACTTCCGGGGGTGCCAGTACGCGAACGCGGCCACGGAGTTCCCGGAAGAGCGGATCGAGCCGGTCCTGGCGCATCGCGAGTGGCTACTCGACACTCTTGTGGCACTGCTCGATCGGGCAGGCGCCGTAGATTCGGTCCTCGTGGCCGACCGTGTGCAGTTGATCTACGACGGGGCGCTCGCCGGTTCGAAGTTCGAACACTCGACCGAGCCGATCCGCCGCGGCCGCGACCTCGCTGCGGAACTCATCGGGGCAGCTCGAGACGCACGACAGGCTCACTCCGACGCGTGAGCGCACGGAATCCGGTGCCGGCGACCGCGATGGTCGCGAGTACCCCGATCGTGCCGGCGGCTCCGGTCGAACCAGCCTGACCTCCGACCGTGTAGTCGGCCAGGGCGCTGCCCGCGAGGCGATGCTCCCGAACTCCTCGGGCCATGCAGTCCCCGATCGGTGGAGTCTGCGTGGTGTCGCACCCTCGCAGCGTGGCGGCTTCGAGCGCGTCGGGTGTGCCGGCGGTGAAGGTCGACAGGGCGAATGTGGACAGCACGCCCGCGACGCCGAATGCGGCGAGACCGAGCGCAGTCACGAGGCGTGTGTGTGCCGCGCCCGCTGCGGCGACCACGACCACCCCGGTGACGAGACCTTCGAGGAGTGCGACCGGCGCGTGGGCGCCGTACAGGTACGCGAGTGTCGACAGCGGCATGTGCGCTGAGCCGGAGATCGCGTAGACGACCACGGACCCGGTGACCGCGGCGAACACCGACGCACAGCCCGCGATGAATGCCACGGTGAAGGTGTGTGCGGTAGGCGACAACGTGTTGTGACGGGCGGTGTTGTGACGGGCAAAGGCTGCGCGAAGAGCGATGGCGGTTCCGTATCCGCCGGCGACCCCTGCAAGCGCCATGACGGTGGTGTTCGCTCCGAGGGCGGTGAGGCCCCCGTCGGCGAATACGAATGCCTGGACGGTGAGCACGAACGTCAGGCACAGCGCGGCGGCGAAGGGACCGAGAAGCAGTGCCGCCACAGTGCCGCCGAGGACGTGGCCGCTCACTCCGGGCAGGACAGGTACGTCGATCATCTGCATCGCGAATACGAGTGCGGTCACGAGTGCAGCCGTCGCGGCAGATTTTTCGGTCAGCTCGGTGCGTGCGCGCCATGCGGCAAGCGCGACGCCGATCACGGCGACGACGTAGAACAACACCGATGCACGCGGAGTGATCAGTCCGTCGCTCATGTGCATGGCCAAGGTATCCAGGGCCATGTTGTCTACGGTCAGGGTGTCCACGATCACGATGCCCCCATCTCACGTTCGTGGGCGTAAGGCTAGCGCCGGATACGCACTACCGAGCGACATTCGTCAGGTCGGGTTCCGTGTCGACCGTATACACAAACAGGAACATGTTCTATATTTCGTTCATGTACGAGTGGTCCGACACAGACCTCATGTTCCGCGATGCGCTGCGCGGATTCATCGAGAAGGAAATCCGTCCCCACGTCGACGAGCTCGAGTCCGGTGAGCTCCCGCCGTTCGACATCATCCGCAGGATGTACGCCGCATTCGGGATCGACGAGATGGCCCGCGAATCCCTCGAACGGGCCCTCGCGAAGGAGGGGAAGGGCGAGAGCTCGTCCGGAAGCGGAGGGGGAATGAGCGGGTCGCCGGGCATGGCGGCACTGCTCAACATCGAGATCGCGGGCGTGAGCCTGGGACTCGTCGCGTCGATGGGTGTGAGCCTCGGGCTCACTGCCGGCACGATCCGGGGTCGCGGCACTCTCGCGCAGAAGAAGCGCTGGCTTCCCGAACTGGTGACCTTCGAGAAGGTCGGCGCCTGGGCCATCACCGAACCGGATTCGGGGTCCGACGCTTTCGGCGGGATGAAGACGACCGTGCGCCGCGACGGCGACGACTACATCCTCAACGGGCAGAAGACCTTCATCACCAACGGCCCGTATGCCGACGTCATCATCGTCTACGCCAAGCTGGATGACGGCGACGCAACGATCGACCGACGGGACCGCAAGGTTCTCGCGTTCGTACTGGACAAGGGGATGGAGGGTCTCACGCAGGGTCCGCCGTTCAAGAAGATGGGTATGAATTCCTCCCCCACCGGCGAGTTGTTCTTCGACAACGTGCGTATCACCCGCGATCGTCTGCTCGGGGAAACCGAGGACGGCGGGAAGAGTGACGGCAAGAGCAGCGCGAAGGAATCGTTCGCCGCCGAGCGCATCGGAATCGCGTATCTGTCGCTCGGCATCATCGAGCAGTGCCTGACGTTGTGCACCGAGTATGCGAAGTCGCGCAAGTTGTGGGGTACCGCGATCTCTCAGTTCCAGCTCATCCAGCTCAAGCTCGCCGAGATGGAGATCGCCCGCATCAACGTGCGGAACATGGTGTTCAGCGCGATCGAGCGTGCGGAGGCCGGGAAGCCGGTGAGCCTGTCGGAGCGTCGGCGATGAAGCTGTACTCGTCGCGCGCTGCCACCGAGGTCGCGATGGAGGCGGTGCAGCTCTTTGGTGGTAACGGCTACATGGCTGAATATCGTGTCGAGCAACTCGCACGCGACGCGAAGTCGCTGATGATCTATGCGGGGAGCAACGAGATCCAGGTGACCCACATCGCGAAGGGGCTCCTGGCAGATTGACCGGAATGACTGTTTCGTGCTGATTTCCCGCAGTTTCAGGTTCGGTTGATAACACAAAAACCGCGCCGACGAATACCGGGTAGTGGTAATCGCTCGGTGTCTTCGCATATCTTGGCACGTGGCCTATAGGCCGGGGGTGGTTTACCTGCAACCGGTGATAACTATTAACTGATGTGCACAAGTATCGGGGAGGATCAGATGCACGGGGGAGAGAATGGGCCGCGAGACCGGCCGATAATCCGGTTCGACGACCGGCCGACCACGCCGATCAGTATCGACGGCCGGTCGGCACGCGCCGAACGTACGCGCCAAGCGGTCATCGACGCGCACATCGCGTTGATCCGCGACGGTGAGCTCAAACCGACCGGCGCGCAGATTGCCGAGCGGGCACGGGTGTCACTGAGATCATTGTGGGGTCACTTCGGCGACTTGGAGACGCTTTTCTCGGCAACGGGGGCCGAGCTGATGCGTCGTCAGGACGACGCGCACGAACCGGTGGATCCAAGTCTGCCTCTCGCGGAACGCATCGACCGGTACTGCCGGCAACGTGCCGAGCGCTCGAGTACATCGCGCCTTTCTCGCGATCGGCGGAGGTTCGGGCGCCGTTCTCGGAAGAGCTGCAACGCAACCGTCACGGCTATCTCGAGCGAGCGGAGATCGAAGTGCGGATGCTGTTCGCTCGTGAGTTCAGTCGAGCCGACGACACGGCACGTGTTCAGATCGTCCAGGCGGTTGCCATCGCATCGACGTGGCCCACCTGGGTCTCGCTGCGCGACGTCGTGGGCCTGTCGGTCCCGGACTCGACCGAAGTGATGAAACGGATGATCAGCGCACTGGTGGAGTCGGTCATCTCGCAGTCGGCCCAACCGTTGGGTGTCTGACCGGGATCCAGGAGTCGTTCACGAATTCTCGCCACACCGCCGACGACAGTGCGCTGCCGTGCACCAGCATCAACGCGGGTGCGTTCGCGTCGCCCGACAGGGCAGGCCGAGACGAGAACGCGATGCGCGTGCCGTCCGCAGGATTGGCCGCGTAGCTCACCCGTCCAGTCTTGCGCACTCGTCCGGAACGTCCGCGTCTCCTAGGACAACCGACCGTGTCACTCCGATCTCGTCGAGGAATCGCTCATCGTGGGACACCACCACGAGCGCGCCTTCGAACGCCCGCAAGGCTTGGGTCAGGTGCGCGAGGCTCGGCAGATCCAGGTTGTTGGTCGGTTCGTCCAGGATCAGCAACTGCGGAGCGGGATCGGCAGCGAGGAGGATGGCCAACGCGGCGCGGAGCCGTTCACCGCCGGACAGGACTCCCACGGGCACGTCGGCGTCGGTCCCGCGGAACAGGAAACGTGCCAGGCGTGCCCGCACTTCCTGGGGAGGGAGGTGCGGTGCGCGCAGTTCGGCATTGGCTACCACCGATGTCGTGTCGTCGAAGATGTCGAGTCGTTGGGGGAGCAGTGCATACGGCACCAGCGGCCCGGCGTCGACGATCCGGCCCAACAGTGTCGTCTTGCCCGAACCGTTGGGTCCGCGCACCGCGATGCGTTCCGGTCCGACGATCTCGAGCGGCCCCTCGGCGATCCGCCGTCCCGGGTGTACCGAGGTGTCGGGCAGGTCCACGCGGATCTCGCGGTCGTTGCGCACCGAGTCCTGTGCCCGATCGAGCTGGGCCCGGGCGGATTCGAGGTTTCCCTCGTGCTCGCGGCGATACTTGCCTGCGGCCTCCTGTGCCTGTCGTTTGCGCATGTTCATGATGATCTTCGGCTCACGCTTGTTCTCGAACATCTTCTTGCCGTAGCGCGCTCGCCGATCGAGTGCAACATGCGCGGCGGCGAGCTCGCGAGCCTGCCGACGAACATCGCTGCGCGCGTCCCGGACCGCGGCCTGAGCCGCCTCCTGTTCGGCTTCGATGATCTGCTCGTAGTCGCTGAAGCCACCGCCGAACATGCGGAGACTGCGTCCCGCATTTCGGCGATCGTGTCCATCCGATCGAGTAGGTCGCGATCGTGACCTGCGATGATCACGGTCCCCGGGAAACGGTCGAGAGCATCCTGCAGGCGTTCGCGAGCGGCCGTGTCGAGATTGTTGGTCGGCTCGTCGAGCAACAGGACTCCGGGCTCGGCGAGCAGCCGCGCGGTGAGTCCGAGCAGGACGGTCTCCCCTCCTGAGAGCGTCCCAACTGTGCGATCGAAATCGCTTTCGTCGTGCAGGATTCGATCGAGGCCGAGCCGATGCACGGTTGCGAGTGCACGCTCTTCGACGTCCCAGCGGTCACCGACGGTGTCGAAGTCGTCGCCGGTCCCGTCTCCGGATTCGATTCGCCGCAGCGCTGTTCGCACTGTGTCGATACCGAGGACGGTGGAGACCGACACGGCGGGATCGAGGGTGATGTCCTGCGGCAGGTATGCGACTCGTCCGGATGTCGTCACCGATCCGCGTGCGGGTGTCAGATTTCCTGAGATGAGCTGCAGCAGTGTGCTTTTGCCGCTTCCGTTACGTCCGACGAGACCGGTGCGGCCGACGGTGAACGTCGCGTCGAGACCGTCGAAGACGCGGGTGCCGTCGGGATGCTCGTATGTGAGAGCGGACAGCGTGACACTGTTGGATGCAGAAATGGGTACAGACATAAAAGCTCCTGGAGGTAAGAGACGGCCCGCACGTATCGTGCGGTGGGTCGAGAACCTCTACAGGAGCAATGCCTTCTCCGAACGCCGGGAACAAAGTCGAACTCCACGATAAGGCACTGTCGGCGGTCGCGCAAGCGAATTGATTCCCTGTGGGCCGCCACACAGTTCGGTTGTCGCACAGTTCACCGGATCGTGGCATCGGTCAGCGGCGCCGTTCTCCGATCTCCGGCATGATCGTGACCATGCATATCGGTCGACGGACGGTCACGCTCGTGACAGCGGCTTCTCTCACCCTCGGCGTGGTCGGTTGCGCCACGGGACCTGATCAGCCCGACACCGTCGCCGAAGAGTTCGCCGCCGCTCTGGATACCGGCGACGCAGCGTCCGCTGCCGCGCTCACCACGGATCCCGCTGCCGCGCAGGAAGCGATCTCGGATCTGTTCGAGGGGCTCGGCAACGATGATCCCACCGTGACGGTTGCGGGTATCGGCGACGGCGACACCTTCGACCTGGATGTGTCGTGGAACTTCGGGGAGGGAAAGGACTGGTCGTATCGCACGACCGGCTCCGCGCTCGAAGATACGGCGGAAGAATCGGATGACGACGACGGATGGCGGGTCCGATGGGACCCGACCGTGTTGGCTCCCGAGCTGAGCGCCGGCACGTCGCTGCGCTACACCCCGACGACGGGCACTCCGCCGACGATCTTCGACAGCTCGGGCCAACCGCTGATGAGCGAGCAGATCGTGACGCTCGTGAACCTCGATTCGTCCGCCGACCCCGCAGCGGTCGCGCCTCTGCTCGCCTCGGCTGCGCCGACGATCACCGCGGACTTCCTTGCTGCCGACCTCGAGAAGTCGCCGGCGCGCCGGTGACTGCGGTGGCTCTGCGCGAAGTGGATCTGGCTCCCATCGAGGAGCGGCTTGCTGCGCTGCCCGGTGTCACACTCGCGCCGCAGCCGCGGCTGCTCACCGTCAACCGCGATCTGTCGTCACCTGTGTGGTCGGGCCTGGACGAGATGTGGCACGAGAATCAGACCGCGACCGCGGGCTGGGCGGTGCAGTCGGTGGCCATGGACGGCACGGTTCGATCGATCGCCGGTGTGGACCCCACCGAGGCCCCCGACCTGTACACCACCATCGACCCCGATCTGCAGGCTCGGGCGGAAGCCACGCTCGCGTCGTTCGACAGGCCGGCGGTGATCGTCGGGATCGATGCCGACAACGGCGCGGTACGCACGGTCGCGCAGAACGCCGCAGCCGATCTGGAGGGCCCGGTCGCGCTCACCGGCCTGTATCCACCGGGTTCGACGTTCAAGGTCGTGACCACTTCGGCGGCGCTGCAGGCGGGGCTCGCCGAACCCGACACGGTGCTTCCGTGCCCCGGGGTCGCGACGATCGGCGACCGGACCATTCCGAACGACGAGAGCTTCGACCTCGGTGAGGTACCGCTGCACGCTGCATTCGCGAACTCGTGCAACACCACCATGGCCGGACTCGCCGTGGATATGCCTCCCACGGCGCTGACCGATGCCGCATTGCAGTTCGGACTCGGCGTCGACTACATCACGCCCGGTCTCGTGACCGTCACCGGAAGCGTCCCCCCGATGGAGTCGGGGGCAGCGCGCGTCGAGGGTGCGATCGGGCAGGGACAGGTGACAGCATCGCCCTTCGGATGGCGCTCGTCGCCGCGTCGGTCGCGGGTGGGAAGACACCGCTGCCGACGATCGTCGAGGGGCAGCCCGCGACGGCCGATCAGGAGGTCGCACCAGCCCCTGCAGACACACTCGCCGCACTGCGAACGATGATGCGAGAGACCGTAACCGACGGTACGGCGAGCGCACTGAGCGACTTCCCGAACTCATCGGAAAGACAGGAACCGCAGAGTACGGTGGCAACAACGGAGCAGCCGACAATGTGGGCGGGGCACACGGCTGGTTCATCGGCGCGCAGGATAACCTTGCGTTCGCTGTGTTCGTCGCAGGTGCCGACAGTTCGGCCCCCGCGGTGGAGGCGGCCGGAGAGTGGCTGGGGAGGTGAACTCTCGGATGTAGCGCAATCGTGATCGCATCGTAGACGACTCGTGCTTGTGGCCGGTGTTGCTGGAGTGAAGGTTGGGGAGTATGGGATTTCGAGAGTGGCAGCGCCGTCGAGGCGTTCGCACTGTCGCCCTCGGTGCTGCCGTGGCCGTGGCCGCGGCGGTGGGTCTGAATACCTTCGTGTTCAACGACCCGCGCAGCGATGCGGAAATCCTGGTCGACGATTTCGTCGGGGCACTCAACGACCGGGAACCCGGCGACGCCGCCGAACTCACCTCGTACCCGAACGCCGCCGAACCGGTGCTCGCACAGATGTTCGACGGTCTTTCCGACGGCAGCGTCGACTACGACGTCACCCAGCTCGTCGAGCTCAACGCGGACTCCGGGTACTTCACACTCACTGCCGACTGGAACTTCGGGGAGAACAAGGACTGGCATTACCAGGTCGACGGTTCCGTCCGGAAGCTGGCCGTCGGCTGGCGCGTGTCGTGGAGCCTGATGTGGTCGTGCCCGACCTCGCGGGCCGGACCGTCCACCACGTGCGCACGGATGCCGCACCGCCCAAGATCTTCGATCGTGCGGGAAATCCGCTGATGGAAGAGCAGACCATCAATGCGGTCGTGCTCAACCCCGCGCTCATGCCCGATCCTGTCGCCAGCTCGACACGGCTTGCAGAGGTCCTCGCCCCCGTCGCGCCCGTCATCACCTCCGAGCTCATGCAGGAGAGGCTCGCCGCCGATCCCGGGGCCCGGATCACTGCGGTCAAACTCCGCGACCAGGACTATCAATTCCTCGAAGACGACATCGTTGCCGTCCCGGGTGTCGAGGTCATCAAGACACCCACGCTGATCAGCTCAGACCGGAGGGTCTCGACGCCGCTGCTCGATTCGCTCCGTTCGGCGTGGCAGCTCGAACGAGACCGCACCGCCGGGTGGGCCGTGACACTCGAAGACCCAGAACAGGGGCCGATCCAGGTCGCAGGGTTCCAGGGGCCCCCGCCTCCGGATCTGACGGCGACCGTCGACTCGCACGTGCAGCTCGCAGCCAAGGAAGCCGTCGTCACCGTAGGTACTCCCGCGGCGCTCGTCGCGATCCAGCCGTCGACCGGTGGGATCCTCGCCGCAGACGTCAACAACCAGGCCATGGAACTCGGACCAGTGGCCACCCGAGGCCTCTACTCGGCGGGTTCCGTCTTCGATCCCGTGCGGTTGGCGGCAGGACTCGACCGCGGTGTCGCTCCCGATTCGGTGAGCACCGACGATCTGGCCGATACCGCGCGTCGCCTCGGACTCGGCGTGGGGTACTCGGTGCCGGGCTTCGAATTCGAGACCGCACAGATCGGGCACGGCAGGTCCGGGGTGGTGCAGTTCACCGGCGACGGCGACGACGAGTCACTCGTCAGCCCGCTCGGTGCCGCATTGCTCGCCGCGTCGATCGCGCGCGGCGAAGCTCCCCCGCCCATGCTCGTGCAGGGTCAGCCGGCGTCGGTCACCGATGCACCCGAGCCGTTGCCGGCGCACGTGACCGACGCTCTGCGCGGCTGATGATCGACAACGTGCAGAACGGTCCCGCGTCCTTCTTGAAGGGGCATCCGGGCCTAGCAGGGATCGCCGCCGCTGCCGGCGATGACCGCTGGTTCTTCGGCTACACCGGCGACGTGGCGTTCGCGGTGTTCGTTGCCGACGCCGATGGTGGCGACCGCGCAGTGAGGATGGCCGACCGATTCCTCACCGAATTGGCGAAGCCGCCTGCGTGATCCTGGAGTGCACCGGCGCCGGTCAGCGCCCCTGACCCGGTACCGGTACGTTCGAACATCGTGACGATTGTCGATGCACTGCTGCTCGTCGTCGCCGGGTTCTTCGCCGGCGTCGTCGGGTTCGTCACCGGTCTCGCGTCGCTCGTGTCCTACCCCGCGTTACTTGCGGTCGGGTTGTCGCCGGTCGCCGCGAACGTCACCAACACCGTCGCGATGGTCGGTGTAGGCGTGGGTGCGCTCAGCAACTCTGCTCGTGAAGTGGTCGACACGGGCCCGCGGGTGTGGAGGTGGACGGCGTACGCGGCTCTCGGTGGTCTGACGGGCGCGGTCGTGCTCCTCGTCGCGCCGGCCGGGTCGTTCGAGGCCACGGTGCCGTTTCTCGTCGCGTTCGCGTCGCTCGCCCTGCTGCTGCAGCCGAAGATTCGGGAACTTGCCGGTGGGCGTGATCTTCCCCGGGTGTTCGCTGCTGCCCTGTTCGTCGTCGCGGTGTACGGGGGCTATTTCGGGGCGGGCGCGGGCGTCATCTTCCTCGCCCTCACTCTGATCTGTACGTCCGAGTCGATCTGGCGTGCGAGCATCCTCAAGAGCTACCTGCTCGGCGTCGCCAACCTGGTCGCGGCGATCGGTTTCGCGTTCTTCGGCCCGGTCCACTGGATCGCCGCGGCGGCCATGGCGGTGGGTGCGTTCGCCGGTGGTTGGTGTGGTCCACCACTGGTCAAGCGGATCCCCCGACGCTGCTGCGGGTCGCGGTGGCCATCGCAGGTTTCGGTCTCGCCGGATGGCTTGCCTTCGGTTGATTCGATCCTTCAGGTGCTTCAATACGGGCCTCGGGTCACTAGTGCACGCCGTGCATGAGTTTCCGGATCCGCGGAGTGAGTGCGATCAGGATCAGGCCGACGGCGATCGAAGCGCCGCCGATCCACAGGTAGTACGACACCTCGGTGTCGTCGTTGTAGTACCCGGCGAGTGTGCCGGCCAAGGCGCTGCCCAGCGCGACCGACAGGTAGAACAGGGCGACCATCTGCGTGTGGAAGTTCTTGGGCGCGAGTTTGGTCGTCAGTGACAGGCCGACGGGAGACAGGAACAGTTCGGCCAGGGTGAACAGCAGCAGGATGCCGACGAGGCCGAGAAGCGGTGCACTGTTGGCGCCGCCACCGGCCATCGGGATGAAGCACAGGAATGCGATGCCCATGATGATCGTGCCGCACGCGAACTTGATGGGCGACGACGGTTGCCGCGGCCCGAGCTTCGTCCACACTGCGGCGAACACGCCGGCGAAGATGATGATGAAGACCGGGTTGATGGACTGGACCATGACGGTGGGAAGTCCCAGCCGAACAGGGAGCGGTTCAAGCGTGTGTCGGAATACACCGCGACCATCGTGAACTGCTGCTGGAACAGCGACCAGAACACGGCGCTGGCGAGGAACATCGGAATGAACGACCACACCCGGCTGCGTTCGACCGGCGTGATATGTCTGCTGGTCAGAATGACGGCGAAATAGACGACTGCCGCGAAGATCGTCAGCCCGACCACGATGTCCGACATGTTCCCGGTGGTGATGACGCCGGTGGTCGCAAGGACTGCGACGACGACGATGGCCAGTACTGCTCCGCCCACAACCCGCAGCCGGAGATCGGCCGGGAGCGGATTCGGTGGTGTCTTGCCTATGTCGCCGAATTGCTTGCGGTAGATCGTGTATTGCGCGAGACCGAGGAACATTCCGACCGCAGCCAGACCGAAACCCCAATGGAAGCCGTACCGGGTCTGCATGAAGCCGGTGAGCAGCGGTCCGACGAGGGCACCGAGATTGATACCCATGTAGAAGAGCGAGAATCCGGCGTCGCGGCGGTCGTCGTTCTCCTTGTACAGATCGCCGACCATCGAGGTGGCGGTCGCCTTGAGTCCGCCGCTGCCGAAGGCGACGCAGATCAGGCCCACCCCGACCCCGACGAACCCGGGGAGTATCGCCAACGCGATGTGGCCGAACATGATGAGTACGGCACTGTAGAACAGGGTGCGTTCAGCGCCGAGGAGGCGGTCGGCGATCCAGGCGCCGACGATGGTCGACAGGTAGACGGTGCCACCGTACGCACCCACTATCGAGGTGGCCGCAACCTGGCTCAGGCCCAGCCCGCCGTCTGCCACCGAGTAGTACAGGTAGTAGATCAGGATGCCCTGCATGCCGTAGAACGAGAACCGCTCCCACATCTCGACACCGAAGAGGTTGGCGAGGGGGAGCGGTTGTCCGAAGAACCGGTGGTCGGTCCTGATCTCGGAGGTCGGTACGGTGTCGCTCATGACGTCACTGTTGCACCGACACGCTTTCGGTGTGGCCGATTTCGGCCCGACCATCGTGTGCTCGTGATCATCCCGCGCTCACACGACGGCGGATGATGACCTGTGCGATGATGCGCCATCCGACGAGCACGGCACCGAGGAACAGCGTCGCGACGATGACGAAGGCCGTCGCAGTGCCCTGACCGGTCAGGCGCGCAGCAGCATTCCACCGACGAGTGCACTCACCCACAGAACCAGCCCCGTCGGGACGGCAGCGTAGGCGTCGAACTTGTCGCGGCGGAGCCATGCGGTGAGGAACCATCCGATGGTGAGTCCTCCGAGGAACGGCCATGCCGTTCCGGCCAGGCCCACGAGGTCGAGTGCTTCGTCATGGCTGGATCGCCCGAGTGAAGCGAAGACGATGACCAGGATGACGTCGATGACCAGCGCGGGTGCGTACCTTCTCACGCGTCCAGGGTATCCCTGGTGCGAGTGGGCCCGGCCAGAGGCGTCAGGCCTGCTGAAGGGCCTCGATCTCGATGTTCAGGGTGATCTTGTCGCCGAGGACTGCTCCGCCGCCTTCGAGGGGCATCTCGATGGAGATGCCGAAGTCCTTGCGGTTGATCACGGTGGTCGCCTCGAAGCCCGCGACTGCGCCCTGGCCCATGCCCGGGTTGACGCCGTTGAACTCGAGCTTCAGCTCGATCGGCTTGGTGACGCCGCGCAGCGTGAAGTCGCCTGCGAGGACGAGGTCGCTGCCGTCGGCGCGCACACCCGTGCTGGTGAATGTCGCGACGGGGAACTGCTCGGCGTCGAAGAAGTCGGCGGACTTGATGTGTGCGTCGCGGTCGGCGTTCTTGGTGCTGATCGAGTCGACCTGGATCTCGGCATTCGCGGTCGCGGTGCCGTCCTCGGCGACGACGATGGTGCCTGAGAAGTTCTCGAAGGTGCCGCGAACCTTGCTGACCATGAGGTGACGGACGGAGAAACCGACGGTGGAGTGGACGGGGTCGATTGCCCAGGTGCCTGCGGTGAGGCCGGGGAGGGTGGCGGTGCTGGCGGTCATGGGGCGCTCCTGTGGGTTGTTCCAGTTGTTCATTGAACCTTCAACTTCTTACGAAAGAAGCATGACACAATCTAGTTGAGTTCGCAACTACTTTTTCGTGAACGGATTCATTCGGGCTGAAGAACGGTGCGCTCTGCACCGTGCACTGTGCTGTCCGTGCCGGGGGTGCTGCGTTCGGCGACCGGATCGATCTCCGTGCCGGCACTCGCCCCGCGATACAGGACCGCGACGGTGGTCCACCCGATCACCGCGACGAACACGACGCTCACCGCCCGGTAGACGAACACCGCGGCGAGGGCCTGCGACGCGCTCAGTCCCGCCGCGGTGAGCGTTGCGATCAGCGTGCCGTCGACGAATCCGAGACCTGCGGGTGCCAGCGGAACGCTGCCGACTGCCTTCGCCGCGGTGAAGGCGATGATCAGGCCTGCCAATGAGGGTGTGCCGCCGACCGCCCAGCACGCGAATCCGAGGCAGATCATGTCGAACACGCGATTCAGGCCCGACCACGCGACCGCGGCCAGCATGTCCCGTCGACGAAGCTGTACCGCTTCGAGCTGCGACAGGGCGCGTTCGAAAGCGTCGATCCCGGCGTCGGCCGATCTTCTGGTCAGCCGGTTGAAACGTTCCAGATTCCACGTGACGAAGGTCTTGACCGACGAGGGGTTCTGCGCGACGTACCGCAGGCCGAGGAGCAGTGCACCGGCCACCGTGATCGACAGCAGCAAGGTGACGGGACTCATCGACGAGCCGACGGCGAATGCGCCCACCGCCCCCAGCGCGGCGAGAGCGGCGGTGGACACCACCCCCGACACCGCGAGCTGCCAGGACGCGACCACCGGCGTCGCGCCCCAGCGGCGCGTCTGCCGATAGGTGAACGCCGTCGAGAAGACGAGGCCGGCGGGGAGGGTCACCGCCATCGCAGTACTCCCGTAGACCACCGAGGTCGACCGAGACAGACTCACCTGAACTCCGCCCGCACGCAGCACCTTGCGGAGGAGTCCTGCGAACGCGCTCAGTGAGAGGAGTTGCGCGACCACCGCTGCCGCGACCCAACCCCAGTGCATTTCCGTCAGGGCTCGCCAGGATTCGCTCATCGAGGGCCAGAGGTAGATCCCCTCGACGACGAGGAGTGCGATCAACGCGACTGCGGACGCCCATTTGATCCACCGAAGGCGGCCCCGTCGCGGTGTAGCGTCGGGGCCAGATCGGTCTTCATGCGGCTGCGCCACTCGGCCAGCGTATCGAACGCCGTCGACACGGTCGTATGGTTACCTGTCGGTAGAGGCCGGTTCGGGAGATCGAACGGGCCAAGCAAGGTGCGTCATGCGCCCCCGTCCGCGTAATTGGACCTCGTCGCCCAGTTCCCAATGACCACGCTCATCGTCGTCCGCGAAGTACAGGGCACTCGACGATGCGAGCACCCGGCTGGGACGCATCTTCGCCAGCTCGGTCAGTCTCGACGCCTCGTTCACCGGGTCGCCGATCACCGTGTACTCGAAGCGCTCCGCGGCACCGATGTTCCCGGCCACCGCCAGTCCGGCAGAGACCCCGATACCGATGTCGAGCCCGGTGATCTCGTTGAGCGCGAACCGCAGCTCGCGCGCCGCAGCCAACGCGGCGGTGGGGGCGTCGGGACGATCCAATGGTGCGCCGAAGATCACCAGCGCGGCGTCACCCATGAACTTGTTCACGAACCGTGGTGCTTGTCGACGACGTCGACGACCACCCGGAAGAACTCGTTGAGCAACTCCACGACCTCGTTCGGGGGTCGCTCGGCCGCGGTGGCCGTCGAGCCCACCATGTCGACGAACAACACGGCGACGTAGCGCGTCTCACCACCGAGTTCGGTGCCGTACTGCAGGGCCCGGCGCGCGACGTCCTCGCCGACGTGCTGACCGAACAGTTCGCGCAACCGTCGACGCTCGTCCGACTCCGACATCATCCGGTTGAAGCCCACCTGCAGCCGACCGATCTCACTACCGTCGAACACCTCGACCTGGACCCCGGACGCACCGCGCTGGACGCGTTCGATGGCCCAGCGCAGCTGCTTGATGGGGTCGGAGATCTGCGACGACGTCAGCAGTGACAGCACGAGCGCGAGCCCGATCGACATCACGGCCAACGCCAGCACCGACCATGCGAGCGCATCGGATCCGAATTCGTTGTCGGTGGTCAGCTGCGTGACGCACAGCAGCACGATCCCGGCGACCGGCATCAAGGTGCCCAGTCCCCAGGTCATCGCCAGACGGGTACCGACGCCGGGCGCATGGTCCGATCGAAACGGCCCTCGCTCAGGGCGCGTGCGGCCACCGGCCGTAGGATGCGTTCGCCGAGCATGTAGGTGAACCCGAACGTGCTCGTCGCGGCCATCGCGACGGTAATCGCGACGGTGATCGCGAGCGACGGCATCTCCTCCGCGGTGAGGAACACGAACAGCACCCCGCCGAGCAGCCACAGCACGAGGTGCACGACCGCCTGCCGGAGGGGTGCGTGCAGGGCAGCCATCTGCTCCGACCGGGTCGGCGGACCGCCGCGCAACTGCCACCGCACCACGGACCGCAGCATCAACGCTGCCGCGCTCAGGCTCACGACCCCCGCGAACGCCAGGTAGACGGCAAAGACGGCGAAATTGCGGACCCTGTCCGCGATGATGTTCTCCGACTCCTCGATCGGCAGGCCGTACCGGACGAACGCGAACACCAGCATGGCGCCGAACAGATTCGAGGCGCCCATCGAAACCATGTAGAGCGGCCAGCGACTCCGCAAAGTCGCCGCGACTGCTCGATATGACCTCAACACGACTTCAAATCAAACCACTGTGCGGACGGTCACATGACCTTGTGGTCGCACTAGAGGGTCACCGAGTGGTTGGATTCACCGAAAAAGTGACGACGAAGGCGAGGGACACGGAGATGGTGGAATCCATACCCGGGCTCTCGCGGACCGCAGATCCGGACGCTCCGCTGTGGCGCGCCGCCCAGGTCTTCCGGCTGGTCACCGTCGTCTACGCGGTCAGTTCGCACTTCTCGACCGTCCAGCACTACACCGACGAGGGGTTGAGCTGGATCCTCATCGTCGTGCTCGTGGTGTGGTCGCTGACCTCGGCGCTGCTCCTCTCACGCGGACCTCGCGGGCGCCGGTGGTCGTCGCGGTCGACCAGATCACGGCGATCGCACTGATGGCGTCGACCCGGCTGATCTCCGATCACGACTGGTACAGCCATCATCAGACGATGCCCACCACTCTGTGGGTCGCCAACGCGGTCATCTCCGCCGCACTCTTCGCCGGCCCTCTTGCCGGAATCACCTCGGCGATCGTGATGGCCGCGGTCAGCGCAGTGGTGCGCGACCAGGTCAACCTCGACCTGTGGGCCGACGCGACCGCGCCAGTCCTCGTCGCATGCGGTGTCGCGATGGGATTCGCGATGAGAACCGCGCGGACGGCGCACCGTCAGCTCGAGGAGGCCATGCGGATCGCTGCGGCCACAGAAGAGCGCGACCGGCTCGCCCGGCAGGTCCACGACGGCGTCCTTCAAGTGCTCGCGCTAGTGCAGCGTCGCGGCGACGAGGACTCGGGACTCGGTGTCGATCGGGCCGAACTCGCACAGATGGCCGGTGAACAGGAGGAGGCATTGCGCCGCCTCATCTCGGAACAGGACACCGAGGTCGATCGAGGCGGGCAGCACGTCGACCTGACCGCAATGCTGCGTGTGCGGGTCGACGGCGACGTCACCGTCGCGGCGCCCGCGGATCCCATCGTGATGGACCGGCTGCGCGCGGGTGAGCTCGTGGCGCTCGCGACCACCGCCCTCGACAACGTCGAGCGCCATGCCGGACCAGGTGCCAGGGCCTTCGTGCTGCTCGAGGACCTCGGCGACGAGATCGTCCTCTCCGTTCGTGACGACGGCGTCGGCATCGAATCCGGACGGCTGGCCGAAGCATCTGCGCAAGGGCGTCTCGGTGTGTCGAAATCGATCGTCGGTCGGGCACGGTGGCTCGGCGGCATAGCCGAACTCGAGACCGCGCCCGGCGAAGGCGCCGAATGGGAGATTCGCGTCCCCAAGGAGGAAACGCATGGCTGAGATCACCGTGATGGTGGTCGACGACCATCCCATCTGGCGCACCGCCGTGTCCCGCGACCTCGAGGAAGCAGGCTTCCTCGTGGTGGCGGAAGCCGACAGTGTGCGGACGGCCCGAGCGCGGGCCGTGGTCGAACCCACCGTTGTCCTCATGGACATGTCGTTGACCGACGGCAGCGGAACGGACGCGACCCGCGCGGTTCTCGAGGTGTCGCCGCGCTCGCGGGTACTCGTGTTGTCTGCGTCAGCGGAACGCGCCGATGTGCTCGGTGCGGTGAAGGCCGGGGCGTCCGGGTATCTGGTGAAGAGCGCGTCGGCCGCGGAACTCGTCGAAGCCGTCGTCAAGACCGCAGCGGGGCAGGCCGTGTTCACGCCCGGTCTGGCGGGGCTCGTGCTCGGCGAGTACCGGAAGCTGTCGGTGTCGAGACTGCGTGAGTCGTCGGTGCCGACCCTCACCGACCGCGAAACCGAGGTCCTTCGACTCGTCGCGAAGGGGATGTCGGCGAAACAGATCGCGTCGCGCCTGGTGCTGAGTCACCGCACCGTCGAGAACCATGTGCAGGCGACGCTGCGCAAACTTCAGCTCGCCAATCGGGTGGAACTGACCAGATACGCGATCGAACAGGGCTTGGACTGACGTTCGGAATCATCTCGAGTTCCTGGACAGTGCATTACGAGTTCTGGACGCTGCATCGTGCGCCGACGACTCTAGAGTGGTCGCCATGGACCCGAAGGATCTCAGAGTTTCGGACGCAGAACGTGAACACGTGGGTGAACTACTGCAGCGCGCAGTGGGCCAGGGCATGCTGTCACTCGGTGAATTCACCGAACGGATGGACACCGTGCTCGCCGCGAAGACCCGCGGTGATCTGAACCAGGTGCTCATCGACCTGCCCGGTATCCAGATGCGCCCGGAGTTCCAGCAGCAGCCGCAGTTTCCGCCTGCGCGGGCATACGAGCCGCACGTGGTCGCAGCCGCTGCGCCGATGTACCCGGCAGGTACAGGGACCGTTCTCAAGGGCAGGATGTCGACGATCGCGCGCAAGGGTCGCTGGGAGGTGCCGCCGGTGCTGCAGCTCGACACCGTGGCATCGTCGGTGTCGCTCGACTTCACCGAGGCGGTGATGCAAACGCAGGTCGTGCGCATCGAGGTCAGCGACTATCTCAGCTCGATCAGCATCGTGGTGCCGATGGAGGCGACCGCCGACATCAACGGCCTCGAAGCCATTGCGTCGTCGGCGGTTTCGAAGGTGGGCGCGGGTGCCCCGTACGGCCCGCTGCATCTGGTGGTGACGGGCAAGATGCGCGCGGGGAGCCTGACAGTCGCGCACCCGATGGGTGCGCGACTGCGTAAGTTCCTTCGGGGGACCTGACCCGTCCTACGGTGACCCGTCCTACGGCCGACGCTTCTTATGAACGACGCTTCTTATGAACGACGCTTCTTATGAACGACGCTGCCGGGCGATCAGCTCGCTGACGCTGATCGTCTGAGCGTCATCGTCGCCGGCGCGTGGCGCCGGCTCTGGGTGTCGGGTCCTCGTGAATCCCGGCTCGGAGGCGGCCGACGGCGGTCGTCGCGTCGGGGCAGATCAGGCCTGTCCTCAGGGTTGTTCGGGACGGGATCGTTCTGGGCGGGATTGTTCGTGCCCTGCGACTCGGGTTGCTGCGGTGCTTCCGGTTGCTGTGGCGCCTCGGGATTACGACCGGGGGTGGACGGTGCCCGCCGCATCTGCGAAAGCCAGCTCTCGATTGCCTGCGGATCACGACCTTGGGGTTGAGCAGCTGTGTTCGATCGGCCGGGGGTCGAGGATCAGGAGTCTGCGGTCGAGGAGCCTGCCCCGGTGTAGAGCCGGGATGTCCTGCGCCTGCCTGAGCGTTCTCGCCGGTGTTGCCCGTCGGGGCCTGAGGACGCACGTCCGTGCGCGGAAGCGGTGGAGGTACCGATCCACGCTGTCGACGCGGCAGTGGAGGCATCGCCGCGGTCGGCGGCTGTTCGCGCGGGGGCTGTGCAGGACCTTGCTGTGCGGGTGGGGATGCTTG
>BBEG01000031.1 GCA_001312645.1 Rhodococcus sp. JCM 9791
GACATCTCCGCTGATCTCCTGGAGAAGGCCCGGCTGATCGCCGAAGCACGGGCACTGCAGAACATCGACTTCGTGTGTGCGGACGTCACGACATGGGAGGCGCCGTCGGACATTCCTGCCGAGGGGTACGACGCGCTCGCGATCTCCTACGGCGTGTTCTTCCTTCCCGACATGCATCGGGCGTTCGCACGCCTCGTAGGCCTCGTACGCCACGGCGGCCGTGTCGGAGTGACAGTGTGGCAGGACGGATCCATGGAGGAGTACGGGCAGGTGGTGTTCGACGTCGCATCGCACTTCAACGCCGACCTCGCCGAGCGCGGGTCGCTCCGTGCGCGGACTCCACTCCACGAGATCGACACTCCCGACACGTTCGAAGCGTGGCTCGCCGACGCCGGCACCCACTCCGTCGACGTGCGTGTCCTGTCGAACCTGCTGCCCGCGACCGACGAGCTCTGCTGGAATCTCGTGACCGGTACCGGGTACCGGGCGGCGCTGAACGGTCTCGACGACGAACAGATCGCGGCGGTGCGACGCGGCATCGCGGACGAGGTGACGGCGCGCGGTCTCCACACGATCGACTTCACCACGCTCGTGGGCACCGCGACCGTGCGACGTCCGCCGACCGCTGCTTCGGGGCACCTGACACAATCGCGAGTATGACTCGTTCCACCTCGACCGACGACCGCCGTTACGTGTTGACCCTGGGCTGCCCCGACAGCACCGGGATCGTCGCGAAGATCTCCACGTTCCTCGCGGAGGTCGGAGGTTCGATCGTCGAGGCCGCCTATCATGCCGATCAGGACAGCGGCTGGTTCTTCACCCGGCAGGCGGTGCGGGCCTCGTCCATCCCGTTCGGCATCGATGAGCTGCGGGAGAAGTTCGCCGTGGTGGCGGACGGGATCGGCCCGGACACCGAGTGGACGCTGTCCGACACCGGCCAGCGCAAGCGTGTGGTGCTGCTCGTCAGCAAGGAAGCGCACTGCCTGCACGACCTGCTCGGCCGGGTCGCGGCCGGTGAGCTCCAGGCCGAGGTGTGCGCTGTCGTCGGCAACCACCGCGACCTCGAGAAGGTCGCGCGTCGCCACGGCATCGACTACCACTACGTCTCGTTCCCGTCCGATCCCGCCGAACGCGGCCCGGCGTTCGAACAGGTTCGCAAGATCGTCGACTCGCACAATCCACACGCCGTCGTCCTCGCACGGTTCATGCAGGTCCTGCCTGCCGACCTGTGCGACCACTGGGCTGGCCGCGCCATCAACATCCATCACAGCTTCCTGCCGTCGTTCGTGGGTGCCCGGCCGTACCATCAGGCCTTCACTCGCGGTGTGAAGCTCATCGGCGCGACGTGCCACTACGTGACGGCAGAACTCGACGCGGGTCCGATCATCGAGCAGGACGTCATCCGGGTGAGCCACAACGACAGCGTCGCCGACATGGTGCGGCAGGGACGCGACGTGGAGAAACTCGTCCTGTCCCGTGGTCTGCGCTGGCACCTCGAGGATCGGGTCCTCGTGCACGGCCGGAAGACCGTGATCTTCAACTAGAGCTAGGAGACGGTGATTCCGACGCGCTCCACCAGGTGCAGCACTTCGTCGTCGAACGCGTCGATGGCTTCGACGGAACTCATGTGGCCGACGCGTCCAGAACGACGAGCCGCTCGAGATTTCCGGCCTGCTCGAGGCCGGCCGCGAGCCGTCGCGCATGTACCGGAGGTGTGAGCCGGTCGGCAGAGCCGACAAGCACGGTCGTGGGTACGTCGAGGTTCCCGAGGCCCTCGTGGATGTCGAGCGTGCTCAGTGCAACACCCCAGCCACCGCGTGTGCGCGGAGGGCAGCCGAGCACGATCTTCTGACAGAAGTCGACCTCGGCATCGGTTGCGGACGGTGAGAGGGCCACGTATTTGAGAGCTCGAGTCGTCAACTTCGAGTCGTAGAACGGCACCGTCGCACCTAGCAACGGACGCGCCGCCTTCACCGGAACCCGCGGAAATCGCTCGGGGAGCGCGAGCAACGCCGTGTCCGCGACGAGGTTGTCCATTCCGGTGCTGGCCAGGAGCACACCCGCGACCTTCTGCGAGACCTGCTCGGGGAATCTCTCGGCCCACGCGATGATGCTCATCCCGCCCATGCTGTGCCCGGCGAGGACCGCTTTGCGTCCGGCCGGGACCACTGCGTCGAGGACCGCGGACAGGTCCTCGGCGAGAACGTCGGGCCCGAGCCGACGCGTGCCCACCTCGCTGGCGCCGTGTCCGCGCTGGTCGTAGACGACGACGCGGTATCGGTCGGCGAATGCGTTGATCTGCGGAGTCCAGTACATTCCGCTGCACGTCCACCCGTGGCTGAACACGAGTAACTGCGCATCGGGATCACCGTAGGCGAGCACGCGAAGCCTGGCCCCGTCGTCGGTCCGGACTTCGATCTCCTCTGCCTCCAGGGTCGGAGTGGAGAGCAATGCGTGGGGAGCCACATCCTTCGTCCGCACCACCGTGGACCGGGCACGACGAGCCGCCACCGCGGCCACTGCGGCACCAGCGAGGGCGCTCGCCCCTGCAGCGAGCAGCACGGTCCGACTGCGGGTGAACTTCTTCACTGGTGTTCTCCTGAGTGCCTGCCGGGTGCCCGGCAATCGATTTCGTTCGTATCCGGTCTGAATTCAGAGGACGTGCGCCCTGCGGAGCAACCGCGCCGAGGGACCACCGACGAGACCTACGGAGTCGAGGAACTCGACCGTTCGCCGCGTGCCCTGTCGCAACTTGTCGTGGTAATGCGTATTCGCACGCGCCGCGGCCTTCGCTTCGGCGATGTCGAGTCCGGCGGCTGCGTACACCTGGTCGTTGACCAGATTCGTGACGATCAGATATCCGGACACGCCCAGGTGCATGCGTACGTACGCCCGCTGAATTCGCGTGGCGTTGCGCATCCTGCGCTCGGTTTCCTCGCGTGCATATCTGATGTGCCGTGACTCTTCGACAACATGGATGTGACTGACCGTCCGGGTGAGCGGCTGGACCCGGTCGTCGCGCATGAAATCGCGCTGCATCATGTCCAGGATCTCTTCGGCGAACAATGTGGCGCCGAACGCGAGCGCACCCGACGCGACGGCCTTGAACCCTCGTCCGCTCGTGCGGATCCACCGCTTCGGCCGGTACGACGGAACTCCGAGTCGCTGCGCCGAGCGCGCGAACATGATCGAGTGCCGGCATTCGTCGGCGATTTCGGTGAGACCGAACTGGACGTACGCGCTGGAAGGGTCTTGCCGGTACAGGTCCCGGATGAGCATCTGCATGAGGATCATCTCGAACCAGATGCCGGTGCCTGCGATGCTGGCTGCTTCGTGCGTGGTGAGGGTGATCCGCTGCTGCTCGGACATCCGCTCCCACAGGTCGGTGCCGTACAGGCTCGACCATTCGGGGGTCATGCCGTATTTGTCGTCCGGGATCGGGGCGTCCCAGTCGATTTCCAGCGCGGGATCGTAGGATTTACGCGCCGAGGAATCCAGGAGTCGTTGCGCCGTGCCCTGCTTTCCATCGGCTGCGGACGACCCACGCACCCGACCGGGCGCACGCTCGATCGACCCGTGGGTTCGAGTGGAAGACATCGCGAACCACCTCGCCTCGTTCGTTACCCGTTACTCGAAGTGTCATTATCTGGATCACACTTGTCAAGTAGTCGGCCGAGACGCTCGCCGATCGGTGCAGTTCGCCGCTACCAGCGCGGTTTCTGGACTTCTTCGACGCGCGGGCGCACATCCACCAGATACACGCAGACCGCAACCACGGCGATGATGCCGAGCATCCCGACCGCCCCGAAGAGCAGGAGGACGAGCAGCGCCGCCGCGAGAATTCCGAGCCACACGGGTTTGGTGAGCTTGTCGACCGCAGGAAATGCCTCGGAGGCTGGCGAACCGCGTGGAACAACGCGAACCCCGCCCCTACGAGTGCAATGACCTGTAGAGCGAGCATGATCAGACCGGCAAGAGAATCGACATTCGGCACAAAGCCAGTCTACGAGAAACGGCTCCCGCGCAAACCTGCGCGCGGGAGCCGTTCGACATCGATCCCGGCCGAACCGGGTTGCAGAGGTCAGGCGCCGGTGGTCTTGCGGGGCGCAGCTTCTTGGCGGGGGCCTTTGCAGCAGCCTTGGCGGGAGCCGCAACAGTCTTTGCCGGCGCCTTCTTGGCGGGGGCCTTCGCGGGAGACGGCTGCGATGCCGTTGCACCGGCCGGAGCAGCCTCCGTCTTCGCGGCCTCCTCGACCTTCGTGGTCGCTGCCGCCGCGGCCTCGTCCACGTCTTCCTTCACGGATTCGACGCGCGCTGCCGCATCGCCACCGACCTCCTCGGCCTGATCGCCGAGCTCGAGGATGCGCAGAGCCGCGTCGTCCGCGGCTTCTGTGATTGCGTGTCCGACCTCGCCGGCCGTGTCGGTGATGCGGTCCGCAGTGAGTCCGGCGAACTTGGCGGCCTGCTCACCGACAGCGCGCGTCTGCCGGGCGACTGTGCCGAGAGCATCCTCGGTGAGATCTACGACGTCACCGAAGGCCGCCTCGGCGCGACCGAGACGCTCTTCGACAGCGGCTGCTGACGCAGGCGCTCGATGGTTTCCTCGCCGCGCTCTGCGAATGCCGTGTAGAGGTCGGATGCGACCTTCAGGTAAGCCTCGGCGACCTTGCGCAGTTCCTCGGCGCTGAAGCGTTCGCGCAGGTCGGCGAGCTCCTCGGGAAGCTCGGCGGGCAGCTCGCCCAGCCGGGACCGCAGGGACTCGATGGTCTCGGTCAGATCGGCCGGGACCGAGGCGATGCGCTCGCGTGCGGTCTCGACGCGGTCATTGACGTCGGACTGGGTGAATTCGGCGCGCTCACGCACCTGAGCAACGACGTCAGCGACGGCCTGAACGACGGCGTCGCCGGCACCTACAGCAGCGTAGAGCGATGTACGAAGTGCAACGTTGGGATCTGTCATGTCAGTTCTCCTCGTCGAAGTCTGTGGGATTCACGCGGTCTGTGGGATTCACGCGGTCTGTGGGATTCACGCGGTCGGCGGCGTTTCGGGACACCTGTTCCGCCGGGACCCCCTCGCTCTCGCGACAGAACGAGTCGTAGATGTCGAGCAGGACCTGCTTCTGCCGCTCCGAGAGCGCGAGGTCGGCGAGCAGCGCGTCGCGCACCGCACTACGAGGTCGCTCCTCGAGGATTCCTGCTCGTACGTAGAGGACCTCGGCGGACAGCCGCAGTCCTTTCGCGATCTGTGCAAGCACTTCCGCGGACGGTTTGCGCAGTCCACGTTCGATCTGGCTGAGGTACGGGTTGCTCACCCCGGCCAACTGCGACAGCTGCCGCAGCGACACCTGGGCGCCTTCACGCTGAGCACGTATGAAGCTTCCGATGTCCTGGGCCGCATTGTTGACTACCCGGGCCGCGATATCGGTGGGCCCCGCGTCGCCTGCAGGCCCTATGTTCCCGTCCCGCTCGCCGCCGACCTGTTCGGCCGATTCTCGATTCGTGGACATGGGACCCAGCGTACGGAGAGGTGCTAGCTACAGCAAGCACTCTGCTAGCAAGTGGTGCATATCACGCGAACAACAACTCGGAGATCGTGTAGATGGCCAGCCCGGCCAGTGCGCCCACGACGGTGCCGTTGATACGGATGAACTGCAGATCCCGCCCGACGGCGAGCTCGATCTTGCGACTCGCCTCTTCAGCATCCCAGCGCTCGACGGTCTCGCGGATCACCGAGGTGATCTCGTCCGCATAGTTCGCCGCGATGAATCGGACGCCTGCGAGCAGCCACTGATCGACCTTGCCGCGCATCTCCGCATCTTCATTCAGCCGAACACCCAGACGCTCGACGTTCTCGGCCACCTTCCGGCGCAGCGTGCTGTCGGGGTCGTCGACGGATTCGAGGATCATGCGCTTTGCGACCTTCCACGTCGCGGATGCCAGCTGTGTGATCTCCTCGCGCCCCATGATCTCGGCCTTGAGCTTCTCGGCCTTCGCAATGGTCACCGGGTCGTACTGCAGATCCCGCGCATAGTCGACGAGGAACTTCTCGACAGCCAACCGGACCTCGTGTTCGGGGTTGGAACGGATCTTCCAGGTGAAATCGACCAGTTCCCGATGGATCTTCTCGCCCAGCATCAGGTCGACGAACTTCGGGGACCACGACGGCGAATCCTTGGTGATGATGCGGTCGATGGTCTCCTGGCTCCCGAGCGCCCACTGATGGGCTCGTTCCGCGAGCATGTCGATCAGCGGACGCTGCCGGCCCTCGGCAAGGAGTTCGGTGAGGATTCTGCCGAGGGGCGGCCCCCATTCCGGCTCGGCGATCCGCTTGACGATGGTGTGGTCGATGATCTGCGAAATATCCTCCTCACGCAGGACGCCCACCACGCCGCGCAGGATCGTCGACGTCTCTTTCGCAACCCGCTCGGCATGTTGCGGCTGCGCCATCCAGCCACCCAGCCTCAGCGGAATCCGCGCGGATTCGACCTTCGCCGACACCACCTCCGGAGCGAGGAAGTTGGTTCCGACGAACGAACTCAGACTCGCGCCCAGTTGGTCCTTCTTCCGCTTGATGATCGCGGTGTGAGGTATCGGAATTCCCAGTGGATGACGGAAGAGGGCGGTGACAGCGAACCAGTCTGCGAGAGCACCGACCATGCCCGCCTCCGACGCCGCGCGGACGTACCCGACCCAGGCGCCGGCGCCGCGGCTCTCCTGCCACCGGCAGAACAGGTACACAGCAGCCGCCACGATCAGAAAGCCCGTCGCGAGCGCCTTCATCCGACGCAGTTCGCGACGCTTGGTGTCATCTTCGAGATTCATGGACTGCACCGGACCATTGTGCCGACTTTCGACCGCAGACACCGCGCTCTGCGCCCGTCGACACCGCGCTCTGCGCCCGTCGACACCGCGCTGTGCGCCCACCATTACCGTTCGGGACGAGCCCCTCATCGTAGGATGAGCCGGACGATCTACCGAATGGATGTACCGAACAGATGCCTTCACCCACACCCGACGCGACGGACTCCCCGCCCACGAAGCAGGACGGTCGCAAACGCCGTTGGCACGAGCACAAGATCGCCCGACGCGAAGAACTCGTCGAGGGCACGATCAACGCGATCCGAACCCGAGGACACGACATCGGGATGGACGAGATCGCGGCGGAGATCGGCGTCTCCAAGACCGTGCTGTACCGGTACTTCACCGACAAGAACGATCTGACGACGGCGACCATGATGCGGTATGTCGAGACGGTTCTCGCCCCTCGCATCTACTCCGCGGTATCCGAGGACCTCGACGAGTACGACCTCACTCGGGTCGCGATCTCGACGTACGTCGAGACGGTTGCCGAGGATCCCGAGGTCTACCTCTATGTCATGTCGAACAGTTCGTCGGCGAGCCGCGATGTCGTCGCCGACTCCGAGCGCATGATCGCCGAACTGGTTTCGGCGGTGCTCGGTGAGCGTCTGCGCCTGCTCGAGATGGATTCGGGCGGATCGGTGCCGTGGGCGTACGGCATCGTGGGCGCGATCCAGCTGGCCACGCACTGGTGGATTTCGAACAAGTCCATGACCGCGGAGGATCTCGTCGACTACCTGACGATGATGGTGTGGGGTGGGATGACCGGGATCGCCGGGGCCGGGGGCTCGCCCGCCCGCTTCAAGTCGCAGCCCCATCCACTGATCCCCACCGAGGAAGAGTGACACTGTTCACGTAACCTCCGGTTACGTGTAACCTCGGGGCATGTCCGATGCGACGCCCCCACACCACGACGAGGACGACGACTCCGGCGGCTACCGGGGGCCCGCCGAGGTCACCGTCGGATCGCAGCACGCCACCATCGACGTCGAGCTGTCCGGGCATTTCGATCCCATCGTGGGACGCCACCGCTGGCGCGGCCGGTTGCGCGGGCTCGGTGCCACACTCGCGCCCGACACGCCGTTGGGTGCGGGCACCGAGGTGACGATCCGAATCCCGGCAAGCAAGGGGAGCACGACCACAGCCATTGGACGTATCACCGAGGTCGACCTGTGGGGCAGCCACATGATCGACGGCGTTTCACCGCCTCCCTACCGGACACAGATCGAAGAAGCGGACTGAGCCGACGCGCGTGTGGCACGCTCGTCGCCATGGGACACGACAGTGACGGATGGCATACCCCGGCCGTGGAGGCCTGCGCGCGGGACCGCACAACATGGTCGCCGACCTCGACTCGAACGGCACACCCGGCTTCGAGGGCGACAAGGAACTCGGGACAAAGCTGATCGAGGAGCGCGGCGCTGCACTGTCGGACCTGCAGGAGATGCTCTTCGCGAACGGCCGCGTCGGCGACGAGCGCTCGGTGCTGCTGGTCCTTCAGGGCATGGACACCGCAGGCAAGGGCGGGATGGTCCGCAATGTCATCGGACACGTGGACCCACAAGGTGTCGATCACACGGCGTTCGGCGTACCGACCGCGGAGGAGAAGCGCCACCATTTCCTCTGGCGCATTCACAAGGCTCTCCCCCGCGACGGCCAGCTTGGTGTGTTCGACCGATCTCATTACGAAGACGTCCTCGTCGCCCGCGTGCGCAACCTCGTGCCCGAAGATGTCTGGCGCCGCCGCTACGACGAGATCAACCGATTCGAACGCGAATTGGCCGACAACGGCACGACCATCGTCAAGGTCGCGATGTTCGTCTCGCTCGACGAACAGAAGGAACGTCTCGCCGAGCGACTCGAGCGCCGCGACAAGCACTGGAAATACAACCCGAGCGACGTCGACGAGCGTGCACTGTGGCCCGAATACCAGCAGGCGTATCAGGACATGCTCGACAAGACGAACACCGACCACGCACCGTGGTACGTGGTGCCGTGCGACCGCAAATGGTACAGCCGCATTGCCGTGATGGAACTACTCATCGACGCATTCGAGCGTCTCGACCTCGACTGGCCGAAACCGAATTACGACGTCGAGGCCGAGAAGAAACGGCTGGCAGAATCCTGACCGTCAGAACAGATGCGGTGTCTCGATATGACGATGATGATCGCGCCTGACCGTACCGCTCACCATGCCGATCGCGAGTACGACGGCCACAGCTGCGGCAATCCCGCTGGCGAACGCGAACCCACCATGCCCGGATCCGGCGGCAACCAGGGTGAATGCAATCGTGATCACTCCGATGAGGGCGAGTGCAAATGCCGACCACGCGACGAAGAGGTTGAGCTTCATAGCCTTGTCTCCTTCCCCGAGGACTGCGCTTCGGTTGACCCCGACGGTACCCGCAGGTGACGGGCGTCACAAGGTCAGCGCTCGGGCGTGACCGGCGGCTTCACACGGTAGGTTGCGATCGCGAATTCCCGGTTGCGTGCGAGATCGGTCAGTTCGAGTTCGACGTGTCGCGGCAGTAGCGGTGCGCCGGCTCCGATCGTCACCGGAGCGAACGACACGATCAGCTCGTCGAGCAGGCCCGCGTCGGCGAACTGCCCGGCGAGGTCTCCCCCACCGATCATCCACAGGTCGCGATCGCCTGCGGCGGCTGCCATCTCGTCATACACCGTGTGCACGTCGTCCTGCGTGAACCGGATATCGCCGGGTCCGTCGGGCCCCTGCGCAACCGGCATGCCGTCGCGGTGGGTGAAGACCAGCAGGGGAATTCGTACTCCCACTTGTCGACCCCGGCGTAGTCCAGGACCCACTGATATGTCGAGGCACCCATCGCGGCCGCACCGATTCGCGACATGAATGCTGCGCCGCCGCCGGGGCCATCGTGGTCGATGTCGCGCGACAGCAACCAGTCGAGGCTGTGGTTCTCCGTCGCGATGAATCCGTCGAGTGTGCTCGCGGTGTAGAAGATCATCCGGCTCATGTCGGGTTTCCTTCCGGCTCGTCTCCGAGCATGTGTGATGAGGCGCCGCGCTGCCATTCCAGCGGGTCCCCGTTGTCGATGCTGCGGCCGGCGGCGCGCAGCATGTGGCGCACGAGCTGTCGCCGGTGCGCCGCGAATGTGAGTACGTGTGAGACAACGCCACCGAGCACGAAGCTCTCAGGCGGGTCGCACAACGCGTCGATCAGGCGATCACCCCACGCATTGCGTCGGTCGATGTCCCGTACGGCTTCCGCCCACTGCGGGGCGATCACGTCGAACTGCTTGCACAACGATGCCGCATCGTTGTCCGCACGCACGGGCTCGTCGGCGCCGATCATCGATGCGAGCCAAATCTGTTTCGACCATACGAGATTGCCGAGTACCTGTGCGATCGACTCTTCGCGACCGTCCCACTCGAGCACCACGAGTCCCGGGAACCTCACGCGCTCGAACTCGTCCCCGCTCAGCTCCGATGCGGCATTCAGCAGTGCCCGCGTGTCGTCGAGATCGTGGTGGACCATCTGCGCGGTCACCTGGCCGACCGAGGCACCGCGGCCGTATCCGCCGGCGCCGTCCTCCACCCACAGGTGCATGGGCGGATGGAAGTGGACTCCGTTGGGAGCGGGCAGCCAGTGCGAATATCCCGACGGCGCGAGGGCGTGACCTCCGGTCGCGCTCGGTGGATAGCCGTATGCTCGGGAGAACGCGCGGCTGAATCCTTCCACCGAGCTGTACCCCGCGGCGAAGGCGGTCTCCGTGACACCTCGGCCGTCGCGCAACTGCCACGCCGCCCTCTCGAGCATCACCCGGCGCCGCAGCGCCACCGGGGATTCCCCTGTGCCGAGCGAGAATTGACGACTGAAATGCCACGGTGACGCGAATGCGCCGCGTGCCATGTCGTCGAGGTTCGCGTGGTCCTCGTCGAGGACGGCATCGAGCAGTTCGCGCAGTCGGTCGCGCCGGATCCGGTCATGAACAGTGTCGCGCAGTGAACGACAAGCGTGCTTGACCGTTCTTGCTCAGATCCTTCTCGTTCCACCGGGTTGAGAGCACTCGAGGCGGGTACCCGACCACACATGACATCCCTGACCGCACTCGCCTTGACCTGCTCGCTCAAACCGTCACCGGCACCATCGAGCAGCGACCTGATCGCCGAGCAGGTGCTCACCGAGCTGCGCAAGCACGACGTGGCCGGCGACAAGATACGTCTGGTCGACTTCGACATCCGGCCGGGAGTCGAATCCGATATGGGTGACGGTGACCAATGGCCGCAGATCCGCGAGCGCATCCTGCCGCCGACATCCTCCTGATCTCGACCCCGACCTGGCTCGGTCAGATGTCCAGCGTCGCCAAACGCGCGCTCGAACGACTCGATGCCGAGCTGTCCGAAACCGACGACCGCGGACGCCCCGCCCTGTTCGACAAGGTGGCGATCGCCGCGGTCGTGGGCAACGAAGATGGAGCTCACGCCATCGTCGCTTCCCTGTTCCAGGCGCTCGATGACTGCGGACTCACCATTCCCGCGCAGGGCTGCACCTACTGGAACGGCGAGGCGATGACTCCGGGCGATTACAACGATCTCGACGGCATACCCGATGCCGTCGCCTCCACCAACGCCACCGTTGCCCGCACCGCCGCGCACCTGGCCCGCGCACTCCGAACACAGCCGTATCCCGGTGAGGAGGAATGACAGCACAAGAAAGGGGCCACCCTGTTGCGATTCGAAATGCCTCGCCGACCAGGTGCCCGGGGTCGAGGCATTCGGCTACGTAGGACGCTGTTACGCCCCGGCGTCGTGTCGGTCGTCAAATGCACTGTCGCAGTGTTGATCGCGTGGTTGCTTGCCGATCGGGGTCTGAACAGTCCGGAAGCCTTCCTCGCGCCCTACGCCGCCCTGTTCATCATCGGCACCACGGTCCGAAGCTCGGTGACCGCTGCTGTACGGCAGGTTACGGTCGTCGTGCTCGGCGTGTTCGTGGCCGCGTTGGCAGCGAGCACGTTGCCCGAACTCGCGGCACTGGCCGCTGCAGTCGCGGCCGGCACTGCCCTGGGCCGCAGCCGATGGCTGGCACCGGACGGAATCTGGGTAGCAATCACCGCGCTGCTCGTCCTGCTGTACGGCACGGCCACCGATGCCGTCGTGGTGTTCCATCGTGTCCTCGATGTCACGCTGGGAGTGCTCGTCGGCGTCCTGGTCAACGCCCTGGTCCTGCCTCCCGACCGACTGTCCCCCGCCCGCGACCTCATCCTGCACCGTGCACATGAGCTGTCCTCGCTGCTTGCCGACCTTGCGGACGGGCTGCGGGACGGCAAGCACGACGGCGACCGGAAGCAGCAATGGGTGTGGGAACTCTACAAGTCGACCGGCGCCCGGGCTGCACTCCACGAAGGCAGGGAAAGCAGTCCCTGCTACACGTCTCGATGATCGAGGTCGCAGTCGAGACGATCGTCGCCTCTGATGCTTCGGTGGAAGGTTCCGCTACCCCCGGCTGCGAACAACTCCATCAGGACGGAGCAGAGCTGCTCGAGACTTTCTCGACCGCGTTCGACGAACTCACGTGGGATCCCGCTCACCATCGAGAGCCCTACCTCCGTGTCGTGGACAACGCTCTTCCCGATGCACGTTCGCGCCTCGTGTCGTTCAAGGAGACAGTTCGACGCGAGCAGCCGTTGCCCGGTGCGTGGTCCGCCATCACCGTGGCCGCCGAGGGCCTGTGGAATGCACTCGCTGCCCTCGATACCTACGAGGAACACCCGCGCGACGGTTCCACACAGGCCGAAACGGGTACTCGCCATCCATGACATCTCACATCCGTACCTGTGACGTGCATTCAGCGGCTCTACCCAGACCGCGGGGGCCGATATCCGACGAGGTCATCTCGCGGTTGCGCTCACCCGCCGATATCGGGCCGTGGTCGATCCACGTAACTGGCGAACCGTACGGCGAAGACGTACAGCTCGCGCTTACGGTGCTGTACGAAATGCACTACCGCGGATTCGACGGCGTCGACGCCGAATGGGAATGGATGCCCGGTCCACTCGGCGTGCGCGCACAACTGGAACAGCTCTTCCTCCAGGCGTTGCATCACGATGTCCCCGAATGTGACGATCCGAACGCGGTCCTCGACGCCTTGTGCCACGAGCCTCACGACGCATGGGGTCTCTCGCACCAGCTGTCTGCCTACGGAACGTGGGAGCAAGTCCGCGAATTCTTCGTGCACCGGTCCATCTATCACCTCAAAGAAGCCGACCCGAACGCGTGGGCGATTCCACGACTCACCGGACGCTCGAAAGCCGCACTCGTCGCGGTCGAGTTCGACGAGTACGGCGGCGGTCGTGCCGAACGAGTGCACTCTCGGCTGTTCGCAGACCTGTTGGTTGCGGCCGATCTGAGCGACGACTATCTCGGCTATCTCGAGTGTGTGCCTGCGGAGACCCTCGCGACCGTGAACTTCATGTCCCTGTGCGGTCTGCACAGGGTACGGACACCGATGCTGATCGGTATGTTCGCAGCAACCGAGGTCACCTCGACACCGAGCTCCCGACGGATGGTCTCCGCCCTGGAGCGTCACGAGGCCCCGCCTGCATGCATCACCTTCTATTCGGAGCACGTCGAGGCGGACGCCGTACATGAACTGGTCCTGCGCTTCGATGTGGTCGGTGATCTGCTCGCGAAGGATCCGGGTGTGCTGCAGACATCTCGTTCGGTGCAAACGCCACCGAATTTCTGGAAGGTCGCCTCGCGCAACATCTGCTCACCGCGTGGAGGGAGGGCCGGTCGTCGCTCGAGGGCCCGGCTGGTCCGGCCGTATGACCGACGCAACGACGCTAGAGTCTGCGACGTCGGAAGTTGATGGTGATCAGTACAGCTCCCAGCAGGAACACGACGACGCCTCCAATGATCCCCACTGTCACCCAACCTTCGAATCCGCCACCCGCAGCGACAAGTATCAGCGCGATGACCACGATCCCGACGAGGACACAGGCGTAGCCGGCCCACCCGGCAAGACGGCTGCTCGGGGTGGGCCGGTCGCTGTGAGGTGAATTCGTCATATCTTGGGGTTACCCACCTCACGTCCGGGGTCAAACCCACTTCCTACAAAAGGAATTCGAGGTCTCGAAGCCCCGTCCATGTAGATCAGCGAGCCGATTTCGCCGCCTTCTTCTCGGTGTGGGCGTCGGCGTTGGCCAGCGTTCCGGATGCGTTCTCGAGGTGCGCACGGACGAACCATTGGAACTTTTCGAGTTGGCCGGTCTGCCCGATGAGAAGGTCTTCGGTGATCGCATCGATCTTCCCGACCTTCGATATCGCCTTGCGATTGTCGGTGATAAGTCCGTCATAAACCAGATCGAGCGCCGCAAGATGCGCCTGCGCCGTATCGCGAGCGACCGAATAATCGTCCCAGGTCCGATACTTCTCGATGGCACCAGGCGTTCCGAGCGGAGAGTCGCCGAGGGCCGCGATACGCTCCGCCACCTCGTCGGCGTAGCCACGGACGAGTTCCACTTGCGGATCGATCATCTCGTGCACACCGATGAAATTCGGTCCCACGACGTTCCAGTGGATGTGCTTCAACGTCAGGTGCAGGTCGTTGTAGGCACTGAGCCGTTCCTGCAGTACGCGAGCCACTCCCGCGCCGTCCTTGTCGCTCAATCCGGGCACCGTGTACTTCGCCATGTTCCGTCTCCTTGATGTGTCGGGTGTGACGACCGCATACCCTGCAGTGGACCACTCCGAAACCTCAGGCTCCGCGCCGTGTTTCCTCATCCTCCTACGGGGCACCCGGTGGGTGAACGAGAACGCCACCGCAAAGGAGGACTTCTGTGATATCAGTCGAACCCGGCACCGTCGTGGTCTACACCGATGTGGTGTGCGGCTGGTCGACCATCGCGCTCGCCCGTTTCATTCGGGAGCGCGACACTGCGGGCCTATCGGATCGTCTCCGCCTCGACCACCGGCTCTTCGCCCTCGAAGACGTGAACAGGTTTCCGGTTCCGAAACGCTACCTCGACGCCGAGCTTTCCGCCTTGGGCGCATGTGAGCCGGATTTCGGCTGGAAGCGTGGCAGGAAGATGCCGCAACATGGCCGTGCACGTCACTGCCGGCGAACGAGGCCGTCCACGCTGCGAAGCTCCAGTCTTCGAGGGCTGCTGAGGAACTCGACATGGCGATCCGGCTCGCGTTCTTCCGCGACAGCCGCACCATCTCACTGCATCACGTGCTCGTCGAGATCGCCTCGCGCTGCCCACACGTCGATGCCGAGGTCCTCGCCGAAACCCTCGACGCAGGCACGGCGAGGGCAGCGATGATGCGTGACTACCGTACGCACGCATCCGAAGTGCAGGGCAGTCCGCATTTCTTCCTCCCGGACGGGACGGACATCCACAATCCGGGGATATCGCTGCACTGGGTAGGCGAACCGGGCGCCGGATTTCCCGTCGTCGACCACGATGATCCACAGGCCATCAGAACTCTCGTGGAGCACGCAGCGCAAAGCTGAGAACCACGCAAGAACCGGCACCGGGTTCAAGCGTCCGGGCCGATCTCGTCCTCGTCCAGGCTGTGTACGGCCGCCTCCTCCGCGGACGCAGCGCCGCCGTCTATCCCGACGTCACTGCCGATGAGGTCCGAATCGACGTCCTCCCCCGTTCCCTCGTCCGGCGCTACGAGCCGACCGGATCGCTCGTCTCCGACTTGGTCTTCTCGGGACGGATAATCCGCACGGTCTTCCTCCGGCCCGTCGGCCGCGGTATCCGGGATCTCTTCTTCGAGACGCGACTCGAGCTGTCGTGCGGTTCCATCGCGAGCGGTCGCTCCGGTGGTGAGTAACCCTCGTCCAGAACGTCGTCTTCACCACGATCGAGGAGCGTGTCCTCGGGCTGCAGTTGGTCCTCGTCATCAACGCTGTATTCGCCAGGGACACTCGCCCCGGGGTTCTCCGATGTAGGCATGTCACCGACGATGCCACTCCGCGAGAGCTTCCGCCATCGTTTGACGTTTCGGGAAATTGCGAACGGGACCCGGTTTCGCGGACGAGCCGTGCGGGTACCTGAGAACAAGATTCCGAAGCCGTCCGGCGGCGGAGAACACAGCGAGGTGACGTGATGATCATTCTGGGCTTGGTTCTGTTGGTGGTCGGATTACTGACGGGAATCTCGATCCTCACCACGATCGGGGTGATCCTTCTCGTCGTCGGGGCCGTACTTGCAATCCTGGGTGCTACGGGTCGCGCGATCGGTGGCCGTTCTCATTGGTATTGAGATCCACTCGGTATCGACATCCACGCAGACCTGGTCACCCGCGAGGGTGACCAGGTCTGCGATGGCTGGTGTCGCACAACGGGTACAGAGCACTTCGTCGGCACCGGCACACTGCCACGACGAAACGGTCGGATTCGGTTTCGCTGCCGTCCTCCGCGACAACGCGGATCGGCCCCTCGACGAGCGCGGGCCCGCCCTTCACGAGCCGCACCACCCGCACGTCGCGGTCATCGCGATCATGCGTCGGCCGCACCGTCTGTCTCGTCTCCCGTCCTGGTTCTTTCTGCACGGATCACCACCACCTCTTCCTGCGCTGCATCCTCGTCGGCGAGGCGCACCTCCCGAAGGTATCGGACTCTGCTCCGCAGCACGGGCCGAACGGGATGCTCTGCCGAGCGACCACTGCTGCCTTCAGTCCCCGGAATTGCAGCCGGTCGAGAGTGGCGTCCACCCCACTGAATTCGGACTGGACGATCAGCGCGAACCCCTTCGACGACAACAACGTCGGCAGTTCGTCGCACAGCGGATCGAGGATGCTCCGCCCGTCCGGGCCGGCATCCCATCGCGGATCGGCGTCCCCATTCCCGTGTGGGACATAGGGCGGATTGGACAAGACGACATCGAATGGCCCCGACCTCGCTGCGACACCCAGGTCACCGCGCACTACGCGCACACTCAGGCCGCGCGCGCGAACATTGATTCGTGCAGTGAGCACAGCGCGCGACGAGATGTCGACGGCCGTCACCGACGCGGCACCCAGTTCTGCTGCTGTCGCCGCCAGAAAACCTGTGCCAGTGCAGAAATCCAACACTCGAGCGTCAGCTGTACCCCACGATTCTGCCATGGCCTGCGCGAGTAGGAACGAATCTTCTTGCGGCCGGTAGACTCCGGGCAACCGCCACACTCGGGCCGGCTGCTTACGAATGTACAGCAGTGGAACTGTCACGACGCCATCACCTCGAATCCTGAACGTGCTGGTGATTACCCCCGTACCGACGCGATCAAACCGCGTCGCGCCGATACCCCGGACTGCGAGGCCTTTCCTGTCAGGTCAGGATCCGCCGTGTCAGGCCGTGGAGCCCACGTCGCACTGCTCCGGAGGCTTCGAGTCCCCGAGCGCCGCGTGTGCCGCATTCCATCCGCACATTCCGTGCACGCCACCACCCGGATGAGCGCCCGCACTCGCGAGGAACACCCCGTCCACCGGAGTGCGCGGACCTCCGTATCCGGGAAGGGGACGCAGGAACAACTGCTGGTGGATCTGTGCTGTACCGCCGTTCACGGCACCTCCGACCAGGTTGGCGTCTGCGGCTTCCAATTCGCGGGGGCGCTGCACCGTGCGTCCGAGAATCGATTCGTGGAACCCCGGTGCATACGCCTCGAGTTGCGCGTCCACCCGCCCGGCGAGTTGGTCGGCGGAAGCGTCGTCGACGATGCCCGGGGAAGATGCGTGTAGGCCCAGCAGCTTTCGGTGCCGACCGGCGACCGGGACGGGTCGGTGGTTGTCATCTGCCCGACCAGCAAGAACGGAGACTCGGGGACTACACCTGTCTCGAGATCTGCCGCCCACCGCACCATCGCACCCGTATCGGCACCGACGTGCACCGTCCCCGCTCCGGCCAACGACTGCGAGCGCCAGGGAATGGGGCGGTCGAGTGCGTAGTTCACCTTCACGACGGGCGTATCCCATTGGAATCCACGAAGATCCGAGCGGATCTGTCTCCGACGACCTCGACGGGAAACAGCTGTCCGTAGAGTGCAGGCGCAGACACGTCTGCGAGCACCGCCCGACGAACTCGAATTCGTTCGCCGGTGGCCGTCCGGACGGCCGTCGCCCGACCCTTCTCGACTTCGATGTGGGTGACCTTGTGCCCGCACAGGACGCGCACACCCGCACTCTCCCCGCGCCGCACCAGCGCTTCGGTCAGCGCACCCGCACCGCCCGTCGCGCCGGGAATCCCACATCCTGCGCAAGCATGGTGAGGATGTACCCCATGACGCCGCTTCCGGGAGCATTCGGTGGAACATCCGTATGCATGGCATTGCCGAGCATCAGCAGACGTGCGGATTCCCCACCGAAGAGTTCCTCGGACAGACGGAGCACTGGTAACGCGAGCATTCTCGCGAGGCGCAGCGACTCTCCCGTTCCCAATTCACGAATCAGGATCCCGCCCCTCGCACCGGCGGAAACGGCCGGAGGAGCGCCTGCATGAACGGCTCACGGATCCGCGTCCACTGTTCGACCAACGCCAGCCAGGTCTTCCCGTCGCCCGCGCATCGGCGTTCGAGGTCTGCGGCAGTGTCGTCCGGATCTGGCCGCACCACCACGGCATCGTCGTCGTCCGGCCCAGAAGGATGACCGAACGCCGCAGCGGAACGACTCCAGCGCAAGCCGTGTGATCCCAGATCCAGGGAGCGAAACGCAGGCGATGCGGCCGCGAGCGGATGAAACGCGCTGAACAGATCGGCGGTGAATCCGGGATGGAGTTCCGCGCTGCGGACTGCACCGCCAGGAACCGGTTGTTCCTCGAGGACGACCACGTCCCAGCCCGCATCAGCGAGCACCGCCGCCGCCGTCAGTCCGTTGGGACCGGCACCGACGACAACCGCATCCACCGTGCCCAGCCCCGTGTGGCGGGGAGCGCCGTTTTCGGAGCTCATGCCGTCGCCTCCTCGAGTGTCTCGGAGTGCACGGACCGCCGTGCGAGCCGTACACGATGTCCTTCGCCTGTGTCTTACGCTACGGGAGACAGGTGTGGCGCCACGCCGGTGTGGGTACCAACCACTCATGGTGTCCCTCACCGACAGTACGGCCGATTCCGACACACGCGAAGCATTCCCATCTGCTTTCGTGTTCGCCCCCTCACCGTTGTTGACGGTGACTATCGAGGAGGCTCCTCATGACGGACACGAGTTGCACATCCATGCCGGCGGGCAGGGATTCTGGATCGGGCGGATGGCAGCGATCCTGGGCATGGATGTCCACCTCTGTGGGCCGTTCGGCGGCGAAGCGGGCCGCATCCTCGTCGACCTCATGACCCGCGAAAACGTAGCCGTCCACCCTGTGGAAACGGCATGTGAGAACGGTTCGTATGTCCACGACCGTCGAGGCGGAGCACGCACCGTGGTGGTCGAAGTTCCTCCGCCTGCTCTCACACGGCACGAGACGGATGACCTGTTCAGCACATCGCTTGCTGCTGCACTGGCCGCCGATATCGCGATACTGGGCGGGCCACATTGCGATCACGCCGTTCCGACCGAGGTCTATCGGCGGTTGTGCGCCGATCTGACCGCGCTGGCGATTCCGGTCGTAGCGGATCTGTCGGGATCCGCCCTCACAGCCGCGCTGAGCGGTGGTGTCACGGTGCTCAAGGTCAGCCACGAAGATCTCATCGAAGACGGCAGAGCGCAGTCGGACGATATCGGCGAGCTCGTCACCACCATGCACCGACTGCACGAGGAAGGCGCGGACACGGTGATCGTCTCCCGCGCGGGGGACCCTGCGATCGCGCTGTGTGACGGCGAGGTGTGGGAGGTCGAGACGCCACCGGTCCAGATCGTCGACCATCACGGTGCCGGCGACTCCATGACCGCCGGATTCGCGGCAGCCTTCGCGACCGGAAAGTCCCTCCTCGAAGCATTACGGCTGGGAGCCGCGGCCGGCGCCGTCAATGTGACCCGTCGAGGTCTGGCGACCGGACACAGTCTGGCGGTCGCGCGCATGACGGAGAAGATCCAGGTGCGCCGGATGCACGGAGTACGGAAGTGAAAGCGCTCATCGTCAACGACGACGGCATCGACAGTCCCGGCCTCGCGTCGCTGGCACGAGTTGCAGTCGACGCCGGGCTCGACGTGAGCGTGGCCGCGCCACACCTCGAGCGCAGCGGCGCAAGCGCCTCGTTGTCCGCGCTCCAGGAGGATGGCACGTTGTCGATGTCGCGGCGGACGCTTCCCGGCCTCCCGGATCTCGAGGTCTTCTCTGTCGAGTGCTCCCCCGCGCTGATTTCGTTCCTCGCCGCGGAAGGCGTATTCGGCCCGCCGCCGGACATCGTGCTTTCAGGCATCAATCTCGGCCCCAACACCGGCCATGCCATCCTGCACTCGGGTACGGTGGGCGCGGCGCTGACCGCCGCAAGTCACGGAGCCCGCGCAGTCGCACTTTCGTTGAATGGGACAGCGCCATCCCTCTGGGAGACAGCGGAATCGGTCGCTTCTCGCGCAGTGCGCTGGGCGACCGTGCATGCGCCCTCAGGGCAGGTACTCAATGTGAATATTCCGAATGTCCCTCTCACAGAACTACGTGGACTACGGACAGCTCCCCTTGCGGAATTCGGAGCCGTGCAAGCAGAAATCGGCGAAATGGAGGACGACGGTCTCGAGACCCGCAGTGTACCGGTGACCTTCCGAAGCGTCGTCATCGACGAGACCAGAGAGAGCGATGCCGCACTGCTACATCATGGCTGGGCCACCGCGACGATGTTGACGATGCCGTTCGAAGCTTCCGGGATCGATCTCAGTGCGTTGACATTCTCGACATGATCCCATCGCGGGACCCGAGGCACTCGATGCCCCGTATCCACAACATCGGAATCGAGCCCCGGCCATACGAATCGGACCCTGGACTCGACCGGATCAGCTTGTAATCCTTGTCTTTCGTGCCGGTGACTGTGCCGGTCTCCGTGTTGTGTTCGGTCATGTCGGTCCTCTGCGTTCGATGGGTCCGATGCCCGTCACATACCCACTCGCTGTGGAATGAACCTGGTCCGTCCCCGGAGATTTCGCCTCATGCGACAGGATTTCGCCTTCCTCGGCATCACCGGCGAGTCCGGTCTCGAGGAAGATCACGCGGTGACCGATCGCCACGGCATGATCGCAGAACCGCTCGTAGAAGCGGCCGAGCAGCGTCACATCCACTGCTCCCATGACGCCGTGCTCCCAGCGGTCGGAAGTGATGCGCTCGAACAGGGCACGGTGCAACGCATCCATCTCGCTGTCGGCCCGCTCGAGCGCTGCGGCACGCACCGGATCTCGCTGCGCCAGCACACGGTGGTCTCACCGGCAACCGCGACAGCGACCCGGCCCATGTCGCAAGGATGTCATGTGCCTCCGTGGGGACCACGTGCGCGGGATGGCGTCGGAGGACCGCCTCCGCAATGTGGGTCGTCAACGCGCCCATGCGCTCGAGGTCCGCGGCGATGTGCATGCCGCCGATCATCAGTCGCAGATCGGACGCGACCGGAGCCTGCAACGCGAGCAGGGCGAAGGCGGTCTGCTCCCACTGCCGGGCGGCGGAGTCGCATTCTTCCCGAGTCGCGATCACCTGCTCGGCGAGGTCCAGTCTGCCGACACCAACGCGCGCGACGCGTCCCCCATCATCGATTCCACACCGGTGCACATCGCCGCGAGATCCGCGGCGAGACGATCGACATTCTCAGCGAAGCGACTACGCACTGCCCTACCCTCCTACGACGTCGGACGCCACGGTGATTCTGCATCGGTTGACCGTGCATGAGCCCGGCCGTGTGCCACCACCACAGCGCCACAAGCGTTCTGCCCGTGAAAAACAACGCCGACAATTGGCTGTACGGCACCTTCGGCGCCGTCATAGTGCGGTTGGCGGTCTACCGCTGGAGGCAGCACTCGGCCCCTCCTGCCTGGGAGCGTGCCCGCAGGAGGTGGCCTCGTCCTCGACTGGGGTAACAGACCGGATCAGGCCTTCTTCTGTGCGCTGCTCCGCGCGGGGTTCGCTTGTTGTCCTGCCTTCGGGTCCTTCTCCGATTTCTTCTCGGAGACACCGCTGACGATCCGGTCGCCGAGGGGCTTGTCGATGTTCCGCCAGTACTCGAACGCCCGCTCGAGAACTGGTTCGGAGACCCCATTGAGAAGATGTCCGACGACGTTGTCCACCAACCGATCCCGGGCTTCATCGTCGAGAACTTCCCGAACCATCGTTCCGGCCTGGCCCCAGTCGTCGTCCTCACTGTGCAATGCATAGGGTGCGCGCACCATGTCGCCCGAGCTCTGCCATGTGGCGGTCTCTCCGACCTGTGACGGATCCGCGTGGGGCCCGCCCTTGGAATTCGGCACGTAGACCGGATCACCGGGGTTGTGGTGCCGCATGTTTCCGTCCTTCGAATAGGACCGGACGGGGACATGCGGTTTGTTGACCGGCAGTTCCTTGTAGTTGGCGCCGATTCGATACCGGTGAGCATCGGGATACGAGAACAACCGACCGAGGAGCATCTTGTCCGGACTCGGGCCGATGCCGGGAACGAGGTTGCTCGGCTCGAACGCGGCCTGCTCGATCTCGCAGTGGTAATCGGTGGGATTGCGATCGAGCGTCATCGTGCCGACCGGGATCAATGGGTAGTCGCCGTGTGGCCACACCTTCGTCAGGTCGAACGGGTTGAAGCGGTAGTCGTCCGCATCCTCGAACGGCATGATCTGCATGTTCAACGTCCAACTCGGGTACTCGCCCGCTTCGATGTGTTCCCACAGGTCACGTGTGTGATAGTCCGTGTCCATCGATGCCATCTGGTCGGCCTCGTGCTGCGTGAAGAACTCGATTTCCTGGTCGGTCTTGAAGTGGTACTTCACCCAGAATTTCCTGCCCTCGGCGTTCACCCACATGTAGGTGTGGCTCGAGTAGCCGTTCATATGGCGCCACGTGCGCGGAATACCGCGGTCACCCATGAGCCAGGTGACCTGGTGTGCCGATTCAGGAGAGAGCGTCCAGAAGTCCCATTGCATGTCGTGGTCGCGCAGATTGTTGTCGGCGCGGCGCTTCTGGGATCGGATGAAATCCTGAAACTTCATCGGGTCGCGCATGAAGAAGATCGGGGTGTTGTTGCCGACCATGTCGTAGTTTCCCTGGTCGGTGTAGAACTTGATCGCGAAACCGCGTGGGTCGCGCCACGTGTCGGGGCTGCCACGCTCCCCTGCAACGGACGAGAACCTGATCAGCAGGTCGGTCTTCTTACCGGGCTGGAACAGATCTGCCTTCGTGTAGGCGGAGACGTCCTCGGTGACCTCGAATCGCCCGTAGGCACCGCCACCTTTCGCGTGGGGTTGGCGCTCCGCGACGCGCTCGCGATTGAACTGGGCCATCTTCTCGATCAGGTAGTGGTCCTGGAGCAGGATGGGTCCATCGGTACCGATAGTGAGGGAATGCTCGTCACTCGTAACCGGAATACCGGCGTCGTCGGTCGTGAAGTTCGGATCCGTCATCGTGGCCTCCTTCAGCAGACAGTGTCTGACAACGGGTACCCATGCGTGCCACGGCCAAACGGACGCCCGGCCTACCGTCAAATGATGTCCGGATGTGCCGACTCGTCCGCCCCTCCGTCGGCCCGCGTGAAAAACGATACGCGCCCATTGGTCTCGAGGACAGCGAGTTCGATCTCGTCGAAGCGACGAATACCCTTCTGACGTGCACTGCTCATCAAATCGTCGAGCGACATCCGTTCGGTACGCAGTCGGTGCAAGTCGGGGACTCCGTCGCGGACGACGATGACGGGAACTCCGTGCGTGACACCCCGCATGCGGGGGAAACGGGAATTGATCCACGTCAACCCCATGGTGAGCAGAGCGAACACTCCGATCGCCAATACTGCCGCAGTGACGGAGTAGTCCTGCTGAGTGACCCCTTGCTGGATGAGGTCACCCATCGCAATGTAGAGAATCAGCTGGAAGGTACTCAGCTCACCGACCGTCGACCGGCCGACTATCCGGGTGATCACCCACAGAAACAGGAAAAGAACAGCCGCGCGGATGACGATTTCCATCAGGGCGCCACCCATGTCGTGAAATCCACAGTGACCACATCGATTCCGTCCTCGTATACGGATACCGAGCCCGATGCTCCGGCCTGGCTCGACGGCTGGATATACGCATCGAACCCGAGGGTGAGGGTATCGCCGGGCGGTGGGTCGAGGGTCATGTAGGTGCGGACGGCATCAGCGGTCTCCGCCGACGGCTCGGGCGTCCAACCTTGACTCTCGAACATGTCGAAATAGTCGGATTCCACGGCGATCACCACCGGCTCGGTGAAACCGCCTGGCTTCCGGACCGTCAGATTCCAAGGGACGTCCAGTCCGGGTCGCGCGATCCGCGGATATTCGAGGTGAAGTTCGTATCCACCGCCGGATGCGTGGGTGGCCGCGCTGTACACGCCTAATCGGCCGGTGAGACCGACCAGGACGATCACGGCAAGGAGCACGACCGCACCTCGTCGAAGCCAGGCGACGGTCGGCGTACGTGCAAAAGTCCCGACATCGTCCAGTACCGAGTCGGGGATTCGGTCGGCAGTGCCCACCGTCCGAATCTCCCACGATCAGGACGCACGCGCCGGGATTCGTGCGAAATGCCGACCCGGGTTTTACGGTGAAGCCCCCGGGTATGCGTGGAGGTGACCAGCGAGGAGGACTGTCATGCCGAAGAAGGGTTCTGATCCGCATCTGAAGGATCAGGAGTTGTACGAGGAACTGCGGGACGAGGGTGACTCGAAGGAGAAGGCCGCACGTATCTCCAATGCCGCGGCGAACGAAGGACGCTCGTCGGTCGGACACAAGGGCGGCAAGGCCGCTGACTATGAGGAACGGACCGTGCCCGAGTTGAAGGAGCGGGCAAAGGAAATCGGTGTCACCGGGTACTCGAAGATGACGAAGGACGAACTCATCGACGCATTGAGGAATCACTGACCTCATTCTGCTGTTGCGTGCCGCAGCCGCGCATCGAGCAGGCGATCCAGCAGAGCCAGCGCTTCGAGGAGAATATCGGCGCGTAGCGAGGCAGACGCGTGGTCGGCATCTTCGAGGGCCGTCCCGACAGAGTCACTGTCGTCGGCGAGTTCTGCTGTCACGGCCCGGACAACGCACTGGACCGCGGGTGGGGCATCGGCGAAATCGACGGCATGGCCGTCGAGTGTGCGGAAGCCGACCTTGTATTCCGCTGGTTCCTGAGGCCCCCACTCCAGCGGTTCGATGATGATTTCTGCGATCCTCGTGACCACCCATGCGAGTACGCGGTCGTAACGGACTCCGTCCGACGCCGCTGAGTACCTGTTCGCGGCTGCGAGATCGCACACCACTCGGACCAGCGTTCCGTTGTCACGCTCGTCCAGGACAGCGAGCAGGTGTCCCGCTGCTCGGGCGTCCGGCTGGGCGAGGCCACCGCTGTGCGTCATGATCTTCGGGTTCCCACTTTTGCGGGATACACACGTCGTGACGAAATCCTGGGTTCGGACCTGTACGTCGCGGGTACGCGACATTCATGAACACACGACACACCACCTTGATCGCGGCAGTGTCACTGGCCGCTCTCGTCGCCACCGGTTGCAGCGACGACGAAGCGACAACCGACGACGCCACCGTCGAAACACCACCTCTGACCACCACCGAAACGACCACCGACGACATACCCACCCCGCACCCGGGATGGCCGGCGCCTTCCAGGCACCCGGGGAGGCCGCCGGCGACGACGACAATGCCTTCACCTACGACGAAGCCGCCGTGCCGGTGGGCTCGGTGGTGAGGGTCGACTCCGAGGACCAGGACGGCCGCACGACGATCACCCTCGACGCGACGGGTCTGGCACCGAGCCGCGACTTCGGCGTGCACGTGCACACCTTGCCGTGCGGGCCGCAACCGTCGGACTCGGGACCGCACTACCAGAACGACCCCGACCCCGCGGCCACCCCGGACGCACCGTCGACGGACCCGGCCTATGCGAACCCCCAGAACGAGATCTGGCTCGACATCACGACCGACGAGAACGGCGCCGCGCAAGCGTCGACGACCGTCGACTGGGAGTTCCGCGACGATGAGGCCAATTCTGTGGTGCTCCACGCACAGCACACCATGACAGGACCGGGTGAGGCCGGAATGGCAGGTGACCGCCTGGCGTGCATCGACACCGATTTCTAGAAATCGTAGGTACACCGACGACTCCGACGACAACGATCGACGACACCGTCCGAGCTGACGTATCTCGAGCGCAGGCACCGGTATCGATACACAATGGTTTCCGGACACATTGCGCTGCAGCTATATTGGCAATGGAAGGGCGGAACTGGGGTCACGCAACGTCGAATACGAATACTCGGTCAGTCGTCGTTGTGCGGGAGAAATTCCTGCGCCTTGGTCTTGACACCGGTCGTGATGAACCCCCAGGCGTCCTCGTCCCCGTGCAGGACCGCAGAAGCGGCCGACTTGAACTGTTCCCAGGTCGCGTGCGGCGGGATCGGCGGCATGTTCGGGTCGGTGTGCACGTCCAGCACGGTGGGCCGATCCGCTGAGAGCGCCTTGTCCCACGCGCGGCGAGTTGGCCGGGTTCGGTGACCGTCTCGGCGCGCAAGCCGAGACTCTCGGCGAACGCCGCGTAGTCGACATCCGGAATGGTTTGCGAAGGTACGAATTTGGGTGCACCGGACATCGCTCGCATCTCCCAGGTCACCTGATTCAGGTCGTTGTTGTGCAGAATCGCGACTATGAGCCGGGGATCATCCCACTCCTGCCAGTAGTGTTCGACAGTGATCAGTTCGGCGAGCCCGTTCATCTGCATCGCGCCGTCGCCGGCGAACGCGATCACGGGACGATCCGGGTGCGCGAACTTCGCTCCGATTACGTAGGGGACGCCGGGCCCCATGGTCGCCAGAGTTCCCGAGAGGGAACCTCGCATCCGACCACGGAACCGCAATTGGCGCGCGTACCAGTTGGCCGCCGAGCCTGAGTCTGCGGTGACGATCGCGTCGTCGGGTAGGCGAGGCGACAGTTCGGCGAACAACCGCAGCGGGTTGACAGGATCGGCGTCCACCTGCGCTTGCATCTCCATGGTCTCCCACCAACGCGCCACGTTCGCCTCGATCTCCTCCCGCCAGGATCGGTCCTCCTTCCGGGACAAATGCGGAATCAATGCCTGCAAAGCTGTTTTCGCATCGGCGACCAGATTGACCTCGTTCGGGTAGCGCATCCCGATCATGTGACCGTCGATGTCGATCTGTACACCGCGGGCCTGGTCGTATTCGGGTAGGAACTGGGCGTACGGGAAGGAGGAGCCGATGGTCAGAAGGGTGTCGCAGCCGGCCATCATCTCGTAGCTCGGGCGCGTGCCGAGCAGCCCGATCGCTCCGGTGACCCACCCCAGTTCATCGGAAAGCACATCCTTGCCCAACAGCGCTTTGGCTGCGCCGGCGCCGAGCAGATCGGCAACGTGTGCGATCTCCTCGTGCGCGCCGCGCGCACCCTGCCCGACCAGGAGAGCAACCTTGCTGCCGGAGTTGAGGATCTCCGCGGCCCGCACCACCGCGGCGTCGCCGGGGGCGAGCGTCGGGATATCGAAGCCCACACTCGAGGGCACCATCTTGAACTCGTGGGTCGGTGGGGAGTAGTCGAGTTCCTGCACGTCCGCCGGAATGATCAGCGCGGTGGGAGCGTGCCGGGTCATTGCTGTCCGGATGGCCCGGTCGAGGGCGTTGGGCAATTGCTCGGGGACCGTGACTACTTGTACGTAATCGCTGGCGACATCCTTGTACAGGCTGAGCAGGTCCACCTCCTGCTGGTACGAGCCGCCCATGGCGGAACGGTCGGTCTGTCCGACGATCGCGACCACCGGTACGTGGTCGAGTTTGGCGTCGTAGAGGCCGTTGAGAAGATGTATCGCACCAGGTCCGGAGGTGGCGATACACACCCCGAGGCGTCCCGAGAATTTTGCGTATCCGACGGCTTCGAACGCACACATCTCCTCGTGCCGAGCCTGAACGAATCGCGGATTGTTCCCAGCCCGCTCCCAGGCGGCGAGAATGCCATTGATCCCGTCTCCTGCGTATCCGAATACGTGCTCGACTCCCCAGGTACGCAACCGTTCGAGCAGGTATCTGCGACGTTCTGACGGGTCATCGAATCCTCCTCAGCGCAAGAGACGCGTGCGCGCGATTGTCAACGGAACAGAGCACATGCTGCGACTGCACTCCCCAGCTACCCGGCTGACAGTGCCCGAAACCGGATCGGGCGAACAATCGCCAGTGTCGAGTGTTTCGAACCTTTCATCTGAGGTACTCGCGACCCATGACCGGATTGTTCTCGACACTGGAGTCCGCGACAGCACTCGATCGACCGTCGACGGTGGTCCGAGATGTTGTCCGACGTATTACCGCAGGCGTACCGGGTGACCTGTTGCGCGGTGACGTGGCTCCGGGCCATCCACTGCACCCCGCACTGGTTGCGATCCCGATCGGTGCCTGGTCGTGTGCGCCGCTGTTCGACTTCGTCTTCCGCAAACCGGAGACCGCACGGCAGCTGATCGGGCTCGGGTTGGTCGCAGCGCTGCCGTCCGCGCTTACCGGCTGGGCCGACTTCGCGGAATGCGACACACAGCAACGACGGGTCGGGCTGGTCCATGCTGCGGTCAACGGAACCGGCATCGCCCTGATGGGTCTGTCCTACCTGGGACGACGGCGAGGCGACCGTCCCGCTGCAGTAGCAGCGAGCACGGTCGCAACCGCAATGATCGGCTTCGGCGGCACCCTCGGCGGGCACCTGGCGTTCGCGATGGGTGCGCGGGTGG